>JAGHUD010000030.1 GCA_018065005.1 Candidatus Physcousia equi
CGCTGAACTGCTGTGCCGTGTGTTGCCCCCGCAAGGATGAGGTGATGAGGTGGTGCGATTTCTTTATATAATATATAAAAATGTACGCGCGCACGTTGCAAGAAGAGCCCATGGCTTCCTACTTCGACCTGTGATCTAAGAAGGTTATGGCTTTCGCCTTTGAGGATACTTTATTCTTTTTTCACGACTAAAATTTGGCAGTTTCGGGGAAAGTTCGTACCTTTGCCGCAGAATAGGAGAGAAGAAGGACGAAAGAAGGGTTCCGATGTTGCAGCATCGGGATTCTTTTCGTTTTCTCTCTTTCGCATGAGCAACACACTAAAAGACACCGGATGCCCACAAGGAATGACGGGCAGCAACCAACAAGAAACAAAAGAAATCTAAACTACATTACTGACATGGGATACATGACACAAAAGGGCTACGACGAACTCGTGGCAAAACTCCAGAAGATGGAGACCGAAGACCGCCCTGCAGCCAGCGCAGCCATCGCTGAAGCACGCGACAAGGGCGACCTGAGTGAGAACGCAGAATACGATGCTGCCAAGGAATGGCAGGGCAAGCTCGAAGGCATGATTGCAAACCTGAAGGCTACCATCGCATCGGCTAAGATTATCGACACGAGCAAGCTCAATGCCGACACCGTGCAAATCCTCACCAAGGTGCAGCTGAAGAATACACGCAACAACGCTACCATGACATACACCATCGTGAGCGACACGGAGGCAAACCTGAGACAGGGCAAGATCAGTGTCTCTACTCCCATCGCACAGGGTCTGCTCGGACATAAGGTGGGCGACGTGGTGGAAATCAAGGTGCCACAGGGCATCGTGAGCCTGGAGGTTCTGAACATCTCCTTCGACGAATAAACAACAAACATCTGCACAGACATGACAATCTTCAGCCGTATCGTGGCGGGAGAGATTCCCAGCTACAAGATAGCAGAGGACGAGCACTACTATGCCTTCCTCGACATCAGCCCTCTGCAAAAGGGTCACACACTGGTGATTCCCAAGCGCGAAGTGGATTACATCTTCGACCTGGAAGATGAGGAACTGGCAGGATTGCAGGTCTTTGCCAAGCGCGTGGCGCTTGCCATACGACGTGCCATCCCCTGCGTGAAGGTAGGACAGTGTGTGCTGGGACTCGAAGTGCCGCACGCCCACATCCACCTGGTGCCTATGCAGTCGGAAGCCGACATGCGCTTCACCAATCCCCACCTCCAGCTCAGCGCTGAGGAAATGGCAGAGATTGCTGAGCGCATCCGCAAAGAATTTGTATAGCTGCAACAAAAAAAGCCGAACGGCGGGAAATAGGAAGACCCCTATTTCCCGCCGTTCGGCTTTGGAACTTTACCCTGGCTGCGACAGCAAGACTTTCCACCCATAATTTGCAGCGAAAGCAAAGACTTTGCATTGAGTACAAAGAAGCGAAAGCGCAAAACAGAAAAAGGAGAGCCGAAGCTCTCCTTTTTCTTAGGTCGGGATGACAAGACTCGAACTTGCGACCTCGCGCCCCCCAGACGTGTGCGCTACCAACTGCGCTACATCCCGTTCCTTTGCTTTTGCGATTGCAAAGTTAGTGCATTTTTTTGGAACTGCCAAATTTTTTTCGTACTTTTGTGCCGAAAAAGTAAAAAAAGTGCGATTATGGCCACAATTAGCCCAAAAAACGACCCCCAAAGGGGCGAAATAAAGCAGAAAAGCCCATTTGAGGTGGAGCGTCTGCAACTGCAGAACCGGGTTGCCAAACTGCCCGCCAGCAAGAGCATCTCCAACCGTGCCCTCGTGCTGAATGCACTGAGCGGTGAAGAGGGAAGACTCGAGAATGTGTCGGACTGCGACGACACCTTCGTCATGCAACGTGCCTTGAGCCAGAAGAAGGACTACACCGAAAAGCAAGCCGAGGTGTGCCACATCGACATCATGGCAGCAGGCACCTCGATGCGCTTTCTCACCGCTTATCTGTGCACGCGGGAAGGAACATGGGAAATCACCGGAACGGAGCGCATGCGCCAGCGCCCCATACGCATCCTGGTGGATGCACTGCGCCGACTGGGTGCTTGCATCGACTATGTGGAGAGCGAAGGGTTTCCACCACTGCGCATCCAGGGCAAGACACTTGAGGGTGGAGAGATGACGCTGGAAGGCAACGTGAGCAGCCAGTACATCAGCGCCTTGTTGATGGTGGGACCCACGTTGGCACAGGGACTGACACTGCGCCTCACGGGAGGCATCGTCAGTCGCCCCTACATAGACATGACGCTGAAGATGATGCGCGACTTTGGCGCAGAGGCTGCATGGGAGGGCGAGGACTGCATCCGCGTGCGCCCTACGGGCTATCGGTCGACACCATACACCATCGAAAACGACTGGAGCGCCGCCTCCTACTGGTACGAACTCGTAGCCCTCACCCCGGGCAGTTCTGCCGTGTTGCCGGGACTCTTCCGCGAGAGCATGCAGGGCGACCAGGTGGTGCAGGACATCTTTGCACAGCTGGGCGTGGAGAGTCGGTTTGAGCAGGGCGGCGTGGTGTTGAGCCACAACGGACAGCGCTGCACCCGTCTGGACCTTGACATGCTGCGCTGCCCGGACTTGGCGCAGACGGTGGTGGTGAGTTGCTGCATGCTGAATGTGCCGTTCCGCATCACCGGATTGCAGAGCCTCAAGATTAAGGAGACGGACCGCATCCATGCCCTGCGCACCGAACTGCGCAAGTTGGGCTACGTCGTGAACGAAGCAGAAGACAGCATCCTCTACTGGGAGGGGCAGCGATGCGCGGAAGTGGAGCAACCTGCCATCGACACCTATGACGACCACCGCATGGCGATGGCGTTTGCTCCATGCTGCCAGGTGCGTGGCTGCATCCGCATCAACCACCCCGAGGTGGTGAGCAAGTCCTACCCTAACTTCTTTGAAGCCATCGGAGCAACGAAGGCGTGAGCGGCGCAGGTGGACTGAAACAGAAGCCGACCAAGAAGTGCCCTTCACACGACAAAGAGAAACGGCACATCGCGATGGTGGCGAATAAGAAAAAAAGAAGATATTCATTCATTCACTCGATTCCCCTTGATCAAGCAAGTTTCCATAGAGTGTTGCGGACAGCATGAAGTCTGCGAGAAAGACAGCCTGCTGGCTGCCGTGAGTAAGGACGTGGAGTACTACGAAGACGAAGAGCTCGACCGCTTCCGCGGACGCGCCGGCAACGAGTATGCTCCCGACGAAGTGGAGGAATTCCGCGAAGTGCTCTATACCATGCGCACCGATGAGGTGGCTGGCTGGGTGCGATCGCTCCAGCTCAGATATGTCAACCTGCCCGACGAACTGAAAGACGAGGTTTTCCTGATTGTGGGGGAAAGAAGGGAAAATACATAGCGCAGGAAGCGCAAAGCAACGCGGCGCAGCGCAGGGAGGATGGGCAGAAAGACGAAGAAGAGCGAATCCCCCCGCCTTCATACAATAAAAGAAGCATACGCGCGTTATATATAAAGTAGAAAAAACTTAGTCCTGTCAAAGCAAGTGAGATTTACATCCTATCTATATGCTCTTTTGCACCTCTTTGTGCTGCTGCTCCTCTCGTCTTGCTCCACAAAGAAGAACACGGCGCTGACGCGCACCTGGCATTCGTTCACGGCGCGCTTCAACACCATGCACAACGCAGAACTTGCCTTCCTGGAAGGACAAGACGCACAGCAACGGGCGCACAAAGATGACTACACCCGCTTGCTGCCTATCTATATCAGCACAAACAAGACGACGGCAAGCAGCGGCAAGTCGAACTACGACCGTGCCATCGAGAAGTGTGAGAAGGCCATCAAGGTGCACAGCATCAAGAAGAAACCCACATACGCCGCCGGACACCGACTGACTGCCAAGGAGAAGGAGTTCAGGCAACGCAAAGAGTTCAACCCTTATCTGCACCGCTCGTGGCTGATGCTCGGACAGTCGCAGTTCCTGCAAGGTAACTTCTTCGAGGCTGCCTCCACCTTCAGCTACATGACACGCCTCTATGCCACCCAACCTGACATACTGGCGCTGGCGCGCGTGTGGCTGGCACGTTGCTATGTGGCACTCGAATGGCCCTACGATGCCGAAGATATCTTGCACAAGATGCGCCGCGACAGTCTCTCGACGGAGGGACAGAAGGAACGCGACAACACGATGGCTGCCTTCCTCGTACAGACACAACGCTACGAGGAGGCTGTGCCGTATCTGCAAGCTACAGCGCGAAACGCCAAGGGCAAGTTGCAACGTGCACGCCTGCACTTCCTGCTGGCACAACTCTACCACGAGACGGGAAAGAACGACCTGGCATATAAGACGCTCTCCAAGGTCATACGTGCCAACCCACCCTACGAACTGGAGTTCAACGCCCGCATCATGCAGACGGAGGTTATGCCTAAGTCGAAACACAAACAGATGATCAAGAAGCTGCAACGCATGGCTAAGAGCGACCGCAATAAGGACTACCTCGACCGTGTCTACTATGCCATCGGCAACATCTACCTGAGCGTGAACGACACAACACGGTGCTGCTACGCCTGGGAGAAAGGCATCGAGGAGAGCACGAACGGTGGAGTGGCAAAGGCTGTGCTCTGTCTGCGCCTTGGCGAACTGTACTGGGAGTGCCAGAAATATATCGAAGCACAAAAGGCTTATCAGCAGTGCGTCTCCCTGCTCGACAAGGAGCACGAAGACTATAAGGAGAGCGAACGAAGAAGCAAGATTCTCGACGAACTCGCACCGCCCCTCGCCGACATCAAACTGCAAGACAGTTTGCAGGTGTTGGCTCAACTGCCTGAGAAAGAAAGAATGGCTGCCATCGACCGCGTCATCGACGAACTCAAAAAGAAGGAGAAGGAGGCAGAGAAGAAAGCGGCTCGAGAGGGAGACCGAATGGCGAACAACAACAGAAATGCTGCCAACCGCCCTGCCAACAACAACGCTACGACGGGACCTGTGCGCAAGGGCGCCTGGTACTTCTACAACCCACAGACGGTGCAGAACGGCATGCAAGCCTTCCGTCGGCAATGGGGCAACAGAAAGAACGAGGACAACTGGCGACGACAGAGCAAAGAACGACAGGACAACGGATCGGGCTTCGAGGAATACAACTACGACGACGAGCCGACGGACTCACTCGGAATGGAAGGAATGGAAGGTGAATGGAGCGAAGAGGAACAGGCACGCAAGGACTCGCTGGCAAACGACCCCCACGAGCGTGAGTATTACCTCCGGCAGATTCCTTTCACAGAGGAAGACCTGGAAGCATCCAACCAACTCATCTGCGACGGACTCTACAAGGCGGGCATCATCGAAACGGAACGCCTCGAGAACTTCCCCCTTGCACTGAACACACTGCAGCGCTTGCTCACGAGTTTCCCTGATTTTGAGAAGAAGGCTGACGTCTACTACCACATGTTCTTGCTCATGGGACGCATGGGCAACAACGAAGAGGCTGAACACTACCGACAACTGCTCATCGAGGAATACCCCGAGGACAGGACTGCCGTGCTGCTCGCCAACCCCAACTACCAACTCATCGCACGTGAGGGAAGCCACATCGAAGACTCGGTCTACATGGCTACCTACAGGGCTTACCAGGAGGACAGATACACGGAGGTGAACGACAACTTCAAGTTCTCGACAGAAAACTTCCCCGAAGGCAAACACCGCGCTAAACTGCTCTTCGTGCATGCCATGACACAGCTCTACACGGGCCACCAAAAGACTTTTGTGGATGAACTGAAGGAACTCGTGCAGAAGTATTCGAGCGACGAAATAGCAGAGATGGCACAATACATCGTCAAGGGACTCGAAGAGGGACGACTGCTGTCGACAGACAAGTTCAGTGCGTCGGACATCTGGAGCCGACGAACAGTGGGACTCACAACCGACTCACTCGCCACTGACACCCTCTCAGACGAGCGCTTCACCGACTACAGCTTTGTGCTCGCCTACCCTGCCGGCAGTCTCGACGAGGATCAACTGCTCTACGAGATGGCTCGCTACAACTTCACCTCGTACATGGTGCGCAACTTCGAAATAGAACTGCTGCAGCTCAGCGGCATCAACATGATGGCCATCAAAGGATTCCAGAGCTACGACGAGGTGCATGCCTACGCACAGCAACTCTACTCCGACCGACACATGGCAACACGTCTCGAAGGCATTCGATCGCTGCTCATCAGCGACAAGAACCTACAGATGCTGGGCAAGCAGTATAGCTTTGAGGATTATGGCATCTTCTTCGACCGCCACCTCGCTCCACTCAACATCCCCGACAACCTGCGCATCGACGACCAGACAGACATCCCGTTTGTTGACCCCGAAGACGTCGACCCCAACCAGCCTGCTGGCGAGGAGGAAGAAGAACTGATTGAAGAGGACGATTTCCCATTCGGATTTTAATTTCCCATTCGGATTTTAATGACCTATGAACTACCTACTTTGGATTGACGACGAGATAGAACTGCTGCGCGGCCACCTGCTCTTTCTGGAGAAGAAGGGCTACCACGTGACCACCGCAACAAACGGGCACGATGCCATCGAACGATGCCAAGAGCAATCGTTCGACCTCATCTTGCTCGACGAGAACATGCCCGGACTGTCGGGCCTCGAAACACTGCAGCGCATCAAGAGCATAGCACCCTCCGTGCCTGTGGTGATGGTCACTAAAAGCGAAGAGGAAAACATCATGGAGCAAGCTATCGGTCAGCAAATTGCCGACTACCTCATCAAGCCTGTCAACCCCATACAGATCCTCTCTACGCTGAAGAAAAACATTCACCAAAGAGAAATCGTTGCCGAAGTGCAGCAGACGGCATACCAACAGGACTTTGGCAAACTGTCGATGCAAATCGACGATTGCCGCACTGTCGACGACTGGAAGGAGGTCTACAGAAGACTCATCAGTTGGGAACTGCAACTGAGCGAATCGGATGCCTCGCTGAAAGAGATGCTCGCCATGCAGAAACAAGAGGCGAACCGTGGTTTCTCACGCTTCGTGCAGCGCAACTACCTTTCGTGGCTCGAGAAGAGCGACGACCGCCCCATGCTCTCGCCCGACATCTTCAAGACGACCATCTTTCCGCCCCTCAATGATGGGCAGAAGGTTTTTCTTATCGTCATCGACATCTTCCGCTACGACCAATGGTGTGTCATCCGCGACGAACTGGCTGACCTCTTCACCTTCGACGAGAACCTCTATCTCAGCATCCTCCCTACGGCAACACAGTATGCCCGCAACGCCATCTTCTCGGGTCTCATGCCCAACCTCATCGCCAAGATGTTTCCCGACCTTTGGGTCGACGAGGACTCGGAGGAGGGGAAGAACCTCAACGAGGCTCCACTCATCAAAACACAGTTTGACCGCTACCGCCGACGCAACACATTCTCCTACCACAAAGTGAACGACTCGCAAGCGGGAGAGCGGCTGCTGCACGAATTGCCCAACCTGATGCAACACGACCTGAATGTCGTGGTGGTCAACTTTATCGACATGCTCTCCCATGCCCGTACGGAAAGCCGCATGGTGAGAGAACTGGCAAACAACGAGGCTGCCTATCGCAGCATCACACGCAGCTGGTTCAGACACTCCGTCGTGGGAGAACTCTTCCGCACACTGGCACAAACAGACTGCCGCGTGGTGCTCACCACCGACCATGGATCCATACGCTGCTCGTCGCCCATACGTGTGGTGGGCGACAAAAACACCAACACGAACCTACGCTACAAATTGGGCAAGAATCTGGCATACAATGCCAAAGAGGTGTTCGAAATCAAAGACCCCTTGCGCGCCCAACTGCCTGCCCCGAACCTTTCCACCACCTACATCTTTGCCACAGGCGGCGACTTCTTCGCCTATCCGAACAACTACAACTACTACGTTTCCTACTACCGCGACACATTCCAGCATGGAGGTATCTCACTTGAAGAGATGCTCATCCCGCTGGTGACCATGCAAGGAAAGCGGAGATGATGCCCCTAAGTTTCACCTTCTTCCTGCCCTGTTTCGAGCAGAAGAACCTAATCACCCACCCTCTCACCCTATGACGACAATAAAAATAAATGATCTCAATGCCTTGCCTGAGGCAGCCCTGCCATTCTTCGATGCAATTGGCAATCGACGTGTCATTGCTTTCTATGGCAAGATGGGAGCCGGCAAGACGACCTTCATCAGTGCGCTTTGCAACCTCCTTCAGGTGGAAGATGCTGTGGCAAGCCCTACGTTTGCCATCGTCAACGAATACCAGGCTGCTTCGGACCTTCATGTAGATGACCAGACGGAACGCCTCGCTGCTTTTGCAGGCAAGCCCATCTTCCACTTCGACTTCTACCGCATACGCTGTCTGGACGAAGCGAAAGACATCGGCATCGATGACTACTTCTACAGCGGCAACCTCTGCCTCATCGAATGGCCGGAACTCATCGAACCGCTGCTGCCCGACGACACCGTGACTGTGCACCTCACAGAGGAATCTGACGGAACACGCACGCTCACCATAGATGCCCAGTGATGCGCCACTGACAAGCTTGTAAACGTATCTTTAATTTCTTTGAATATCATCTTTATCACAAATCATGAACAAAAAAATAGGATTGCTGATACTACTTCTCATCAGCACACAACTGCTTTCTGCACAACCGAAACTGGACAAAATGCGCCAAAAGGCTTGGAAGGAATGGGTGAAGACCTACAATGCGCAGGACGATCTTCGCTTGCCCACACCTGCTGAGCTCTCCAAGAAGACATCCTTTTACTGGGACATCCCAACTGAGTTTGAACCGAACGCACGCATGAAGTTCTACTCCGGAACAAAAGGAGAACGCCCTGCGGAAGGCTATCCGCTTTTTCTCTATCTGCATGGATCGGGTCCGAGCAACGAGGAATGGGAAACGGGATGGCAACTGGCTAAAGACTTCAAAGACGCGCCAGCACTCTACTATGTGCCACGCATCCCCAACGAGGGAGAATACTATCGCTGGTGGCAAAAGGGTAAGTTGTGGATCTGGGAGCGACTGCTTAGACACGCGCTCGTGGACGGCCATACCGACCCCAACCGCATCTATCTCTTCGGCATCTCAGAAGGTGGATACGGAAGCCAGCGCCTCGCCAGCTACTATGCCGACTATTTAGCGGCTGCTGGTCCAATGGCTGGCGGAGAACCGCTCATCAATGCTCCTGTGGAAAACCTCGCAGCACTGCCATTCAGTCTGCTCACGGGCGAGAAGGACATGATGTTCTATCGCAACTACCTCACTCAGTTTACGGGTGATAAACTCGACAGCCTTGCTACACGCTACCCGGGACAATACACCCATCGCGTGGCCCTGCAAGAGGGACGCGGACATGGCATCGACTACAGCCAGACGACACCCTGGATGATCAGTTTCAAGCGAAATGCCACACCCGACAGTTTCCGCTGGGAGAACTACGAGATTGATGGGGTTAAGCGTAACAGTTTCTACAACATAGAGGTTTTGGAGGAGGAGAGTGGCGAACAGCGCACCTTCTACGACTACCAAATCAAGGATAACCGCGTCGTGCTCTCTGTCAGCCAGGTGAAGTACACGCCCACACTGGTTGAACCCAACTGGGGCATCGCCCTCATCCACGACCGCTCAACGACACCTGCCACCCACGGCAAGCTGCGTCTCTACTTCAACGAGCACACCATAGATGCCTCGCGTCCCGTAGAGGTGGTGCTGAACGGAAAGACTGTTTTTCAGGGCATTCTAAAGGCTGAAAAGGGAAACATGCAGCAGGCACTGCGCGTATGGGGCGACCCCTCACGCATCTTCCCCTACGCCACCTTGATTGATTTCTAAGCAGCATTATTCGCTCCAAAAAACTTGCGGAAGAAAAATATAATGTGTATCTTTGCACACAAAACACAGGAATTCCGCTAAACAAGATCACTATGAAACTCAAGATATGGTTCACCGCTGCTTTGGCAGCCTTGACACTCTCGACACATGCCCAGAACAAGCTTGTCGTGGATCAACCCTTGGCACACATGGGCGAAATCATCTTTCAAACGCCTAAGAGCGTGACCTTCACCATCAAGAACAAGGGAAAGCAGGCGGTGGAAATCACCGATGTGAAGCCATCGTGCGGTTGCACACAAGCTACGTGGACACGCGGTACCATAGCCCCTGGCGCCAAGGCTCAGGTGACAGCGGTGTACGATGCCATGATGCTCGGACACTTCCAGAAAGAACTCGCCGTCTACGTAACAGGCAGCGACAAACCACTCTATCTGCAGATGGAGGGACGTGTGGTGACGAAGAAGCTTAACTACACAGGCGACTTCCCCATCGACCTTGGTGGTATACGCATCAACACCAATTATCTGGAGTTTGACAAAGTGAACAGAGGGGACCATCCTGCCGTTGAACTGCAAATCTTCAACCAAGAACGTACCCCCTATCGCCCACAGCTCATGCACCTGCCTGATTACCTCATGGTACAGTCCTTCCCCGAGGTCATAGCGGGCGGACGAACTGGACGTGTGCGCATCACGCTGCAAAGCGAGAAGTTGCCCCGATATGGTTTGAGCCAGACGCGCATCTACCTAGCTCGCCACATGGGAGACAAAGTGAGCAGCAAGAACGAGATTCTCGTCTCGTCGGTGCTGTTGCCCAACTTCTCTCAGCTCACGCCCGAACAGCTTGCCTTGGCTCCACAGATGGAGCTCTCGCAAGAAGAGTTGACCTTTGCCATGAAGGGCAAGAAGAAACAAACGCAGACGGTGACACTCTCTAACATGGGACAACAGCCGCTGAACATCAGTCAGGTGCAAGTCTTCAACCCCGCTATTGCAGTCAGCGTTGGTGACCGTGTCGTACAACCCGGACGCTCGACACAAGTGAAGGTGACCATCAACGAAAAATACCTCAAGAAGGGTAAAGCGCGCCCCCGCATCCTCTTCATCACCAACGACCCGAAGCGCCCGCAACAGACGATAAACATGACTGTAGAGCAGTAAACACACATACATACTACCATGGAACATCCCGAAAACGCACAGGAATATGCTGGACTCGTCGTCAACGATGGCGTGGAACAACCAGCCAAAGTGAATCCCCATCTCCAGCGCAGTCGGTTTGCACGCAAGAAACTCACGGCATCAGACTATGTGGAGGGCATACTCAAAGGCAACCCAAGCATTCTCGGACAAGCTGTAACACTCGTTGAGAGCACCCATCCTGCCCATCAGGCTGTGGCACAAGAAGTCATAGAGAAATGTCTTCCACACAGCGGAAAGAGCATCCGAGTGGGCATCAGTGGTGTGCCAGGTGCAGGCAAGAGCACGAGCATCGACGAGTTTGGTGTGCACATACTGAAGAAGCACGGAGGCAAACTTGCCGTGCTCGCCATCGACCCCTCCAGCGAGCGCACCAAGGGCAGCATCCTGGGCGACAAGACGCGCATGGAGAAGCTTAGCGTACATCCCGACTCGTTCATCCGCCCCAGTCCATCTGCTGGCAGTCTGGGTGGCGTTGCCCGCAAGACGCGCGAAACGATTGTGCTCTGCGAAGCTGCTGGCTACGATAAGATTTTCGTGGAAACGGTGGGCGTAGGACAAAGCGAGACGGCGTGCCACTCCATGGTAGACTTCTTCCTGCTCATTCAACTGGCAGGCACGGGCGATGAACTGCAAGGCATCAAGCGCGGCATCATGGAGATGGCAGACGGCATTGTCATCAACAAGTGTGATGGGAACAACGTGGATAAGTGCCAATTGGCTGCCACACAGTTCCGCAATGCTCTGCACTTATTCCCCAAGCCCGAGAGTGGATGGTCGCCCGAAGTGCTCTGCTACAGCGGCTTCTATGCCCTGGGCATCAAAGAAGTGTGGGACATGGTCTATCGCTACATCGACTATGTGAAGCAGACGGGCTACTTCGAACACCGACGCAACGAGCAAGCGAAATATTGGATGTATGAAAGCATCAACGAGCACCTGCGAGACAGCTTCTTCCAGAACCCCACCATCGCAGACATGCTGCTCGCTGAAGAGCGATGCGTGCTGCAGGGGCAGAAGACCTCATTCGTGGCTGCCAAGCAGCTCCTCGATGCGTACTTTGCACTCCTCCATTAACCACTTGGGGGTGCTGGTGGCTCCACAGATGCCCACCGAAGCACACGATGCCAGCCAGCGGGATTCTATCTCGCTGGCTGCGTCTATCATATAGCTGCGCGCATTCACAGCAAGACACTGCTCAAAGAGTGCCTTACCGTTGCTGCTCTTCTTGCCGCAAACAAAGAGGACTACATCATGACGCGAGGCGAACTGCCGAATGTGGGGCATACGATTGGCGACCTGGCGACAGATGGTGTCGTAGTAGCGGAAGGTGACGTTGGGCGAGATGTGCTGCTGGATGTATCCCACCACCTGGCGGAATCCTTCGAGCGACTTCGTGGTTTGGGAGTAGAGGCAGATATCACGATTGAAGTCAAGCTTCTCAACCTCTTCTGGACGCTCTATGACAATGGCATGACCATTGGTCTGGCCTACGAGTCCGAGCACCTCGGCATGACCGTTTTTGCCGAAGATAACAATCTGGCGCTCGTGATGCGGATCGGTATCATATTCGCGTTTGATGCGCTCTTGCAGATGAAGCACAACGGGACAAGTGGCATCGACCAGCGTGAGGCGGTTTGTCGTAGCGGTGCGGTAGGTGCCAGGCGGTTCTCCATGGGCACGAAGCAGCACAGTGGCATCTTGGAGTTGGTTGTATTGTGTATGGTCGATGGTGATGAGTCCCATCCTTTGCAGCCTACTACACTCTTGCCCATTGTGCACGATGTCGCCCAAACAGTAGAGTTGTCCCCCACTGCCTAATTCTTCCTCTGCCTTGCTGATGGCACGTGTCACACCAAAGCAGAAACCACTTCCCTGATCGATTTCTATCTCCATCTTTCTGTTCTTTCAAAAACGAGTCTTACTGCTCTGCGCAGCGCAAAGCTGACTGCCACCGCCTTACTGCATGTTTAGAGTGAAGCCCTATTGTATGCTCAGAGTAAAGCCCTGGGGCAAGCAAGTCGTGAAGACATACTGCATACTCACTGCAAGAGCGAAGCCACCTGACTGAGCAGCCATGCTTTCTGCTCGGGAATGGTGAGATGGCTGTTGTCGAGCACGATGGCGTCATCCGCCTTGCGCAGCGGAGAAACGGCTCTGGTTGAGTCGATGTGGTCGCGCTCCTGCACATTGCGGAGTATCTCTTCGAAGTTGCAGACCTCGCCCTTGGCTGTCAGTTCGTCGTAGCGACGCTGAGCGCGCACCTCGGCGGTGGCTGTAACGAAAATCTTGAGTTCGGCATGGGGGAACACCGTGGTTCCTATGTCGCGACCGTCCATCACCACACCGCCGCCTTGACCCATCTCCTGTTGCTGCGCCACCATAGCGGCGCGCACAAAATCGATGGCGGCAATGAGACTGACACGGGAAGAAACGTCCATCATGCGAATACGATCTTCGACGCGCACTCCATTGAGATAGGTGTCTGGACGTCCCGTTTCTGCATTGAATTGGAAAGTGACGCGCACACGATCCATCGACTTGCGCAAAGCCTCGACGTCCACAGCTCCTTCTGGAGAAATGAAGCCTGCCTCCATAGCAAAAAGTGTCACGGCACGATACATCGCACCCGTGTCGACATACACATAACCCAATTCGCGGGCAAGGTCCTTGGCCATCGTGCTCTTGCCGCACGACGAATGACCATCTATTGCAATCGTTATCTTTTTCATATCTTTCAAAATACCATCATGTGTGGTATGTGAGTGCCCGAAACAAGTCTACTCACATACTTATGGTTTGTTATTATTATTTCCCACTCCAGCGCCATAGGGGGTCAGGAGCACAGCCCCCCCTCATCATAGACTGTAGCCTAAGCTGAACGTAAAACTGGGTACACTGACGTGGTACTTAGCATACGCCAGTCCGAACTTGATACGCTTGATGTTGACACCCGCTCCACAGGTGAGACCTGCGGCGTGCGAACTGCCAGCTGCGGTCAGTTCGTTGGCACGGCGGATATTATAGCCTATCGAGAGATAGAACTGTTCTTTGGGGATGATGTCCACACCGAGATTGATGTGATTCATGATGATGCGCCCAGCTGAAGGTTCACCCCCGCCCGGCACATAATAATACGCCTTCGACCAACGTGTGAGGTCGGTGAGTGTGACACTCAAGCGGATGGGCAAATGCGCCAAGCCCTTGGTGAATCCCCACAAAAGGTTGAAAGGCAATGCTTCGCGCTGTTCGCCGAACGCTTTCACCTGTCCTCCCATATTGGCAAGTACGAGCGAGGTGGAGAAGTCGCTCTCCTCATTGATGTAGTTGACGCCGAGGTCTACAGCCAAAGCCACAGACGAATAGCTTGCGTATTTCGAATAGATAAACTTACCCGTGGCGCCGCCCGACCAATAATCATTAAACAAGTAGCTATACATGCCCCCAAGGGACAAATCCAACGCGCTCATGTCGCCGAGCACCTCACCTGCAGCTGTGGTTTCCTTCATCTTGCCATAGCCAAGAAACTGAGCCGAGGCGCCCCATGTGCCACGCTCGCCAGCTTCGCGCACAAAAGCGGCACTGCCGAGCTTCGCGCCCTGCATGTAGGTCATGAAGTTCAGGTTGATGCTGTTGTTGCTCACGTTTGAGAGCAAAGCAGGATTCTGAAGCACAAGCGAAGCGTCGTCATCCATCAATGAAATATTGCGCCCGCCAAGCGCGCTGGCGTGAGCGGACGAAGGAAGCGAAAGAAAGTTGAACACACTGCCTCCTTCCTGTCCTCGCACACTGCCTACACATGCGAGTGCCCAAATAATAATAATGTATAGTCGATTCTGATGTGTCATTGATTTCGAGTTCAAAGTTACGTTTTTTAGATTAGCAGCTCCTCTTTTTCATAGTGAAAACGAAAAAAAACAACATTTTATTGAAAAAAAAACAGAGAAAAGAGTGTCATATAAGAAAAAAGTACTAAATTTGTGCCGATAAGTTGAAAACAAAAACAAAAATATACTATGGAAGCAACAGTTATTGCAGAAGACATCAGAAAGCAAAAAGGCACGAGCATCCTCATCGGATTTTGTGTGACGTTTGCGCTACTCTTTGCTGCTTTTGAACTCACTTACTATGACGTAAAGGTCGAGGAAAATGATGAGCCCATCTACGAAATGGCCACTGAAGAGGACATGATTCCCGTGACCATCCAGGAAGAGCAGCAACCCGCAGCCCCCGTTGTCAACAACAACGTGCAGCCCGAGATTCTCCAGATTGTGGAAGACGAAGTGGAAATCAAGGACGAGAAGATTGAGACAAGCGAGGAGGTTAATCAGGTCATCGTCGGCACCGTTGGCACAGGTGCACCTACCGCTGCCGTTGGACCCGTTGCTACAGGTCCCGTTGTGGAGCAGGTTGAAGACGACCGCATCTTCGACGTCGTAGAGCAGAACGCCCAATTCCCCGGTGGCGACGAAGCATGCTACAAGTGGCTCAGCGACAACATCAAATACCCCCCCATCTGCTCAGAGCAAGGCATCCAGGGTCGCGTATTCGTCAGCTTCGTTGTCAACAAAGACGGTTCTATTGTAGACGTTAAAATCGTACGTTCGCCCGACGAAAACCTCTCAAAGGAAGCCGAGCGCGTTGTGAAGATGATGCCCAAGTGGAAGCCCGCACGTCAGGGTAACAAGACCGTACGTTCACGCTTCAACCTCCCCGTACTCTTCCGTTTGAACTAAAAGAATCAGCAAACACATAAACAGCGAAAGGCTGCTCTGCAACGAGCAGCCTTTTTTTGTAAGACAACAAATCTATGTATCACTACAACGAACTCCTCGACAAAGTCAACCAAGCACTGCGCGAACATGATGTACGCAAAGCGCCAGAATATCTGTATACCCCCATTTCTTATGAGATGTCGCTTGGCGGAAAACGGCTTCGCCCCGTGCTGATGCTCATGGCATACAACCTCTACCACGAAGACGTGGACTACGCCCTCCTCCCAGCCATTGGTTTGGAGACTTACCACAACTTCACGTTGCTCCACGACGACGTAATGGACCACGCCGAAGTGCGACGAGGAAAACCCTGCGTGCATCGCAAATGGAATGAAAACACTGCCATACTCTCGGGCGATCATATGCTCATCATGGCGATGCAACGCATCTGCCAGTGCCACCCAAGACATCTGCCCGACATGATGCAGTTGTTCTCACAAACAGCCATCGAAATAGACGAAGGACAACAATACGACATGGACTTCGAACAGCGCGATAACGTCACCGAAGAAGAATACATCGAGATGATCAGACTAAAGACGAGCGTCCTGCTCGCCTGCGCGCTCAAGATGGGAGCCGTACTGGCAGATGCCAGCAACACCGATGCCACCCTCCTCTACGACTTCGGAGAGAAAATGGGACTTGCCTTCCAGCTTCAGGATGACTACCTCGACGTCTATGGCGACCCCTCTACCTTTGGCAAGCAGATTGGCGGAGACATCATGGAAGGCAAGAAAACCTTCATGCTCATCAATGCACTTGCAGCAGCCAAAAGCGCAAACAACGAAGAACTTACGTATTGGATGAACAACAGCGAAGCATCACGCGAAGAGAAAGTGAACGCTGTGCGTTCCATCTACAACAAACTCGGCATCCCCCAACTTGCCAAAGCACGCATCGAGGCATACACACACGAAGCACTCGCCTCGCTCAACCAACTTCCCCTACCAGAAAATCGCAAGCAGACGCTACGCGATGTGGCGCTCAAACTCCTTAACAGAGACAAATAAATGTTTATCGACACGCACAGCCATATCTACGAACCAGAATTTGACGAAGACAGGGAAGAGGTCATTCAACGTGCCAAAGAAGCGGGCATTGGGCACATCTTCCTGCCAAACATCAACGCAGAAAGCATCGACCCCATGCTCAGGCTCTGCCAGCAGCACCCCGACTACCTCTCGCCCATGCTTGGACTGCACCCCGAAGACGTCAAGGGTGACTATCGCAACGTGCTCAGTGGGATGCAACAACAGTTCCTCTGTGCACACCATCCGTTCATCGCCATAGGCGAGGTTGGTCTCGACTACTATTGGGACCGCACCTTCGAGGCGGAGCAACGCGAAGCCTTCCGCACACAGGTAAAATGGGCTCTCCATCACGACCTGCCCCTCATGATTCATTGTCGCGCCGCCCACCGTGATCTCGTCGACATCCTCCGCGACGTCACAACAAATCAGGCAGACGAGCAAAAAGACACTATGCCACACGGACTGCTCCGGGGCGTTTTTCATTGTTTTGGAGGCACCAAAGAAGATGCAGAGGAACTCATGCAGTTTGAAAACTTTGCACTCGGCATAGGTGGCATTCTCACCTACAAAAAATCCACACTGCCCGAAGTGCTGCAAGTAGTACCACTCGAACGCGTTGTCATAGAAACCGACGCCCCCTACCTCGCGCCCGTTCCCCACCGCGGAAAACGCAACGAGCCCGCCTTTGCCCAGCACACCGTAGAACGCCTCGCCGATATCTATGGAGTCAGCGTGCCATACATCATGGAGCAGACAAACATGAATGTGAAACGTATATTTATGTGCTAAAAAGCCTAAAAAAATAGTTTTTTACAGTTTTTTTGCGAAAAGATGAAAGTTTTTTGAAAATAATTGCGGCACATCAAAAAAAAGTTGTTATTTTTGTGCAAGATTATTTGCAGTGCTACGCCAAAAGCACGACAGAAAACGAACAGGAGAGATGCTCGAGTGGCTTAAGAGGCACGCCTGGAAAGCGTGTATACGCCAAAAGCGTATCGGGGGTTCGAATCCCCCTCTCTCCGCTTCGCAAGAATACACATTACGCACGCACGCAAACATATACAACAAGGAAGGTTTCTTGGTTTGCCATAAGCGAAAGCGCATAAACACGAATGAAAAACATAAGCACAATCAGAACAAAGATAAGAATAAAAAATAACAAATTAATCATCTAAAAAACTACACACAATGAAAAAGTTATTTGCAATTGTTGCGATGGTAGCTGCTTTCTCGTTCAGCATGACTACTCCCGTAATGGCTCAGGATGAAGCTCCTGCAACTGAGCAGGTAGACACCGCAGCTGTCGAAGAGACTGATTCAACAGCTGTTGAGGCAACCGAAGAGGCAACCGAAGAAGAAGTTGCTCCTGCAGTAGCAGAAGAGGAAAACACCAGCCTCCACAAGGCCCTCAAGACTAAGTTTATCGAAGGTGGTGCAGACTTCATGGCCCTCGTAGCCATCGCTCTCGTGCTCGGTTTGGCTCTTTGCATCGAGCGTATCATCTACCTCAGCCTCGCTCAGGTAAACACCAAGAAGTTCATGCAAGACCTCGCCAATATGGTAGCAAGCGGCAAGGTTTCAGAAGCCGTTAAGGTTTGTGCAGCTTCTCGCGGTCCCGTTGCTTCTGTCAGCAAGAAAGCACTGTTGGCACTCGAAAGCGATGACCAGAACGACATTGCAACTATCGAGCGTACCATCAATATGGAAGCAGAGGTTCAGGGCACCTATCTTGAGGAGAACTGCTCATGGATTACCCTCTTCATCGCCATGGCTCCCTCTCTCGGATTCTTGGGTACTGTGATTGGTATGGTACAGGCCTTCGACGACATCCAGAAGGCAGGTGACATCAGCCCCACAGTCGTTGCCGGTGGTATGAAGGTCGCTTTGATCACCACCATCTTCGGTATCGTGGTAGCACTTATCTTGCAGGTATTCTACAACTACATCCTCTCACGCGTTGAGGCACTCACCGCCAACATGGAAGAGGCTGCTCAGGAACTGCTCGTAATGTGCGTTAAGTCAGATAAGTGCAAGAAATAATCAACGAAGTACAATAATCAAAAAAGAGAACACAAGTATGAAAACCCAGAAAATATCCAAATTAGCGCTCTGCATCTGCGTGGGTATCATCATTGTTGTGCTGGGTCTCTTCTTCTTTGTTGGCTTCGACAGTGTCAATGACGAAGGTGGAAACGAACCCCAGTTTACCAACCTACTCATTATGACCATGTACGCATTTGTAGTAGTACTCGCTGTACTCACCATCGGTAACCTTTGTCTCGCCGTCACAAAGTTCCGCGACACAGGTCTTATCCACGTGCTCGCCTACTGCGGTGGCTCCATCGTCCTCTACAATGTCCTCCGCCTCATCTGCGGTGGTCAGGAAGTGCCCGAAGGTGCTGAATACACTGCAAGCGACATGGCAACAGCAGACGCATACATCCTGACCATTGGCATCCTCTTCCTGGTTGCCATCGTGGTGTCTTTCATCTGCGCCACAGGCATACTCTCAAAGTCAGCCATCAAGAAGTAACCACACCACACACACAAGAACCATTAAAACAACTTAACGAGATATGGGAAAGAAGAAAAAGATGCCGGGACTGAACACCAGTTCAACCGCAGATATCTCTTTCATGCTGCTCATCTTCTTCCTGGTGACCACTTCGATGGACACGGACAAGGGTCTTACACGCCGCCTCCCGCCTCCACCAGAAAACCAGGAGCAGAACGCAGTCCAGATCAACGAGAGGAACATCTTCAAGGTGAACATCAACTCGGTAGGTCAGATCATGACCAGCGGTGCCATCCGCCTCGAGTGCACACCTGGTGATCTGCTCCGTCTCCGCGAAATGGCAAAGGACTTCATCAAGGGTCTGCCCCACCCCGGAGAGAACCAGCCCCCCGAACGTTCGATGGTGAACGTTCCCGGTCTCGGTCCCACACTGTGCTCCGACAAGCACGTCATCTCTCTCCAAACGGACCGTGGTACCCCCTACGCAGCCTACTTTGCAGTGCAGAATGAGCTCGTTGCAGCATATAACGAGTTACGCGACAAAGAAAGCCGCGAGCGCTTTGGCCGCCCCTATGAAGCCCTCAACGATGACAACAAGGGAGCCATCCGCGAAATCTATCCTCAGAAGATTTCAGAGGCAGAACCTATCGACTATTCAAAACTTTCACACTAAGATAACAAAGAACTATGGGATTCAAGAAAAAAGAAAGCCGCGAGATGCCCGAACTCAGTACGTCATCTCTCCCCGACTTGATCTTCACCATCTTGTTCTTCTTCATGATGGTAACCACCATGCGTGAGGTGACTCTTAAGGTGAAGTTTACAGTGCCGCAGGGTACTGAACTCGAAAAACTCGAGCACAAGTCGGACGTTTCATTCATCTATGTAGGTCCTCCTACTGACAACCTCCGCGGCCAATTCGGTAGTGGTACACGTATCCAGCTCAACGACCGTTACGCTGATACACGCGAGGTGATGGACTTCGTTGCTCAGGAACGTCAGGGTATGCAGGACCAGACCAAGCAGGTTATTTCCATCAAGGCTGACCAGTACACCCAGATGGGTGTGATCACCGACATTAAGGAAGTACTTCGCAAGTCTTACGCCCTCAAGCTCAACTATTCCGCATCACAGCGCAATTAGTTCACATAAACAAAAAAAGCGACGAACCACAGGGCTCGTCGCTTTTTTTACACCACATCTAAATCAACTGACCACAACTACACCAATCGGTCCACAACTACACCAATCGGTCCACAACTACACCAACAGACCAACACACACAGCATGATCACACTTATAGCAGCTGTAGCCAAAAACATGGCTATTGGATTCCAGAACAAATTGCTCTATTGGTTGCCCAACGACCTAAAGAGATTCAAAGCGCTCACGACAGGTCATACCATCATCATGGGCAGAAAGACATTTGAGTCGTTTCCCAAAGGAGCATTGCCCAACCGCAGAAATGTAGTACTCACAAGGGGGGGAAACATGAAAGAAGACGGAACAGAACGCTTTCCTGGGGCAGAAACCTTTCCCTCAATGGAGTCTGCTCTTGCCTCTTGTAAGCATGATGAGGACATATATATTATAGGTGGGGCCTCCATTTATGAGCAAGCCTTGGCATTAGCCAATCGCCTCTGTTTGACGGAAGTGGACGACACACCAGCAGAGGCAGATGCATTCTTTCCTCAGTTCGACAGAAGCCAATGGAAGCAAAGCATCTGTGAAGAGCATGACACCGACGAGCGTCACAACAAGCGCTATGCTTTCGTGGACTACATCAAACAAGTTTAACTAAGTGAGTCGCCTGAGTACGTTTTACATTTTTTATGCATTGTTGTGCAGTTGGTTTAGGCTTTAGTTGAGGGGGTATATGCGGACCTTACGACTAAAAAAAGAGCCAAAGATGAAAAGCAGACTATGCAAGGCATTGTAGATGATGCAAAGCATGACCAAGATGGACCCGAGTGCAGAGACTACATAAGTTAGGAAAACGAACGACCGGACAGCAAAAACACTACAGATATTCACCGGTTTAAGATCTCAAACATTCATGCTTTAATGATTTCTAATTGTAGTGCCCAGACACACAACACTGACGCGCACATTGGGAAAAGCCGAATACAATGCCTGGGCAGCAGCAGAAACCGTTGCACCTGTGGTGACCACATCATCAACGAGCAGAACGTGCTTCTGGTTCAGATCAGGAATGGATATAGTTTTTTTACGTCCCAAAAGAGAAAGAAAACCAATCTGTGACCCCGCTTCTCCTACGCCGAAAGCACCCTGAACATTTTCAAAACGAGACAAGACATTAAGATCCGTCTGCTTTCTCGTATCTCGAACTCTACACAACACGTTACAGAGGAGAGGAATTGACGTCTGAGCACTTATGCCTTTTGCCAACTGCTCTGCTTGATTATACCCACGTTGTTTCAGACGTTTGGGATGAAGTGGAACTGGGATGAGGTAGTCTATGCCCTCAAAGAAAAGACCTGGCGAGAACACACTTGCCAAGAGGCGACCCATTTGCAATGCCACGTCCGCTCTGCCTTGAAACTTCAACTTCATGAAGATTTCATGCGATGGATGTTGGGCAACGAAATAAAGAAGGGAAACGGCTCGTTGTGCGTCAGTAAAGTTCCATATGCGGCGCACCAACTCATTTTCCGTAAAACTGCTGTACCGAAACAAAGGAAGAGCAGTCATGCAAGAAGAACACAGCTCCTTCTCGCCTTCGAGTAGGAATTGTTTGCAGCAAACACAACGACGTGGCAAAAAGCACTCATAGAGATGAAAGAGGAGATGCTTCATTTATGCGAAACTCTGGAGTAGGAAAACGAACGTATTGTCATGGATTTAACTGGGGAGGCATCAATCATCTTCTTCTGGCACATCGGAAAGACACGACATCACCAAAGGCATCTCAAATCCCCTGCCCAAGGCAAAACGGATGAGTTTTCCACGACGCTCATACTCCGACTTTGCCTTCACCGTGCGAAGTTTTCCTCTGAGCAAAGAGCGAAGGATATCCTGATACTCTTCTTCAGGAAGCAATGCACAAGCATCTTGGATAACCTCTGGGGAAATTCGCAACAAGCGCAATGCCTCTGCTATCTTTACTCTGCCCCATTGATTATATCGCAACTTATCACGTGCGTAAGCAGAAGCAAATCGTGATTCGTCAAGATAACGATCATCGTAGAGTCTGGCGATGATGTGATCCGCTGCATCGCCAGTAATTTCCCAACGCTGCAGTTTTTCTCTCAGTTTATGTTCGCACTGCTCACTGGCAGCACAGAGCGCAGAGAGCGCGATGAAAGCTTCGTTTTTGCTTTTCATGAGTTGTGTAAAATGATTGTGTTCGGGAATGTCATGCTGGTTGAATCGCTAAGAGTATGCGTGGAGCACCGAAAGCATCGTCAAAGAGGCACACCTGCGTGAAGCCTGACAAGCGCACAAGTTCTGCCGTCTCTTCGGCAAGATACTGATTGATTTCGAATGCAAGCAAGCCGCCCGGCTGCAGTCTCCGTGAGGCGTATGCTGCGATGGCACGATAGAAGATGAGCGGGTCGCGATCGGGTACAAAGAGTGCGAGGTGTGGCTCATAGTCGAGCACGTTGCGGTGCATCTCAGCAGCTTCGCTCTGCCGCACGTAGGGAGGATTGCTCACAACGAGCGAGCAGTCAGCAAGGATGCTGTCCGCATTTTGTTCGGCAAGGATGTCACAGATCTGAAAGTTGATGTGGAGCGCGTGCTCAGCGGCATTCAACCGCGCGATGGCAAGCGCCTCCTGACTAACATCCCATGCCTCCACCTGCCAACCCTTTTGCGCAAGCGAAAGGGCGATGCAGCCGCTTCCCGTGCCGATATCGAGCGCCCTACAGACTGGGAGGGTGCTTGTCGGAGTGCCCGTGGGCGATGCCAAAGTGGGATGTGAAATAAAAAACTGTTCGATGGCGCGAATCAGTTCGGCGGTTTCCGGACGCGGAATGAGGCACCCCGGTGCCACTCGAAGTCGCATACCACAGAAGTCGGCATATCCCAAAACATACTGAAGAGGCTCGTTTTTTAGGAGTCTTACTGCAATTTGTGTCAATTCGTCGCGGTCTTCTGCCGATAATTGACTATCTTTGCCCAACAAAAGGTCGGTCTGGCTGAGTCCAAATCGCTCCTCCATGACGATGCGGGCCAAGGCAGCAGCCTCTCCTTGCGGATAGAGGCTTGCAAGCGATGATTTGAGTTCGTGGTATGTCATACCTTGATTGTTTCTGCAAAAATACAAAAAAATGACGACAATGCGAGACGAAAGACTGAAAAATGACGAAAAATACATGCAACGCTGCTTGCACCTGGCACGCTGCGGCGAGGTGGGTGCTGCTCCCAACCCTATGGTGGGCGCTGTGGTTGTGCATAATGGTCGCATCATAGGCGAGGGCTTTCACAGACGCTGTGGCGGTCCGCATGCAGAGGTTAATGCCATTGCCTCCGTGCACGATCCCTCGCTGCTGCCCGATAGCACCATCTACGTGTCGCTCGAACCGTGTGCACACTTCGGGAAGACACCTCCTTGCGCCGACCTCATCATTGAGAAAGGCATCAAGCGCATCGTGGTGGGATGTCGCGACTCGTTCGACAAGGTGGACGGTCTTGGCATCCAGAAACTGCGCGATGCAGGACGTGAGGTCACTGTGGGTGTACTTGAACAAGAATGTCTTGATCTGAATCGTCGTTTCTTTACCTTTCACACAAAAAAACGCCCCTACATCACACTCAAGTGGGCACAAAGCGCAGATGGTTTCATCGCGAGAAAGGGAGAACGCACGACACTCTCCACATCGACCACTATGACGCTCGTCCACCGGCTGCGCGCACTGAACGATGCCATCTTAGTGGGCGGACAGACCGTTGTCGTGGACAACCCATCGCTCACCGTGCGAGAGTGGACGGGCAAGAACCCCTTGCGCATCGTGGTGGACACGCGCGCTTCGCTGAAAGAAATGGAAGGACTACGCAGCTTCGACACAGAAGCCGAAACGCTCGTTTGGACGAATTGGAATCTGGACGCGCTCATGGAGGAGCTCTATCACAGAGGGGTGCAGCGGCTGCTCGTGGAGGGGGGAGCAACAACGCTCCGCCGCTTCTTGAAGGCGGGTCTATGGGACGAGGCTCGAATCGAAACCGCTTCCGTCGAGTTAGGTGGCGGCATCGCAGCACCAATGCTTTCTGCTGCCCGATTGGTAAAAAAACGCAGTTTTGGATCTAATACTGTTTACACATACCGTCCCGTGCGGACAAAATAGCACGCCAAGCCTTCTTGCGTTATTCGCCACAAGAGCCGCGGTCTGCCTGGGTAAAAGGGACTACATGAGGTATCATCTGGACTGTTCAGAAGAAGGTAAGTGAGACAAGGTGGCGCGTATGTTTCGCATCAGAGCTTCATACTTGACACGGCGCACGGCTGAGTGACGAAAGAGTGTACGATAGTCCTCTGGTGTGAGCGTAAGCCAATCGGCAGGAGTCATCGCTTGCAGTGCAGGCGAAGAACAGAAGGAGTCTTCGCTGGTTGCATCTACTCGCAAATGAGGACAAGCACGCAGGCATCGGTCGCATCCATAGAAACAGCCGTGCATCTCTGGCGAAGAAAGAATGCTACTTATATCATCGGGAAATGTCTCTCCTCGATATTCTATCAGCCAGTAGTTGAGACAGGAAGTGGGGGAAGGACAGGCATCAAGGCAACGATGACACTTGCCACAACGGGACACAAAAGAAGAGGGGAGAAGTGAATCTCCTGAGGCAGAAGCTTCAGGAATGGATAAAGGAGCTTCCAATGTTGATAAAGGAGCTTCCAATGCTGATAAAGGAGCTTCCGATGCATACAAGGAGACTTCCGACGCTGATAAAGGTGCTTCCGGTACAGACAAATGACCATCCGACGCAGAGGAGGACGCAGAGGAAGAAACCTCGTACGGGGAAGACGAGGATAGTCTGTCGTCGGAGATGATTTCTTGGATGAACAGTTCACCCAGAAAAAAAGTGCTGCCTTCACCCGGAATAACCAACTGCCCATGGCGGCCTATCCAACCCAATCCGCAGCGAACTGCCCAATAGCGTTCAGGCACTGGTGCTGTGTCGACAAAGCAACGTCCATGGAGCTCGAGCCGCTGCATGAGTTGTTGCATACGTTCACGCAGTACTTCATGGTAGTCCACACCCTGGGCATACCATGCAATGCCCTCCACCACACGATCAGGGTGCGGTCGATAGTTCATGGCAAGTGAGACGATGGTCTGTGTGCCTTCGACAAGGAGACGGGGGTTGAATCGTTTCTCAAGATGGTTTTCGAGATAACGCATCTCCCCTTGCTTGCCTTCTGCCAGCCAGTGAAGATAGGATTGGCGAAAGTCGTCGCTGACGGGTTCTGCCGGAGCGAATCCGCAATATTGGAAACCAAGCTCGCGAGCTACGGTTTGCAGGCGGGAGAAAGACACCGGTACTTGTGTCATGGAAAGATGCGGAATGCGTAGCCCTCTCCTATCAACCAATCAATGGCATCGGGGAGCGCCGATTTCAGTTTATCAATACTCTTGAGGGAATCGTGAAAGGTGATGATGGATCCATTTCTGGCGTAGCGTTTGACATTGTTCACCACACCTTCAGCAGTCATCCACTTAGAGTAGTCGCGGGTGACAAGATCCCACATAATGATGCGGTAGCGATTGTGGAGACGCAGATACTGCGACGGCTTCATCCAACCGTGTGGCGGGCGAAAAAGATCTGTCTTGAGAATGGCTTGCGCCTTGTGGGCATTGAGCAAATAGCGCCACGACCACCACTTCAGACCACCAATGTGGTTGAAGGTGTGGTTGCCAATGCGGTGTCCGCGCTTGCGCACTTCCTCAAGGAGGTGGGGATACTTTCGTGCATTGTCGCCCACCATGAAGAAGGTAGCCTTGATGCCATAGCGGTCGAGCACGTCAAGAATGAAAGGTGTGGCCTCGGGTATGGGTCCGTCGTCGAAGGTCAGATAGACGGCCTTCTCCGACGGATCCATACGCCATGTTGCCTTTGGATAGAGCCAACGCAGATATATGGAGGGTTGCTCGATGAACATTATTCAAAGAGTCCGTAAGCCTCCATGCGTTGGGCCAATGTGGTGTAGCGGATGTTGAAGTTCTTCTCCAACGCATCGGCTTGCTTCTTGTCGATCTCATCGAGCAAGGCAAGTGCCTGACTGTACTGATAAGCATAGTAGCGGCATTCCTCCACATTGCCTATGAAGCGCTGACCGTCGAACTGCAGATACCAATCAAGATACTGCATGACAACCTTCATCATGGGCAGGAGGATCCCCTCTGCTTTCTTCTTGTCGCCAACTGCCACCCATGCGCGTGCCAGGTCAACGCTGCCCGAACTGTAGGTGTGGGGCACGTTGTAGGGCGGAATACACTTTTCGCACTTTTCGAGTGCTTTGCGTGCCTTGTCCATCTTGCCTTCCTTGACGAGTTGGTTGATGAGTTGTGAGAACATGCGGCGATGCGTGTAGCACATGCGGAGCACCGTCTCGTCGAGATAGATGTCGGGCGTCTCCAGTCCACCATACTGGTATTTGTTCATCATGTTGTCGTACATCTTTTCAGAGTCAACACGCTTGCCGCTTTCTTGTGTGTTGAAGGGCGTGATGCGGTAAGCCAAACCTTCCTGTACGAAATAGTTGGGCAGCGCTCCGTGTCCGTCTGCACCCACTGTGACAGACATATACATAGGACGCTCCCAGTTGCATCCACAGAGCATCTCATACATCATCATCTCTGACTTGTAGATGACGCGACGTCCCTTGAATGAGA
This sequence comes from Candidatus Physcousia equi, assembly GCA_018065005.1. GTDB lineage: Bacteria > Bacteroidota > Bacteroidia > Bacteroidales > Bacteroidaceae > Physcousia > Physcousia equi. The sequence goes on from JAGHUD010000030.1 coordinate 27,204, forward strand.
GTGTCATCACATCGGGGATGCTTGCCACACCGGTGGAGTCAGCATCGCTCGCTATCATCATGCCGCTCCGCTTCACCGCTTCTTTGTCGATGGGGAGAACGAGCGAATCGGTGGGGATGACAGGAAGCAGTGAGCCGTCGTTGTCCACCAGGTCGAGCTGTCGCTTGATGGCATTCAGTTCTTCATCCTCATTGAGTATCCACTTGTGGATGATGGTGCGCAAGTCGTAGGGATTCTCGCCAAAGGTATTCTTGATACGCTGTTCAGAAACGCCATTCTTGCGCAATTCGTCGAGCACATATTCCAAAGTGCCGGGATAGATGTAAAGTCCTTCGTTCTTTCCACTCACATAGTCCAGACGCTTCCACGAGATGGGCAGACTGGGTGAGTCGTATGACGGGCGCTTCATCTGGTCGATATACCAGTCCGTCTGCAAGTAAGATAGGTTGCAGACACGAGCGTCGGTTCGGAAGCCCTCCGTCTCCTGTGCATACCATAGCGGGAAGGTATCGTTGTCGCCATTGGTGAAGATGATGGGATTACCCGACTCCGAGAGGGTAGACAGATAGTTCTGACCAAAGTCGCGACAGGTGTAGCGACCGCTGCGGTCATGGTCGTCCCAGTTCTGCGAAGCCATCTGTATAGGCACAGCCAAACAGATGCAAGGCAGGATAGCAGCCACGATGGGCTGTCGCTTGAGGAGGCGGTTGAGCGCTGTGGTGATGGCCGTAACACCAAGTCCAATCCAAATGGCGAATCCGTAGAACGAACCGGCGTAGGCATAGTCGCGCTCACGCGGCTGCTGTGGTGTCTGATTGAGGTAGATTACTATGGCAAGACCTGTCATAAAGAACAGGAAGAAGACAATCCAGAACTGCTTGACGCTCTCCTGCGAGTAGCAGATATGCCAAAAGAGACCAATGAGACCGAGCAGAAGGGGCAGCATATAGTAGACGTTGTGTCCCTTGTTGTTTTTCAAATCGTCTGGCAACTTATCCTGGTCGCCCAAGCGCATGTCGTCAAGCACAGAGATGCCCGTTATCCAGTTGCCATGCTCCAATTCTCCGTTGCCCTGTATGTCATTCTGTCTGCCGGCAAAGTTCCACATGAAATAGCGCATATACATGAAGTTCACCTGATATGAGAAGAAGAACTCCATATTCTCCCAGAAGGTGGGCACCTTGATGGAATAGGTGCTTCCGTCACGGTCCTTCACCATGGCTTGTCTGCCCTTAATGCCGCCAAGAAGACTCTCATAGGCTTCGGGATGACGACCTCCATTGCTATACATGCGTGGGAATAGCATGTTGACCTGATACTTGTAGTCATTGTCGTAGCGAACGATACGATAACGGTCGGGCTCGTCTGGATTGGCCTTTTCCACCTGCTGATAAACAGGTGCTCCTTGGGTGCTCACGGGGTTGCCATTGGCATCCCATTCGATGGGAGAGTTATAGACTTGTCCGTAGAGCAAGGGGCGGTCGCCATACTGTTCGCGACTGAGATACTGTCCGAGCGTAAAGATGTCTTCGGGTGAATTCTGGTCCATGGGACAGTTAGCTGTGCTTCGGATGACGATAACGGCATAGCTACTATAGCCCACCATGATGAGCAGCATGCAAAGCAATGACGTGTTCTTGAAGCGTGCCGTTACCCAGTCCTTATGCCAAAGGCAGAAGCCCAAAACAAGCAGTATCAAGATGCCAATGAAGATACTCGATGCGCCGTGACCATAGAAAGGGATACCCAACATAGCCACGCTCGCCATGTAGGCGATGTTGCCACGCAAAAGACTGCGACCGGTGTTGCTTTCCCAGATAGCCCACAGCACGCAGCTGACGAGCAGGATGATGTAGATGATAAGACCGGTGTTGAACGAACATCCTAATCCATTGACAAACAAAAGTTCAAACCAACCACCCACTTTGACGATTCCTGGCACGATGCCGTAGAGCACTACCACGATGAGGCCAAAGCTCACGAGCAGTGCCCAGAGGCTGCCTTTGAGGTTTGCGTTCGGATGCTTGCGATAATACCAGATGAGGACAAGAGCAGGCAGACAGAGCAGGTTGAGCAGATGGACGCCCACCGAGAGACCTGTCATGTAGGCAATCAGAATGAGCCAACGGTCGCTGTGCGGTTCATCGGCATGGTCTTCCCACTTGAGCATGAGCCATACGACAAGGGCTGTAAAGAGTGACGAATAGGCGTACACCTCACCCTCTACGGCAGAGAACCAGAAGGTGTCGCTCCAACAATACGCTAATGCACCAACAGCCGCACTGACCTGTGTGGTAATCAGTTGCGATGTTGTCTCAACAATGCCGCCTTTGCAAATCAGACGGCGCACAAGGTGCGAAATAGTCCAGTAGAGGAACAGGATGCACAGTGCGCTGAACAGTGCCGACATGATGTTGACCATCTTTGCCACCTGTGCAGGGTCACTCACAAACTGCGAGAAAATGTTGGCCGTGAGCATGAAGAAGGGTGCGCCTGGTGGGTGGCCAACCTCCAGCTTGTAGCCAGTGGTGATGAACTCGGGACAATCCCAAAAGCTTGCCGTGGGTTCGATGGTGGAGCAGTAGGTCCACGCTGCCACAGCAAAGATGAGCCAACCCATGAGGTTGTCTACCAATCTAAATTGCTTCATTTTTTAGTCAGTATAATGTTTTTCGCTATTACCGGGCAAAAGTACGGCTTTTTTGACACATAAGCAAATTTATTAAGAAAATTTAAAAACCGCAAACCCACGCCCCCCCACCGTTGCTGCTTATAGATTTGAATATTCTACTACAGAGAACCGAATGGTGAAAGAAAAGAAATGGAGCGGCAAGCAAAAAGAGAACCTAATGGTTGGGCAAATGGATTCCTGATTGTTTCGTAGTATCAGCAAAGGAAACGAAGTGCGGGATGTGCGGAGTAGAGGAAAGGCACTTCAGGGAAGTAGTGTAAAAGACGTAGTGTGGGTGGTTCGGATGCGCCACTCGTCGGGATAAAGATTGTTGGCTCTGCTGCCAATGTTCTTCACCAAACCAAGAGGAAGACCGCGATAACAAACCACAACCAACCCTTTGGGGACAGCAGTCTCAGGTGCAAAGCGGAGTGCTTCGTGGCGCAGATAGGCCACAGCCTCATCGTAGGTCAGTTCATAACGTGGAAGTGCTTCGTCGTAGTCCACTGCCATCACCTTTTGCGTCTCTGGCGCAGAAACCATGCGGAGAGCCTTCGACAGACGTTTGATGCAGGCATCACGCTCAAGCATCGTTCGCTTAGGAAGCGCCTCGCCCGGTTTGCGCAACGCAGCAATAAAGAAACCTTCGCCACGCGCCACCCCCGGCAAGAAGTGCAACATACCAGGTTGTGTCTCCACAATGCCCCAAGCAGGGTCATAGTTCACATGCAGCAGCTCTGCTCCGAGCGTGCGAACCATCCACTCAACGTTGTCCTCGTCTTCGAGATGATTGAACGTGCAAGTAGAGTAGATAATCGTTCCACCCGGACGCAAACACGGCCAGATGGCCTCGACGATGTCACGCTGTCGCTGCCAGCAAGTCTCCACATTCTTCAGGCTCCACTCCTCGATGGCCTTTTCGTCCTTGCGGAACATCCCTTCGCCCGAACAAGGCACATCGCAGATGATGAGGTCGAACACATCGGTTTGTCGGCGGAAGTCGGGCGGAAAGTTCTGTGCGACGAGCGTATGTGGTGCGCCCCATTTCGTCATATTCTCCGCGAGGATATGCGCCCGTTTTGCTATGGGTTCGTTGCTCACGAGCCATGCTTGCTCATGCAGAAAGGATCGGACAAGTGTTGATTTTCCGCCCGGAGCTGCGCAGAGGTCGAGTGCCAGAGCTGAAGGCTTAGAAGAAAGCTCCGGACACACCTGAGAGAGGACATGCCACAGGAACATAGACGATGCCTCCTGCACATAATAAGCACCTGCATGAAAGAGAGGATCGAAGGTAAAAGGTGGTCGCTCAGGAAGATAGAATGCAGACGGACACCAGGGCACGTCGCACACATCTTTTCCCTCTTGGGCCAGCACTACAGATGGAGCAGTTCCGCCCGAAGGAAGGGTCTTGTCTTCATCGGTCGCCGCAAGTCCACCTGCTGCAGCATACAGTTTTCGTCGGTTCAGGCGGACAGACACAGAGATATCGGCAGCAAGACCTGCAAAAAGTCTCTCCGCCATATCATCGCCATATTGCTGACGCATCAAGCAGCAAAAGTCCGAAGGCAACTCCATCTTCATTCTTCACTTAAGCACTAAACGCTCACTTCCCCCTTGATGGCAGGCCACGGGTCATAGCCCTCAAGCGTAAAGTCTTCGTATTGGAAATCGAAGATATTTTTCACCTCTGGGTTGATCCTCATACGGGGCAACTGTCGAGGCGCACGCGAAAGTTGAAGTCGCACCTGGTCGAGGTGGTTGAGATAGATGTGCGTGTCGCCTGTGGTGTGAATAAAGTCGCCAGGCTCGAGTCCGCACACCTGAGCCATCATCATGCAGAGCAAGGCATAGGAAGCGATGTTGAAGGGAACACCGAGAAAGGTGTCAGCACTGCGCTGATAAAGCTGCAGGGAAAGACGCGGCTTGCCGTCGGGATTGGAAGGCGGAGCCACATAGAATTGAAAGAAGGCGTGACAAGGAGGCAAGTTCATATTGTCGATGTCAGCCACATTCCACGACGAAACAATGATGCGTCGGCAATTCGGGTCGTTCTTGATGGTGTCAACCGCTTGCTGTATCTGGTCGATAAACCCACCGTTGTAGTCTGGCCACGAGCGCCACTGATATCCATAGATATGCCCGAGGTCGCCCGTCTCGGGATCCGCCCATTCGTTCCAGATGCGCACACCGCGCTCCTGAAGCCACTTCGCGTTGGTGTTGCCCTGCAGGAACCACAGGAGCTCGTATATGATACTCTTGAGATGCACCTTCTTTGTGGTGAGCAGAGGGAATCCTTGCTGCAGGTCGAAGCGCATCTGATGTCCGAAGATAGAGATGGTGCCCGTGCCCGTGCGGTCACCCTTTTGCACTCCTTCGTCGAGGATGCGCGTCAGTAGGTCGAGGTATTGTTTCATTGCTGTTCTGTTTGATTCTTAGGTTCTGTTCCTTCGCCCACCGGTTTCATCAGCGGAACGGAAACAGGTGGAGTGGCAGGCTTGGCTTCGTTAAGTTCAGCCTTGACCGAGGGTGTAAGATCCAGTCCGTATGTTGTTCGCAGCACCCTGAACTCGGTGCGTCGGTTGTAGGCGTTGCACACCTCCTGTCGTTCCTTGTCTTCGATGCGGAGGATATATTGTTCGGTGAGTGTATCGCCCACGTTGAGGAAGGGGTTCTGCTCTGCCATCTTGCGCGTCACCACCTTGGGTCGTGTTTCTCCGTAGCCAACGGGGGTCAGGCGCTCTGTGGGAATGCCATGATCGATGAGGTAGTTCACGACACTCTCTGCGCGCCGCTGCGAGAGTCGCAGGTTGTAGGCGTCTGCACCACGATAGTCGCAGTGGCTGGAGAGTTCGATGGTGATGTTGGGATTTTCGTTGAGCAAGTCGACAAGCGAGTCGAGCGCCATGGTGGATGATTCGGTGAGGGCTGCGCTGTCAAACTCGTAGAACACATTGCGCACAAGCACCGGTGCCGTGAGACTCGACAGGGGAAACTGCAGAACATATTCCCGGGACACATTGCTTGTGTCCACACGCAGGTCCTCCTTATGGTTCAGGAATCCCTTGCACGTTCCGAGGAAGATATAGTCGACATTAGGCTTGATGATTTGCTCAAACGAACCGTCGCCGCGCACGCTGAACTTCAGGTTTGTGCCATCGTTGCCCACCATATAGACGAGTCCTTCGGGCAGTTCATACCCGTCTTTTTCGTAGACCCACCCCTTCACTGTGAGCAGAATCTCTGGGCATTCAAACGACATGATATGGTCCCAGCCACGACCGTCGCCACGACTGGTAGAGAAGAATCCACGGTTGTGTAGCCCTTCGAAGGTCATACCAAAGTCATCCCCCGGCGAGTTTATCGGGTACTTCATATTCTCCACCTTCCACCTCACGCCGCCGTTCGAAGTGCTGTCGCAGGTGGCACAGAAGAGGTCGAGCCCCCCCATGCCGGGATGCCCATCGCTTGAGAAATATAGCTCTCCGTTGGGCCGGAAGGTTGGAAACATCTCGTTCCCCTCCGTGTTGATGGGTTTACCCAGATTCTCCACGCCTCCCAACATACCGTCTGCAATACTGATGCGCCAGAGGTCCAGTCCACCGATGCCGCCAGGCATGTCGCTCACGAAATAGAGCCAGCGCCCGTCAGGCGAGACTGCGGGATGGGCGTAGCACGACAGCGTATCGCTGGAGATGTTGAGTTTTTGTGGCTTGCTCCATGAGGCATCGCTTCGCTGCGAGGTGTATATTTCAGCGTAGCGCGGATAGGACGCATCATAAGTGCATCGCGTCAGATACATTGTTTTGCCGTCGGGCGAGAAGCAGATGGCGCCCTCGTCAAATTCGCTATTCACATCTCCCTCGCACGCCTCTGGTTGGCTCCACTTCTGCTTGTCATCGAGTTTAGAGCGGAAGATGTCAGCCGATTTTGTTCCCGTGATGCCACTGATCTCGTCGCCCATAGCCTGGGTGCGTGTGGTGGTCAGATAGAGTTCGCTCCAGTCGTCGCCGGCCAGCACAGGCGAGAAATCGCTGCGTCGTGCGTTGAAGATGGGCTGCTTCTTCACCGTGTAGAGTGTGGGGTTGTTCTTCCACTTCGGCGCCATAGTGCATCCGATGATGCCCACCCGCGCGGCACGGCTGTCGGGCACGGAGTCAAGAAACAGTTGATAGTTCTTCAACGCATTCTTATAGTCGCCCTGCCGTTGTTGCATCTGCGCCAAGCGAAGCACTACGCTGCTGTCAGGATAGTGATAGCGCAGGGCATTCTGATAGGCACCCATTGCCTTTGCACTGTAGTTGATGCGTCTGTAGCATTCTGCCATCTTCCAGGCACGCTCTCCTCGCTTCATCTTCTCGCTCACCTTGGTGCGCGAGTAGGCTCGCTTGTATTCAGCAGCAGCATCAAAGTATTCGCCGATAGCAAAGAAGGCATCTCCCTTCTTCACATGGTTTTCGGCTCCGCAACTGCACAGCATCGACACACCGACAAGCAGCAGAAGGAGTGTGCCCCACCCCACCTGCTTACACTTATGGTTGTTCGTCTTGCTATACATATCTTATATATAATTCGCGTGCGTTCGCGTGAATGCAACGTGCACGCCACACCTGTAGCACACGCACACACTGCACACTCATCACGCACAGGCTGCATTTCTATAACGCACAGGCTGCATTTTTATTGCCCCCTGCTGGCATTTCGACAGCAGAAAAGAGCCCTCTGCAAGCGCTCCCATGTGGGCGCCTTGCGACTCGTTCGGGTTTAGAGGTCACCATCTGACGCTTGGGCGAGACGCGCATGCTCGTCGGGCAAGAACTATTTGATCTGCCCCGTTTCTAACTGCAGCACGATGCGCTCCACCAGTTTGTCGTCGCCATCAGGGTCGTAAGACCTCTTCAGGCTTGCCCCGAAGGTCCATGCGAACACCTGATAGAAAGCAGCGCGTGCCGGTCCCAGGAATGCCTTCACAATCTCGTATGATGACTGTTTGCATTCTCTGTCGACGAGTTTGATGAGCAGTTTTCCCTGCGAGAACGTGAGTTTTTTCATTTCCGGTGTAAACTGCTTCTTCAGGTCGTTCTCCACCGCCTTGATGTGGTCATCCTTGCTCTTCTCATCCGGCAGCATCTCCAGCACCTCATATGTCTCGCTGATGATGCGCTTGCATTTCTGTGCCAGGGGAAGCGTTTTCTTCACGTTGGCAAGAAGGCGGTTCCACTTCTGCTCATATTTCTGACGTTCCTTCTCGCTCTTAAACTTTATTGGAGCAAAGACAGGCAGTTCGGGCATCAGATAGACCCACATCTCCTCTCCCTGATAGATTTCCGGCTCTTTGTAGCGATAGAACTGCAGATGCACCAGACTCCCCGACTCCACCTCGTCGCGGCTCATCCTTCGTTCCATCATCTGATTGAGGTCGACGATCTCGCCATCTTGCCCCCGTGCAGGAGCAGGCAGAAGGAACAGCCACAACGCCCAGAGCGCAACAGAGAAGTGGCGCTCCCCTTTGTCTCTCAGGCAGGGAGTCTGAGGCTGGGAGGAGGGGCAATGCCTAGCCATCCGCGATGCGGGAAGGAGGGTTGTGCTGGTGCTTATGGGGATGTATGCCATGAAGTGCGTTGTTTTTTTATCTCTCTTTCCAGAACGAGGGCATGAAGAGGAAGAGAACCGTGTAGATTTCCAGACGACCGACGAGCATGTAGAAGCTCATGAGCCACTTTGCCACGGGTTCCACATGCATGAAGTTGGAGGTGGGACCCACGGAGCCCGTGCCCGGTCCCACATTGCTGAGCATCGACACGCAGGAGCCGATGCTTGTGTCCACATCAAGACCGGAGATGCTGAACACCACCATGCCACCCACCACGAGCAGCAGATACAGGAAGATGAAGGCCAGGGCACGACGCACGCGGTCGTCGCTCACCACTTGCCCGCTCACGCGGATGCTGCGCACGGCGCGTGGATGGAGTTGCACGACGAACTCCTTGACGATGCTTTTGGCACAGATGAGAATGCGGATGATCTTGATGCCGCCTGCCGTGCTTCCGGCACAGGCACCAATGCCCATGATGACCACCGTGGGCATCCAAAAGGCATCGCCCCACGCCACATAGTCGCAATACTCGCCTGCGAAGCCTGTGCTGGAGATGCAGGTGCTGACGTGGAAGAGTGCTGTGCGAAAGACTTCCTCGCCCTCTGCAGGCATGGTGCCCTGAGCCGATACGGGGAAGGGTGCATAGCTGAAGAGCAGAACGAAAGCCACCACAGAAAAGGCGACGATGCCAAAAAACGTGCGGAGTTCCTCGTTGCCCCAGAACGCCTTCGTGCGGCGGATGGTGAGGTAGTAGTAGAGCGAGAAGTTCACACTCGACGCCAGCATAAAGATGCTCGCCACATACTCCAGCGCCGAGCAGCCAAAGAACGAGATACTCTTGTCGTGTGTGCTGAATCCACCCGTGGCGATGGTGGTGAAAGCATGGTTGACGGCATCGAAAACGCTCATGGGTGCAGTCAGCCAGTAAGCCACAGCACAGGCGATTGTCAGGATGATATAGATGACGAGCAGGCGGCGCGCCGTGCTGCCAATCTTGGGCCGTAGGCGGTCGAGACTGATGCCCGTCACCTCTGCCGAGAAGACATTGCTGTTCTTCAGATCATAGACCGGAATGAGGGCAAAGGAGAACACCACAATGCCCAAACCGCCCATCCACTGCGTCAGCGAACGCCAAAAGAGAATGCCGTGGGGCATATCGTCCAGTCCGCTCAGCACAGTGGCTCCCGTGGTTGTGAACCCACTCATTGCCTCGAAGAAGGCACTTGCCGGGTCGAGTCCAAGGTAGAGTATGTAGGGCAACATGCCCACTGCCGAAAAGACCACCCACGAGAGTGCCACGATGAGGAAACTGTCGGCGCGTGTCATGCGCTTCTCTTCCGACCGGCCTACAAGCAGTTTCGCTGCACCGCCAATGACAAAGCAAGAGGCTGCCGTGACTGCCAACACCTGCCAGTCGTCTTCGCCCAGCGTGAAGTGATAGTAGAGCGAGACGAGCAAAGCGAGGCTGACAAATGCGCCCTCCAACATCAAGAGTATGCCGAATATGCTTTTCTTCATGGGGTCTTAATTAGTAACTGGCAGAACACGGTATGCCCAGACTCCTCACCCTTGCGGCAATGGCATCCAACTGTTCGGGCGATGCCTTGCGCAGCAGCGGCGATGGTGTCTCACGGTCGATGGTGTAGATCATCACCTGGCGCGGACCTATGCGCTTCAGCGCATCGAGCCAGGGCTGCACGAAGTCGTCGCCCGTGTTGTCCACGTTCTGTCCGTCATGTTCGCCCGTCATGAACAGGGTTTGGATGATGGCGCGTTCGCCCATCTCCTCGAGCCATCTCAACTGCTCCTCCATATCGTAGTGACCACAGGGGCGATCGACCATGTTTATGTAGTCGGCAGACACGGTGTCGAGCTTCAGGATGGCATTGTCGAAGCGAAGCAATGCTTGTCTCACCTCTGCCCGGTCGATGCGTGTGGCATTGCTCAGCACGCTCAGCTTGGCATCAGGACACCAACGATCGCGCAAGCGAATGACGTCGTCAACGATGGCTGCAAAGTCGGGATGCACGGTGGGCTCACCGTTGCCGGCAAAGGTGAGCACGTCGGGACGTGGTCCCTCATCGTGCATCTCGCGCAACCGCTGCCCGAGTGCTTCTGCCACTTCCTGACGGGTGGGAAGGGGCTGATGGGCACGGTGTGTCTGGTTGTAGCCACACTCGCAGTAGACACAGTCAAAGGTGCACACTTTGCCATCACCTGGCAGCAGGTTGATGCCCAACGAGACGCCCAGCCGGCGGCTGTGCACGGGGCCGAAAATGGGGGATGTATAGATGACGGTACTCATTTCGGTTGCAAATTTACCGATTATTATGATATGCGCGCGCGATTTGACATAACTTTATCTTCGTTTTTTCGTTTTTTTTGCTTTTTCCTTGTATCTTCTTGCCAATTTGCCTAATTTTGCCTTGCAAACCATCACATAAAAAACCCCTAACACCTGCATCATACCATGGCAGAGGAACTGCACATAGCCAGCGGCAGCAAAGAAGAGCGCTACGCCCTCCTGTTGCCTCAGATTCAGTCGGTCATCGAAGACGAAGACGACACCATTGCCAACATGGCGAACGTGGCTTCCATACTCCACGAGACCTTCGGCTTCTGGTGGACGGGATTCTATCGTGTCGTCGACAACGAACTCGTGCTCGGACCCTTTCAGGGACCACTCGCCTGCACACGCATCCGCAAGGGTCGAGGCGTGTGCGGCACGGCATGGGCTGAAGCGCGCACCCAGGTGGTGCCCGACGTAGAATGCTTCCCTGGCCACATCGCCTGCTCGTCGCGCTCGCGCAGCGAAATCGTGGTGCCCATCAAGCACGGAGAGCAAGTTGTGGCTGTGCTCGACATCGACAGCGAGCAACTTGCCACCTTCGACAACACCGACCGCCAATGGCTCGAACGCCTCGCTGCCCTCCTGGCTGACAAGCAACTGGGCAAGTGACAACTGCCTCTGCTCTTCCAGAGCAAGACAGAGACGCTCAAAAGTAAAAAAAAGAACAGAACCCCGAAACCATGCCGAATCAAGTCTACATCATCGGAGCAGGAGCTGCAGGATGCTTTTGCGCCATTGCCCTCAAAAGGATGAATGCCCACATGGAAGTTACCGTGGTGGAGCGGGGCACACGCCCCCTGCGCAAGCTTGCCATCACGGGTGGTGGGCGCTGCAACCTCACCAACAGCTTCAGCGAGGTGCGCAGCCTCAAACAGGTCTACCCGCGCGGCGAGAAACTGATGAAGCGACTCCTAAAGGAGTTTTCGCAGCACGACACGATGGCGTGGTTCGAAAACGAGGGCATCCCCCTCACCACCCAACCCGACCAATGCGTCTTTCCCCGTTCGCAGGATGCCATGCAGATTGTGGACACCCTGCAGATACTGATGCGGCGCGCGGGCGTCAAGGTGGTGTGCAACTGCGATGCCTTTGCCAAAGGTTCAATGCAGCAAATCACGGGCAGGAACAGCGACGAAGCATTCGTCACTGCCTGGCTGAAAGAACAAGCTGAGCACTTGACAACAGGACAAGTAGAAGACAGACCTTCGACACAACAGACGGCACTCGTCATAGCTACAGGAACGCCCCATTCCGACACGCTGCGGCTCTTCTTTGCCCCTTACGGCATCAAGGTGACCCCCACCCTGCCCTCACTCTTCACCTTCTGCCTGGGCGACGAGGCACTGCATGCCCTCATGGGCACCGTGGTGGAGCACGTCGTCGTGCGGCTCACCGGCACGAAGTGGCAGGCGGAGGGTGCACTGCTCATCACGCATTGGGGCTTCTCGGGCCCTGCCATCCTGCGCCTCTCCTCCTATGCTGCAGTGCACCTTGCCTCTTCTGACTATCAAGCGGAACTTGCCGTCAACTGGTTGGGCGGGGCGCGCGAAGACGAGGCTGCCGACCTGCTGCAGCATCTGGCTGCTGCCTATCCGCAGCGTCTGCTCGCCAACCAGCACCCACCACAACTGATGCAACGCCACTGGGTCTATCTCTTGCAGAAGGCAGGACTGTCACCGCAAAAACGTTGGCAGGAACTCGGACCGAAGCAGACAGCACGTCTGGCTTCTCTGATTTGCTGCGACCTCTACAAGGTGACGGGGCGTGGCGAGAACAAAGAGGAGTTCGTCACCTGTGGGGGCATCGCACTCGACAACCTCAACCCCTCGACACTCGAGTGCCGCCACCTGCCTCATCTCTACTTCGCTGGCGAGGTGTGCGACGTGGATGCCGTGACCGGAGGCTTCAACCTGCAAGCGGCGTGGACGATGGGCTACGTCGTGGCTCGGAGCATTGCCCAACTGCCTGCTTCATGACCAGCCACTTCATGAGAGATGCTGAGTGCATACAGACAGGCTCGATGACAGTCGAACCTTCTCAAGCAATCACGAAACTTCCAAAATCAATAATAGATCAGATAACACTGCTGAAGTCAAGAGGTCATGCCAATTCTTGTTAAAGTTTGTACAAAAAGCATCTAAAGCTGAAGATATTTGAAGAAAAATCAGTACCTTTGCCGACAAAGGTCGGCTACAAAGGCAAAAGCCACATCTCACGGATAAAAATGAGCAAATTCAGATACCCAGTAGATACAGACCAGTTCCAGAAAATAAGGGAACAAGGTAAAGTATATGTTGACAAGACGGATATGATGTACGATCTTGCCAATAATTATGACTATGTTTTTCTGGCTCGTCCTCGCCGATTTGGTAAGTCTCTTCTTTGCAACACCTTTAAGGCTTATTTCAAAGGACAGAAGGAATTGTTCGAAGGACTGAAGGTGATGGAGTTGGAGAAGCAGTGGACAAAGTTCCCTGTGCTGCATTTTGACATGAGTGTATTGAAGAACTGCAGCATACCGGAGGCTAAGTCGAATCTTGAACAACAGTTGCGCCATTACGAGGCATTGTATGGTAATGACCCGTTGTCAATAACATTAGGTGCACGTTTCACCGATCTGATTCATAACGCCAACAAACAGACAGGAGAAAAGACTGTTATAATCCTTGATGAATATGATGCGCCTATCATGCGTCTGCTCTATAGTGAAGAGTTGGAGGCTATGCGAACCATGTTGCGTGGATTCTATCAGGTAATAAAAAAGGAGGGAGCCTATCTTCGCTTTGTATTCATAACTGGTGTTACCAAGTTTTCACAGCTAAGTATATTCTCTGAGCTGAACAATCTTAATCAGATATCCATGGATGATGATTATTCGGGAATCTGTGGTATCACACAAGAAGAACTTGACACCACACTCCGCCCCTGTATTGAGGAATATGCCGAGGCTATTGGCATCACTACCGACGAAGCTTACGCACTGTTGAAGAAGAACTATGATGGTTATCATTTTTCACCCAAAAGCAAAGATGTGTACGCACCATTCAGTCTTTTGAAGGCTTTAGATAAGAAATCTACCGATCATTATTGGTTTGAGTCAGGAACCTCTAAGTCACTGATAGATCACTTACAGCATCATCCAGCGTTCAATCCACTTGACTTTGACGGAGCAGAGCTGTCTATCAATGCTTTTAATGTGCCATGCGAAAAGTCAAGTACACCAATTCCTTTGCTATACCAAAGTGGGTATCTTACAATAGCCTCGTATGACAAGGAACTGGATTCTTACACACTCCATTTCCCTAATTATGAAGTAAGGCGGGGCATGATTGAGAGTCTGACCAATTATCTGATGGACGCAGACGACCTGGAACGTGATGCTGCAGTTCTGGCAATGGCACGAGCTATAAAGAATGCTGATTTATCTACAGCATTGATAGGGCTGCGTTCATGGAGTGCCAGCCTTCCATACGATATTATCACAAAAAAGGAGTGGATGGCAAAAAAAACGCGTGAAGCGTTTTATAAACTTATCCTCTATGCTGTCTTCTCGCTTCTTAACAGTAAAGTCGATACCGAAGTCAAGAGCATACTCGGTCGTGCCGATGTAGTGATCAAGACCAAGACAGACATCTTTGTGCTGGAACTGAAGGTGGATGACACTGTAGAGAATGCATTGGCTCAGATTGATGACAAGGGATATGCTATTCCTTATGA
>JAGHUD010000002.1 GCA_018065005.1 Candidatus Physcousia equi
CAAGCGCTCATATCGCCGGGGTGGTTTGGCACCTCGATGTCGGCTTGTCACATCCTGGGGCGGGAGAAGGTCCCAAGGGTTGGGCTGTTCGCCCATTATAGTGGCACGCGAGCTGGGTTCAGAACGGCGTGAGACAGTTCGGTCTCTATCTATCGTGGGCGCAGGAGATTTGAGTGGTGCTGACACTAGTACGAGAGGACCGGGTTGGACAGACCTCTGGTCTACCGGGTGTCACGCCAGGGGCACGGCCGGGTATCTAAGTCTGGATCGGATAAGCGCTGAAAGCATCTAAGCACGAAGCCGGCCACAAGATGAGATCTCCTTTGAGGGTCGTCAGAGACGATGACGTTGATAGGAGGCAGGTGTAAAGATGGTGACATCAAAGCCGAGCCTTACTAATTGCCCGAAACTTTCCGTACGCCAAACGGATATACTTGCAGCTGAAGCAAGGTTTTTTACAAGAACGCTTCTTGAGTCCCTGCGTTTGCTTCCAATACTGTCACCCCTTACGCTGACTTTTTCATGTCAGTGAGAGATATTTAGGTGGTTATAGTGGCGGGGTTCCACCTCTTCCCATTCCGAACAGAGAAGTTAAGCCCGCCCGCGCCGATGGTACTGCATACCCGTGGGAGAGTAGGTAGCCGCCGTTTTTTAAAGCAGAAAACCCGAGCATCAAATGATGACTCGGGTTTTTTCGTTGTTCGTTTATTCCATAAGGATATTATCCTCTTCTACTATTTCACAGGGCTCACTCTTCTTCACGATTTATCTCGCACGCCCTCTCCTTTCCTGTTTTCTCTGATAGCGCACAAAATCATCGCTACGCGAGAAATATATATTAATAATGTGTACCACCGAATGAAAAATAGCGTATATTTGCAAACGTGGCGCTTTTCACTTCGTATATACATGTTAACATTCCGGTGATGCTTGAATTCAAGTAGTTTTTTAACTAACGAAGAAAGGCGGGTGGAAAGGCGTCTACCATGTGCTCCAGATGATCGCCCGTGATTCCAATCACATCAAATCGCGTGTCAAGTTGTATGTTATAACGTCTTATATAGGAATGTGCAGCAAGTGTAAGGTGGTGCTGCTTTCTGAAATCGACTGCTTCAAACGGAGTCGTGATGCTGTTTGCTTTCCTTGTCTTCACTTCGACAAAGACTACAACACGATCCTTAAGAGCAACGATATCAATTTCTTTCCCGCCTCGATTTCTCCAGTTTCTATGCAGGATGGTATAGCCATTCTCAATGAGATATTGGGTAGCCTTCTCTTCACCCATTTTTCCTGTTTCGTTGTGAGCTGCCATAAGGTATATGTTTTGTGTTACAAGTTTCTCGAGATATGACGAAAGTACATTATTTATACTGTGAGTGTCAGACCATCGTAGGCAAGATGAAATCCATCGGGCAGTAGCGCGTCTGTCTCAGCATGCAGGCCAGCGTGGTGTGACATGTGGATGAGATATGTTTCTTCTATTGAAGTACCAGATAACGCCTCAAGTCGACGCGTGAAGTCTACGGCCTCTTGTATTCCTTGATGTGTCGGATGCGTTCCTAAGCGCAGCCCATTCACGATAAGCAGCCTAATGCCGTAGAGAAGAGGCAGCTCCTTGTCTTCGATGGTTTTCATGTCTGTTATGTACCCGATATGCCCAATTCGGTAAGCTAAGATAGGCAACTCTCCGTGCATCACTTCAAGTGCCGTGATGGGTATGTCGCCAACAAGGAATTGCTCGTGGGGTTCGATTTCTTTCATAACTAGACGTGGAACGCCCGGATAACTGTGGCGCACGAGGCAGTAGGGAAGACGTTCGCGGAGATGTTTTGCGGTGTACGGGTTGGCGTATAGGGTTACCTCGGAAGGGAAACTGAAGGGACGCAGGTCATCAATACCTCCTACATGGTCGTAGTGCTCGTGCGTGATGAGACAGGCATCAATGTTTTTTTTCAGGTTGATGCGCAACATTTGTTCACGAAAGTCGGGGCTGCAGTCGATGAGTAGGGTGGTGTGGTCGGTCTCAAAAAGCGTGGAGCAGCGAAGACGTCTGTCACGAGGGTCTTTGCTTTGACACACCGGACACTGGCATCCAATCTGTGGCACGCCTGTCGATGTGCCTGTTCCGAGAAATGTGATTTTCATAGTTTCTCCTTAAGGAATTTTGCTGTGTGACTCTTTTCGCATGAAGTAATTTCTTCGGGTGTACCGCAACATACAATATTTCCTCCCTTGTCTCCGCCATCGGGACCAAGGTCTATGATGTAGTCGGCACATTTGACTACATCGAGGTTATGCTCGATGATGAGCAATGTGTGCCCACGTCTTAACAACGCATCATAGGCATCGAGAAGACGTTTGATGTCGTGGAAGTGAAGACCGGTTGTGGGTTCGTCGAAGATGAAGATGGTGGGTTCATGCTTTTCCATGCCGAGGTAGTAGGCCAGTTTCACTCGCTGGTTTTCTCCGCCGGAGAGCGTGTTGCTTGTTTGGCCCAGTTTGATATATCCAAGGCCAACGTCTTGCAGTGGTTTCAATCGAGCCACAATCTTCTTTTTACCCTGCTCAGTGAAGAACTCCATTGCTTGATTGATGGTCATGTTCAAGATGTCGCCCACATTCTTCCCCTGGTAGCTCACCTCCAATAGGTCGCTCTTAAAGCGGCGACCATGACAGGACGGGCATGGGAGCATTAGGTCTGCCATAAACTGCATCTCTACCGTGATGGTGCCGTCTCCCTTGCATTCTTCACATCGTCCTCCTTCTGTGTTGAAAGAAAAGTATCCGGCGGTGTAGCCCATCTGTTTGGATAAAGGTTGCTCGGCAAAGAGTTTGCGTATTTCGTCCCATGCCTTGACATAGGTGACAGGATTGGAACGTGAGGATTTGCCAATAGGATTCTGGTCGATGAACTCCACACCGTGCACACTGTTCAGGCACCCATCCAACGAACGAAATTCGCCAGGTCTGTCTGCTACCTCGTCAAGGTGGCGCTTCATGGCATTGTAGAAGATGTCGCGTACCAGACTCGATTTGCCACTTCCACTCACGCCCGTTACTACAGTCATCACGTTGAGCGGTATCTGTACGTCGATGCCTTTAAGGTTGTTTGCACGTGCACCACGTATCCATATAGATTGGTTCCAAGGGCGGTGAGAGGTGGGAACCGGTATGCTGTCTTCTCCTGAAAGGAAACGTTGTGTGTGTGATTCATTCTTTGGGGTGTTTTCCTGATGGCGTTTCTTATTGTGGGATTGAGAGGGGGTGCCAACCCAAACCACTTTACCGCCCAATCTACCCGCATCGGGTCCAATGTCGATGATCCAATCTGCTGCACGCATGATTTCTTCGTCATGCTCTACCACTACCACCGTATTGCCTAAGTCACGCAGTTGCTTGAGCACCTTGATGAGACGGGCTGTGTCGCGGCTGTGCAGACCGATACTGGGCTCGTCAAGGATATAGAGTGAACCAACCAGACTGCTTCCGAGTGATGTTGCAAGATTGATGCGTTGACTTTCTCCGCCCGAGAGAGAGTTGGAAAGACGGCTCAGGGTGAGGTATCCCAATCCTACATCAATCAGAAACTGCAAACGGCTTCGAATCTCTGTGAGGATGCGGGCAGCAATCTTTTGTTCGTGTTCCGCAAGTTGCGATTCGAGTGTGTCAAACCAAGGTTTCAGATTAGCAACGGAGCAATTGACCAATTCTGTAATGGTGCGTCCTGCAACCCGGACATAGTTGGCCTCAGGACGAAGCCGCGAACCATGGCATTTCGGACAGGTCGTTTTGCCACGATAACGAGCGAGCATTACCCTGTTCTGAATCTTGTACTGTCCTTGGCGAAGCATGTCGAAGAACGCATCTATGCACATGAGTCCCCATTCTCTTTCCTCTCTACTGACGGTCCACTCTTGTGGCACTTGCTCATCCTTTGTGCCACATTGTTCTGTCTTCATCTTTTCTTTGGATGGCGCACCATGCCAAAGCCAGTCCTTCTCGTCCTGTGAAAGTTCGAAATAGGGCTTATGGATAGGAAAGCCACGTTTGGCGTTGAGATTTATGAACCAGTCTTTCCATTCGCTCATTTTCTCACCGCGCCAACAGACAACACAGCCTTGGTAGAGTGAGAGTGAGGAGTCGGGGATGACGAGTTGTTCATCAATGCCCACGATGCGTCCAAAACCTTCGCATTCCGGGCAAGCACCCATAGGTGAGTTGAAGGCGAAAAGGTTGTCTGACGGTTCTTCGAAAATAATGCCGTCGGACTCAAAGCGTGTGGAAAAAACGAATGATTCTTGAGATGGGAAAAAAAGTAAAGAGAGCTCTCCGTTACCTTCAAAGAATGCTGTTTCGCAAGAGTCTACAAGACGCGAGATGGTATCCTTGCTGTGCCCAACCGACATGCGGTCCACCACCAATTGCAGATCGCCTTCTATGTGGTCGTGTTGGATGATGTCTTCGATCATTTGCACCTCTCCGTTCATAAGAATACGGGTGAATCCCTTTTGGAGGTCCATCGCCAACTGCTCCTTGAGCGTGCGGTCTTGTTGGCGTCTTACGGGACAAAGAACAAGGAATCTCATCCCTTCTTCGTGCTTCAGAACCTCCTGAACGACATCCTCTGTGCTGTGTTTCTTGACCTCCTTGCCGCTGATGGGAGAAAATGTGTGACCTACACGAGCGAACAGTAATCGCAAGTATTCGTAGATCTCTGTTGAGGTACCCACGGTGCTACGCGGATTTCGACTCGTGACTTTTTGCTCGATAGCTATGGCGGGTGGTATGCCCTTGATGAAATCGCATTCAGGCTTGCTCATACGACCAAGGAACATTCGGGCGTATGAACTCAGACTTTCAACGTATCGGCGTTGTCCTTCGGCGTAGAGGGTGTCGAAAGCGAGGCTCGACTTACCGCTTCCGCTCACGCCTGTGATGACTACGAGCTTGTCTCGCGGTATCTCGACGTCGATATTTTTTAGGTTGTTCACCCTTGCTCCTTTTATCTGAATGCAGTCTTCCATTTTCTCTGTTTATTGATATGCAAAAGTATAAAAAAAAGGATGAAGTGCCAAATTTTGCATACAAAGTTTTGCCCGAATGAAAAGATTTAATTATTTTTGCAAAAAATACAAAGTATGAGAAAAGCCTTATATACCATCCTTTTTGCTCTTTTTCTTACTGTTTCTCTTTCTGCTTCTGCACAAAATCCTAAGCGGGAGTTTCGTGGAGCGTGGATTCAGTGTGTCAATAACCAATTTAATGGTGTTGGCTGTGATGCCATGCAACAAACACTCATGCATCAGCTCAACGAACTCCAGCAAACGGGAATCAATGCGATTATGTTTCAAGTACGAGCCGAGGCAGATGCGCTCTATCAAAGCTCATATGAACCATGGAGCCGCTATCTGACTGGACAGCAGGGACGAGCGCCAGAACCTTATTGGGATCCTTTGCAATGGATGGTAGAACAGTGTCATTTGCGTGGTATGGAACTGCACGCTTGGATTAACCCATATCGTGCTAAGACGAAAGGTACTACAGCACTTGCCAATACACATCCTTATTTTCAGCATCCAGAATGGTTCATATCATACGATGGTTTGTTGCTTTTTGATCCTGGAGTGCCACAGAATAGAACTTATATTTGCCAAGTCGCTTGCGACATTGTGCGTCGCTATGATGTTGACGGTCTTCATATTGATGATTATTTCTATCCTTATCCCGTGGCAGGAGTACCTATCGCAGATGATGCTTCTTATGCACAGTATGGGGAGGGCATGAACCGTCAGGATTGGCGTCGCCACAATGTGAATCTCTTTATTCGCGATCTCCATGACAGCATTCAAGCGGTGAAACCGTGGGTGAAGTTCAGTGTTTCACCTTTTGGTATCTATCGCAACCAGAAGAGTGACCCGAATGGGTCTGCCACTCATGGCTTGCAAAACTACGATGACCTTTATGCAGATGTATTGCTGTGGGTGCGTGAAGGGTGGATAGACCTTAATATACCTCAGGTGTATTGGGAGATTGGTAACAAGGCTGCAGACTACGATACGCTGCTGCGTTGGTGGAGCAGAAATGCCACCAATCGTCCGCTTATTATCGGACAGGATGTGGAGCGAACGGTAAAATACCCCGACACACAAAATCCGCAATCGCATCAAATTTACCAGAAATATAATCTCCAACGCACCCTTCCCGGTATTCAGGGATCTTGTCAGTGGTATGCCAAGGCTTGTGTTGATAATCCACAGAATTACGCTACAGTACTGCGTAAGTACTACCACCGTACTCCTGCTCTGCAGCCTCTCATGCCTTGGATAGATAAGAAGGCGCCAGGCAAAGTGAAATCGCTCAAGCCCATAACGATAGATGGGCAACGAATCCTCTTTTGGACAGCTCCTAAGGTGAAGGGTAAAGGCAAGGGGTATGCTCGCTATGTTTCCGAAGAACTGAATCGGGCTGTTTCATATGTAGTGTACAGGTTTCCTAAAGGCGTGAAGGTGAATGTTGAGGATGCAAACTACATCTATGCCATCACGCGCAACACCTTTGTTTCCCTTCCTCAATCCGATGGCACGGAATACACGTATGCTGTAGCAGCGCTTGACCGTCTGCACAACGAGTCGAAAGCAGTGAAGAAGAAAATTGAGTAAGAATTGTCTCTACCCATGATTAATAAAGAACTACTCAACAAAGCGCATCTGGATAATCTGCTCGAATATTGCGAGCAGGTGCCTTACGATGTGCTGCGCACAGAACTCTACCATCCAGGTGAACTCTTTGAATGTTATGAGGAGAGTGATCCGTCGTCTTTCTGTCGCTGCTACGATACCCGTGTCTATAATCATCTTTGTCAGACTGGGAGAAATAATTTAGAGGTGCTCGAAAGTGCAACGCGCAATTGGCATGATTATACCATACGTCAAGCTCTTGCCCGATTTATGGGCGACTATCGCCAACATCACGTGGTGGGAATCATGGGAGGTCATCAACTGTTGCGCAACGATGCTCCTTATCGCCAAGTGGTAGAAATAGCTAAAACACTCACGGAACAAGGATTTCTCATGCTCAGTGGTGGCGGACCCGGTGCCATGGAAGCCACACACTTGGGGGCATGGTTGGCTGGTCGTGACCAGCGTGAGGTAGACGAAGCCATCGAAATACTTTCACGTGCACCGAGTTTTCAGGATGATGGATGGTTTGCTCGTGCATATGAAGTGACAGAAAAGTTTCCGCTTCTTCCATATGAACATTGCGGACCTGACGATACGACAGTCTATTCACACTACAAGAGCCTTGCCATTCCTACTTGGTTCTATGGCCATGAGCCTCCCACGGTTTTTGCTACAGACATAGCTAAGTTCTTTGATAATAGCCAGCGTGAAGATCTTATTTTGACCGAATCCTATGGCGGACTTATCTTCATGCCTGGTTCGGCTGGCACCTTGCAAGAGATTTTTCAGGAGTGTGTTCAAAACCACTATGTCACATTAGGATATGCAAGTCCCATGGTCTTTGTCGGACGCAAGTTTTGGACGGAAGAAATTCCGGTGTATCCATTTCTCGAAACTATGGAGAAGACAGGTCGCTACAAAAACCTGCTTCTTTATCTCACTGACAGCACAGATGATGCCATTCGAGCCATCATGGAATTCAACAATTCATTTAAGGAGAACCATAAAAAAAATGAATAAGACAACCGTTTCATTCTTGTTGTTTTGTGCCATCGCATGCAGTTCTTGCGGCGGAGAAAAACAAGAGGAAAAGACAAGAGAAGAGAAAGAGCAAGAATATGTGCAGCGGGAACAGGATGAACGTAATGAACTAATCCGTTTTGCCAACACACACTTTACTGATTCTTGTACCTACAAGGGGCATCGCTATTGCTTTACCATCGACCGCCAGGCGAGCGACTCGCTGGGCATCATAACTGACGCAGATGGTTTCCGCACAGTCAATAACAGTATTGCGCTCACCGTCAGTTGTGATGGCACAAGAATCTTTTCGCATGTCTATACCCGTGGAGCCTTTAAGATAGGTATCAACGACAAGGACTTCTCTCACTATGTGCTTATGAACATGGTGTTCGATCGCATGACACCAGTAGGACCTCGTTTTGCGGTTACTGTTGGTGTAGGTTCTGCTGATGATAATTATGTGCAATTTGCCCTCACGGTAGCTCCAGATGGAACGACCAACATAGTTCCACGTGAGGTGTATGAAGAGGATGAAATCGATAGATTCGAGGAACTGGTATAGTCACAGAACAAGAAGTGTGATGACAAATTCACTTGCTTAAATGGAATAAATAATATTGAACACTTACTTACGACATGGAAATATCAGAAATTGGTGAGTTCGGGCTCATCAAACGACTCACACAAAGCATCAAGATAAAGAATGAGAGCACACTAAAAGGTGTTGGCGACGATTGTGCCGTGGTACAGTATGCAGCGGGCAACCGTACACTGATCACCACAGATATGCTCATGGAGGGCGTGCATTTCGATCTTGTCTATACGCCCATGAAACATTTGGGCTACAAGAGCGTCATGGTCAACCTCAGTGATATCTATGCGATGAATGGTACCCCTCGCCAGATAACCGTTAGTCTGGCAATTGGTAAACGCTTCAAGGTGGAAGATCTTGAGGACTTCTATGCCGGTGCTCTTCTTGCTTGTGAGGAGCATGGCGTGGATCTTGTCGGAGGCGACACAACGTCCTCGCTCACGGGCCTTGCCATTAGCATCACGGCCTTGGGTGAAGTGCGTCCAGAAGATGTGGTGGGGCGTGATGGTGCCAAGGAGACTGATGTGATATGCGTGAGCGGTAATCTTGGAGCTGCCTATATGGGCTTACAACTTTTTGAGCGCGAGAAATCGGTTTATTACGATCAGCTTCTCAAGGAAAAAGATCCATCCAAGGTGGAGTTCCAACCCGACTTTAGCGGGCGCGAATATCTGCTTGAGCGTTTTCTGAAACCAGAAGCCCGGCGTGACATCACCATGCGTTTGGCAGAAGCTGGCATCCGTCCCACGTCAATGATAGATATTTCCGACGGCTTGTCAAGCGAACTCATGCACATCTGCGAGCAGAGTGGTGTAGGGTGTAGGCTCTATGAGGAACGTATACCGCTCGACTACCAAACTGCAGCTGCAGCAGAGGAGTTTAATCTTAATGTAACGACATGTGCGCTCAATGGTGGCGAGGATTATGAATTGCTCTTCACTGTTCCTTTGACAGATCATGATGCGGTGAGTCAATTAGAGGACGTGCGGGTCATTGGTTACATCACCGCTGCCTCAGAAGGCAAGAAACTTGTTTGTCGCGACCAAAGCGAGTTTGAACTAAAGGCTCAGGGTTGGAACCCACTCGCAAATCAAGACTAAACAAATCATGTGGCAGCAGGAGAAGAAGGCACTCATACGGCTTCAGCTCATCATAGCTGTTGCCATATCGTTGGCGTTGATATGTTTCTTGCTGAAGAGAAACAAAGGAGACGGTAACACTGTGCAGACACAAGCGTTGGGCGGAAATAAAGCGAACGCAGAAGTGGTTCGTGTGTCGTTGTCCTCACCTTTCGATCCCAATACGGCTGATAGTGTCACGCTGGTTGGTGTAGGATTGTCTCCCCAGCAGGCGCGTAGTCTTATTCACTGGCGCAACAAAGGAAAAGTCTTTTCGCGCAAGGAAGACTTCAAATCACTCAATGGATTAACCGTTGAACAGTGGGAGCACATCGAACCCCTCATCACCATCGACCGCCGTTTTCAACTCCTATCGGACGTAGAGGATGTTTATGATGGGGCATCAAGTACCGTGCACAACTATCCTCCAAGGCAGAGTAGAAGCACAAATCGGCATACCTTAAATCAAGATAGTGCACACGACCATAATGGAGCAATCACCTCAACATCTCCATTCTATCGTATGCCTCGCACGCCAAAAGTTAAACAGGGAGAAACCATTGATCTTTCCGTTTGCGATACAGCGAAACTGCAGATGATACCAGGCATCGGTTCTTACTATGCGAGGCGCATTGCTGAGTATGAAGAGCGGCTTGGAGGTTATTCCTCGCTGGACCAACTCGGCGACCTCGACTTCTTGCCCCCCGGAATTGAACAATATATGACGCTGCATCACCCGAACATACGGCCATTACGTATCAATCACCTTGGCGTGCGAGAACTCACTCATCACCCTTATATCTCCTATGCCCAAGCTAAAGCCATTGCCAATCGGGTGCGTGTGGTTGGACCTTTCCGCTCGTGGGACGAGATTCTCTTCCTTTCTGATTTCAACGAAGACGACCAAGTTCGGCTTTCTCCCTATATAAGTTTTAATTGAATAAGATCAAATATTTTATGGTAAAGCACATCATCCTTTGGACGCTCAATCCAGACTATTCTGAGCAAGAAAAAAACGATATAAAGCAACGCATCAAGGAGGGATTGGAGGCCCTCGTTGGTCAGGTTCCCGGGCTCACAGCATGTAAGGTACATATCGATGGGCGTCTCGCAACTTCCAATTGTGACTTAATGCTCGACAGTACGTTAGAGTCTGCCGAAGCCCTTGCTGGCTATGCCAAGCATCCGGCTCATGTGGCAGTCGCCGACAGCATAGTACGCCCCCATACCGTTCAGCGTGTCTGTCTTGACTTTGCGTTTTAAGTCTGCTTGTTCGCTAGGAAAGGAAGCACTGCATCAACCAAGTTTTTCTTGCGATCCTGCAGGGCAAGAATCTGTTCTTCAATGGTGCCTTGCGTGATGAATCGATAGACGAAAACCTTACGTTCTTGCCCGATGCGGTAGGCGCGGCTGATGGCTTGTTCCTCCACCGCCAAGTTCCACCAAGGATTGAGCAGAAAGATATAGTCGGCAGAGGTGAGGTTTAGTCCCACGCCACCAGCCTTCAGCGAGATAAGAAAGAACTGATGTTCAGCAGACGACTCAAAATGGTTGACGATTCGTTCCCTATGCTGCGTTTCGCCTGTGAGCAGCGAATATCCCCACTTGCGTTGTTCCATTTCCGAAGCAATCAGTTCGAGATAAGAGACGTATTCGCTGAAGATAAGTACCTTATGCCCTGAGCCATGCAAAGCAGCTAATTTCATTAGGACCGTCTCCGTCTTGGCAGAAGGGGTATCAAAACCCGTGAGGCGTGGGTCGCTGGCCGTTTGTCGAAGTCGTCCGATTGCTGCCAGAACATTCAGCTGCCCGGACTGACAGTGTCCTGTGCTTAACGCTTCATCCAAATCAGGCACGGAGCACAGTACCGTGTTTCTTGCTGCGGAGAGTTCCTTTTCGTATCGATATTCTTGTTCCTCCCCCATTTTACACAATACGATTTCGTCTTGTCTTGATGGAAGATCTGTGAGCACATCCTCCTTCCTTCTGCCGAGGAAAAAAGGGGCTATGGTGCGCCGCAGTATTTGCGTGCGCATGTCCTCCAGTGACTCCTTGATGGGGTTTATGAAGTTCTGCTGGAATGTTTTGAAGTCGCCCAGCAAGTTCGGGTTGAGCACATTCATCAAGCTCCACAGTTCCGGCAGATTGTTTTCCATCGGGGTGCCACTGAGCGCAATGCGCTGAATAGCTTTGATGCGTTGGATGGCTTGATAGACTTGCGAACTCCTGTTCTTGAAGGTCTGGCTTTCATCAAAGACAGCTATGCCGAACTCTCCCGTAGAGAGCCATTCTATGTCGTTGACAGCCGTGCGATACCCCATGATGACGACGTCCCACTGCATCAGGCACTCTTGTTTTCTCATTCTATTAGCCAGGGTTCCTGTGTACTCGCATACCGAAAGGCTCGGCGCAAAGCGTTTCAATTCGTTTCTCCAATTGAATACGAGCGACGATGGACAGAGGATGATGTTCGTTCGATAGGGGTGGCAAAGTTCTTCTTTCTTTGGGGAACTATTCTGTTGGTTGTCGGCAAAGAAATCAGAAAAGAGATCCTCTATTTGGAGTTGTCTGCCCTGGTCTTTCCGTGCAGCCGTAGTTCTGACCTTCTTGTTGTTCAGACTTTCTTCCTTGTATTTTAGCAACAGAGCAATGGTCTGTACCGTCTTTCCCAATCCCATGTCGTCCGCCAGGCAGCATCCGCAGGTGGCAGCAAAGTTGTGGAGCAACCAATGGAATCCAAACCTTTGATAAGGGCGGAGCGTAGTCTTAAGTTGTTTTGGACAGCTTTCCTCCTCCTGCACGTTGGTGATAAGTGCCAACTCATCCTCCATGTCGCTTATGCTCGGGCTGAGCGATGCCAATTGGGTGCGGTGCAGCACAATGGCATCCCCTCTGCTCCCTGCCACCATCAGCATCCCCCCATACTCGGCAAACCACTCCGTGGGGATGATGAAGATCTTTCCGTCGGGCAGTTCAACCTCCTCCTCTCCCGCAAGTATGGCATGCCGGAAATAGAGGAACGGAACCGTGGTGCCATTTTCAAACTTAATCTGTATGTGCAGGTGCAGCCAGTCTGTTATCCACATCTTACTTTGCAAAATGCGGAATGTTCCAATGTAGTACTCACGAATACTGGATTGCCATATCGTGGTTTGTCCTAACTGGTCGATGTCAGCTTTATGTTGGCAGAGCCACCTAATGGCATCCACATTGTTGTCAAAAAACCTTGTGTCGGCAACCGAGCCCTCGTCATCTTTTGGCCAAGCATCGTCCAGTTGGCAGAAACGCTCCTTCATCCCTTGTTCCCAAACGGAGTCTCGACAAATCCGGACGAAGCGGAAGCTGTCGTCTGCCTCTTCCAGCGTCACCGAACATCTCTGGTTGCTGTTCTCGCCAAATGTGAGGTGGGCATATCGGAAGCGAAGGATGATGGCCGTCTTGTGGGTGAACGTCTGTTCTACGCACACCAGCAAACCTCGATTCGTCTCTTTCTCTACGATGTCAAAACCGATTGCCTCAATCTCAGTCTTTCTGATGTTCTTCAGTATGAATTTCTGGAAATACTCTTTTTCTGCTCTTTTGGGAATGAAGATTTCATCCTTTTCGATGAATGGTCTCAGCAGTAGAGCAGAAAAGTCCTCGCCCAATGTGTGGAGCATCATCCCTACGCCTTCCTCTCTTTTTGTTACGATCAGTCCAGGTGTATTGGTCAGGATCTCTGGCTTGAGTTGACGGATGTTTACGGTCTTGTCTTTCATGCTTAACCGCAACCGGTAGATGATGCCCGACTCCGTTCTTTCAAAACTCATCATAGGCACAGCCTCCTCATCGGCCATCATTAGCGCCTCGTCCTGAGTCATCTCTCTCCTTGCAGTGCGAAGAAAGATGGGCAAGTGCAATGCCTGAGCATGCCTTATGCCATTCATGATGCGTTTGTCCACAACCCTCCTCACGTACCTTTTCATCGCGTTGTCAGCTTCTTTCCAGAACTTTTCTGGTTTGCGAAACGCTTTCTTTCCAAAGGTATTAAACAGTTCTTCCTCGCTGAGACTTCTGCAGATGCGCAGCAATGCTTTCGTCTCCAAGCTGTTTGCGTCTTCCTCATCAGCTGCCCCAGCCACCTTGATCACACCTCCTTCTTCTCTGACTACCAAAAGCGTCAAGGTGCAGAGGTCCCAATTCTTCAATCTCGATACGGATAGAATAAGTCGTTCTTGCATAGTCTGTATGTGTAGAGAACCAAACAGAAAGGAGCGCCTATCTGGTCTCCCAAGATCGAACCAAACTGCAGCAAGCCATCACATCGAGTGTCTTTTCAAAAAAGTAGTACATTGGCATTGCCCCCCCTATATATAATTAAGGTGTAGGAAGCGCTTTGGCGCGGATTGATATAGGGCTCAGTATAACTCGTCAGTGAAGAGAAAATCGTGGGGCGCATCGGCTAGGTTCGCATGGCGGAGGTCCTTTTGGCTGAGCAGAGCGTCAGCGACAGGTATGCGCCAGTCTATGTTGAGCGAAGCGTCCTTGATGTTGATGCCGGCATCCGCTTCAGGGTGATAGAAGTTGTCGCATTTATATTGGAAAACCGCAGTCTTGCTGAGCACAGCAAAGCCGTGAGCGAAACCGCGAGGCACGAAGAACTGTCGATGGTTCTCCTCTGTGAGTTCTACGGCAACATGCTGTCCGAAGGTAGGACTCCCCCAGCGTATGTCCACGGCGACATCGAGCACAGCTCCCTTGACGCACCGCACTAATTTCGATTGTGTGTAGGGCATACGTTGGTAGTGTAAGCCACGCATCACGCCATAGGAACTCATAGACTCGTTGTCTTGCACGAATTGAACGGGGAAGACCTTTTCGTCAAATTCGCGCTGTGAGAAAGACTCGAAGAAGTAGCCGCGCTCGTCGCGAAAGACGTGGGGCTCTATGATAAGGGGGCCATCGATAGCCGTTTTGATGATTTCCATCTCTGTGTAGGGGTCGGTCTTTGGTGAAGGATTTGTTTTTGGCAGTTTGGCTATTGCTGATTTTTCAGATTTTTCAGGCAGAGTTCGAGGCTATCAGTCCAATAGGGAATGGTGACGCCAAAGGTGCGCTTGAACTTTGTCTTGTCGAGCACGCTGTATGCAGGTCGTTTGACAGGAGAGGGAAACTCCTCGCTGTGGCAAGGCAGGATGTTGCAGCTTGTGTGCCCGGCAAGTTGTGCAATTCTGATGGTGAAGTCATACCACGAGCAGACGCCCTCGTTTGAGAAGTGATACACACCACCATGGGAGAAGTCGGAAGGTTGAGCAGCATAGTCGTTCAGCACCGTCAGGATAGCTTCAGCCAAGTCACCCGCGTATGTCGGTGTGCCACATTGGTCAAATACCACGTTCAGACTCGGTTTTGTGTCGGTGAGCATGAGCATGGTCTTGACGAAATTCTTTCCATCTTCGCTGTAGAGCCATGCCGTGCGCAAGATGATATGCTTGACGCCAGTAGCGATGATGTTCTCCTCGCCATGCAGTTTTGTTCTGCCATAGACACCCGTAGGCGTGCCCCGTTGCTCCTCCTTGCAGGGCGTGTTATATGGTTCAGCCCCAAAGACGTAGTCGGTAGAGATGTGGACGAGCAGTCCATCCACCTCCTTCATCGCCATGGCGAGCAAGCGAGGAGCCTCTGCATTAAGGCGATCAGCCAGTTCTGCCAATTCGGGGTTCGTTTCGCACGCATCCACATTAGTCCATGCAGCGCAGTTGACGATGGCATCCACCCCCTCTTTGGCCACGATTTGTCGTATGGCATCCAGGTTCGTGATGTCCAGATAGACGGTGTCTTGTCCTTCCTGTTCGTTGACATCCGTGAAGATGAAAACATGCTCGCTGTTTGCTGCGCAGCGTCTCATGGCGTTGCCTAATTGTCCGTTGGCTCCTGTGACGAGAATCTTCATGGCTTATCGGTTTGCGTACATCGACTCGTAATACTTCTCATACTCACCGCTCGTGATGCGTTCCATCCAATCCTGGTGGTCGAGATACCAGCGCACGGTGCGCTCGATGCCCTCCTCAAATTGCAGCGAAGGCTCCCATCCCAGTTCGCGTTGCAGCTTGCGTGAGTCAATGGCGTAGCGCATGTCATGTCCCGCTCTGTCGGTCACATAAGTGATGAGGTTCATGTCTTCCCCCTCTGTGCGTCCAAGCAGGCGGTCCACCGTCTTGATCACCACTTTGATGATGTCGATGTTCTTCCATTCGTTAAATCCGCCGATGTTATACGTCTCCGCCACCTTTCCCTTGTGGAAGATGCAGTCGATGGCACGCGCGTGGTCCTCCACATAGAGCCAGTCGCGCACGTTTTCCCCTTTGCCATACACAGGCAGTGGCTTGCGTAGCCGTATGTTGTTGATGAAAAGCGGAATGAGTTTTTCTGGGAACTGATAGGGCCCATAGTTGTTCGAGCAGTTCGTGACGATGGTAGGCATGCCATACGTGTCGTGAAAGGCACGCACGAAATGGTCGCTCGAAGCCTTTGAAGCCGAGTAGGGCGAGTGCGGGTTGTATTTTGTTGTCTCGAGGAAGAACGCCTCGCCATAAGCCTCATGATGCGATCCGCTCGACGCCGCCGTGGTGAAGGGAGGCGTGATGCCCTCAGGGTGTGTCATCTCCAGAGCCCCATACACCTCGTCTGTAGAGATGTGATAGAATCGTTTTCCCTCATACTTTTCAGGCAGCGACTCCCAATAGAGCTTTGCAGCCTGCAAGAGCGACAGGGTCCCCATCACGTTGGTGCGGGCAAAGGTAAAGGGGTCCTTGATGCTGCGGTCCACATGGCTCTCAGCAGCGAGATGGATGATGCCATCTACCTGTTTCTTCTGCATGAGGTCAAGGAAAGCCTCAAAGTCGCAGATGTCCATCTTGACAAACTCATAGTTGGGCATTCCTTCTATGTCGCGCAGGTTTTCCAGGTTGCCGGCATAGGTGAGTTTGTCGAGGTTGATGATATGATAGTCTGGGTATTTGTTCACGAAGAGGCGAACAACATGGCTACCGATGAAACCCGCTCCCCCCGTGATGACCAATGTTCTCTTCATAGTTTTCTTTCTTATTTTAATAAGTCGAATGTGATTATTTCATGTTTCATGGTGGTGATGCCATCATCGCCTCACCTCGTTTTTCTCTCTGTCAAGGCTGCCCATGCAGCTCTCCTTCACTCTTTGTCGGTCTTTTTGTGCTCAGCCATGAAGTCGTCGAGCGTTCCGCCCGTCATCTTGAGAAACACCGAACGTGCCGTTTTTGTCGTTCCGAAGCCCGCATCGATGGTCTCACTGATGAGGCGCACCTGACCTCTCACAATCAGCCGTTTGAGTTCCTCCGTGCGATAGGCATTGAGGTATTCGTGCGTGTCGTTGTATCCCTGGCTGCGCACACACTGCAAGAGCAAGTGTCGGTTCAGTCCCACTTGTTCGCAGAGCACATCTCGGTTGAAGGTAGGCTGTGTCCATTCCTCTCGGTGGTTCTGCATCCAGTATTCCACCCGTTGGAAGCGTTGTAGGTTCGCCTCGTTGAAGTCCTCTTCCTCCTCCTTGTTTGGCTCCACGGGTTGTGGCTCCTTTTCCACCTTGGCAATCGTCGGTTTCGGCAGATGCATCGCCATTGTCTCCAGGGTGCGGAAGCATAGATAGAGGTTGAGCAGTGTGAAGGCAATAAGATAGATGATGATGAGCACCGCGTTGTAGCTCAGCAACGTGGATATGTAGAACAACCCTGTTGTGCCGAGTGCCGTGCAGTAGCCCTTGACATAGCGTGGCAACTGAGCCCTGTGTGCCAGTCGCGTGGGCAATCTCAGGATGTTGATGACATAATAGGCACTCAGCCCCAGTGTAGCAAGTCGCATCAGCATGTCGAAGCTCAACCAGTGGGAGCACATCTCGCCCATGGTGAACGCCTGGAAGGGTTCCATGCCCATCAGCATAGCAGCCCCATAGGCAGCCATGAGCAAGAGCAGCGGTGTGGCGTACTTCCACATACGTCCCCATTGCAGATAGGCAGGCATGGGGATGCTCAGTGGGTAGATACTCTGCAGAAAGGCCGTCGACGCCAATGCGAACAGCATCAGAGGGTGTGCGATGCCGGGGTTGGTGTTGAAGTGTTGGTGGATGGGCAGTAGCGCAAACATGGCTACGCCAAATATGCCGAGAATCCAGGTCAAGGCCAGATACTGCACCTTGTGTCGCGCAAAAAGAGCCATCACAGAAGCCATGATGGTTGTCGAGACGGCACAGGTGGTCAATATGAGGAGTATGGCGAGGTCATTCATCATTCTTGTTCTTTATCGTTTGCAAATATACGCTTTTTTGCGCAATGTGGCAACGTTTGTGCGCTTTTTTTTATATTATTGTTTTTTTATTAAATAAAAATGTCTACCTTTGTACCACTAATGTCGAAAAAGAAACAGTTATGCTCAACACCCAACCCCTTTCACGACTCATTGCTTCCCAGGCAGAGACCTACGGCAAGCGCACAGCATTGCGCTATCGCGACTACAACAAAGGCATCTGGAAGGACATCTCCTGGAGCGAGTTTGCGCGCAGGGCTCGTGCCACCTCCAACGCCCTTCTCGAATGGGGTGTAGGCGAGCAGGAGAACGTGGCAGTCTTTGCTCAGAACATGGTCGAGAACCTATTTGTCGACTTCGGCTGCTATGCCATCCGTGCCGTGAGCATTCCGTTCTATGCCACCTCAAGCGAGTCGCAGGTCAAGTATATGATCAACGATGCCAGCATCCGCTACGTCTTTGTTGGCGAGCAGTATCAGTACGACATTGCCTTTCGTGTCTTCAAGATGTGTCCCACCCTCAAGCGTCTCGTCATCACCGACAAGAGTGTGCAGAAGCATCCGCAGGACACCATGAGCCTCTACTTCGACGATTTCCTCGCATTGGGAGCCGACGACAAGCACGCAGCCGAGATAGAGCGCCGCACCAACGCCATGCAGGAAGACGACCTTGCCAACATCCTCTACACGAGTGGAACGACCGGGCTGAGCAAGGGCGTCATGCTCACCCATCGCATGTATAATGCCATCCTCAAGTCTCAGGACCGTGCCCTTCCGCTCACCGACAAGGATGTCGTCCTCAACTTCCTTCCCTTCACCCACGTCTTCGAGCGCGCCTGGAGTTATTGGTGCATAGCCAAGGGATGCACCCTCTGCGTCAACCTTCGTCCTGCCGATGTGCTTCGCTCGCTCAAGGAGGTGCACCCCACCTGCATGTGTGCCGTGCCCCGTTTCTGGGAGAAGGTCTATGCCGGAGTCAACGAGAAGATCCGCACGAGCAGCGCCCTGCAGCGCAAGATGATACTCGATGCCCTGAAGGTGGGCACCGAATACAACGTCAAGTACAAGCTGCGCGGCCTCGTTCCGCCCCTCGGCTTGCGCATGAAGTATAAACTCTACGAGAAAACCATCATCTCCCTCCTCAAGAAGCAGTTGGGCTTCGAGCGCGGCAATTTCTTCCCCACAGCCGGCTCCAGCATCCCCCAGGAGGTGGAGACCTTCGTGCACGCCGCCGGCATCAACATGGTCAGCGGCTACGGACTCACCGAGTCCACCGCCACCGTCTCCTGCGACTGCGCCGGAAAGACCAAGACCATCGGTTCGGTGGGTCGTCTGCTCGACTGCATCGAAATCAAGTTCGGCGAGAACAACGAGATACTCCTCAAGGGTCCCACCATCACCAAGGGCTACTACCGCAAGCAAGAGGTCACCGACCTTGCCATCGACAGCGAGGGATGGTTCCACACCGGCGATGCCGGCTATATGGAGAACGGCGAGCTCTTCCTCACCGACCGCATCAAGGATCTCTTCAAGACGAGCAATGGCAAGTACATTGCCCCGCAGCTCATCGAGACCAAGATAGTCGTCGACCGCTTCATCGACCAGATTGTCATCATTGCCGATAAGCGCAAGTTCGTCTCCGCACTCATCATCCCCGACTATCCCCTGCTCGAAGAGGAGGCAAAGCGCCGCGGCATCGCCTTCAAGGATCGTGCCGACCTCTGCCAGAACGAGCAGATCAACCAGTTCTACATGGAGCGCATCGACACGCTGCAGCAGGAGTTCGCCCACTACGAGCAGATCAAGTGTGTCACCCTCCTGCCCGAAGCCTTTTCGCTTGAGAAGGGTGAACTGACCAATACGCTCAAGATAAAGCGACCCGTCATCAACGAGAACTACAAGCTTCAGATAGAAGCTATGTATAAAGAATAATGTAGTATGATCACACAAGAACAACTCAAGGAAATAAAAGACCGCACCGAACAGCTCAACCGCTATCTCGACATACCCGGCAAGCAGGTCCAGTGGGAGGAAGAACAGCTTCGCACCCAGGCGCCCGGGTTCTGGGACGACCAGAAGCGTGCCGAGCAGCAGATGAAGCTCGTCAAGGGTCTTGAGAAGTGGCTCAAGGACTACGCCGAGGTGAAAGCCCTTGCCGATGAGCTCGAACTTGCCTTCGACTTCTACAAGGAGCAGCTCGTCACCGAACAGGAAGTCGACGACATCCACGCGCGAGCCCTCGCCGCCGTCGAAGCCCTCGAACTGCGCAACATGCTGCGCCACGAGGGCGACAACATGGACGCCGTGCTCAAGATCAACGCCGGAGCAGGAGGCACCGAAGCCCAAGACTGGGCAGAGCAGCTCATGCGTATGTATATGCGCTATGCTGAGCAGAACGGCTACAAGCTCCGCGTAGCCAATGTCCTCGACGGCGACGATGCCGGCATCAAGTCCTGCACCTTAGAGATCGAAGGCGAGTATGCCTACGGCTTTCTCAAGAGCGAAAACGGAGTGCACCGCCTCGTGCGCGTATCACCTTATAATGCACAGGGCAAGCGCATGACCTCCTTCGCCTCAGTCTTCGTCACCCCGCTCGTCGACGACACCATCGAGGTCAACATCGAGACGGCGCGCATCTCCTGGGACACCTTCCGCTCCTCCGGTGCCGGCGGTCAGAACGTCAACAAGGTCGAGTCTGGCGTGCGTCTGCGCTATCAGTATAAAGACCCCTACACGGGCGAGGAAGAGGAAATCCTCATCGAGAACACCGAGACACGCGACCAGCCCAAGAACAAGGAGAACGCCATGCGCCTCCTCCGTTCCATCCTCTTCGACAAAGAGATGAAGCACCGCATGGAGGAGCAAGCCAAGGTGGAGGCGGGCAAGAAGAAGATCGAGTGGGGCAGCCAGATTCGCTCCTACGTCTTCGACGACCGCCGCGTCAAGGACCACCGCTCCAACTATCAGACCTCCGACGTGGGCGGTGTCATGGACGGCAAGATCGATGCCTTCATCAAAGCCTACCTGATGGAGTTCGGTGCAGAAGAGTAGTACCCCCATTGCCACACATTCCCCCCTCAACAACGACCAACGCATCTATGCATTACGAGATAGAACGCAAGTTTCGCGTCACAGGCGACTTCAAGAGCCAAGCCACCAACGTCACCCACATCATGCAGGGCTACATAGCCAGCGGCAACGGACGCACCGTGCGGGTGCGCATCCGCGACGACAAGGGCTACCTCACCATC
The DNA here is from genome assembly GCA_018065005.1 of Candidatus Physcousia equi. Taxonomy (GTDB): domain Bacteria; phylum Bacteroidota; class Bacteroidia; order Bacteroidales; family Bacteroidaceae; genus Physcousia; species Physcousia equi. Next base: position 20,980 of record JAGHUD010000002.1, read on the forward strand.
AAGGGGCCCAGCGGTGCGGCAGGACTCAAACGCTACGAGTTCGAACAGGAGATTACACTTGCCGATGCCATGGACCTCATGCGCATCTGTGAGCCCGGCATCATCGACAAGCACCGCTACCTCGTGCCCGTCGGGGCGCACGTCTTCGAGGTCGACGTCTTCCATGGCGACAACGAGGGACTCGTCATGGCTGAGGTGGAACTCGCCAGCGAAGATGAGGCATACGAGCGCCCACTGTGGCTCGGGCAGGAGGTGACGGGCGACCGCCGCTTCTACAATGCCCACATGCGTCGCTATCCCTATAAGATGTGGGGCGAATGAGCGGCGAATCTGCGAGATGTGCGCTATTGGATGGGGCGAGAGTTGCGGAAAGGTGTCGCAAAGCATAGATTTTTGAACTACGAATGTCACGAATAACCTACGAATAGGAAATTATGGTTCAAAACAATTATATTAGTAGTTTATTTGCGTTATTCGTAGTTTCAGCCTCATCTTTTTATCACTATATTTTATATTCGTAGTTTATTCGCGTTATTCGTAGTTCCAACCTTATTTTTTTATCAATAACCTACGAATAGGAAATTATGTTTCAAAAGAATTATATTCGTAGGTTATTCGCGTTATTCGTAGTTTCTCTCTCATATTTTTATCACTTTATTTTATGTTCGTAGGTTATTAGCGTTCTCAGACAAACTGCAAGACGAACACCGTGGCAATGCTGGGTGGGATGACCCATCGCAGCAGGAAGATATAGACGCCAAAGAGACGGAAGCGCAACCTGCCATAGTTCGTCATCTCGTCGCGCACCAGCTGACGGTCGAGCTTCCATCCCACGAAGATGGAGATTACGATGCCGCCAATAGGCATCATGAAGGTCGAGGTCAGCGTGTCGAGCGAGTCGATGCTCACCAGCGAGAGCAGCGGCACATCATGCAGCAAGCTCGGCTGCAGCGAACAGATGATGCCGAAGAAGAGACATACAGCCGTCACGATGAGCGTGGCGCGGCGGCGCGAGATATGGTGCGTCTCGTGGAGCCATGCCGTCACCGGTTCGTGGGTCGACATGGCGCTGGTCAGGGCAGCCAGGAAGAGCAGCAGGTAGAAGAGCAGCGAGAAGACGTAGCCCAGCCAGCTGATGCCCCCAAAAGCCTGGGTGAAGACGTAGGGCAGCGTCTTGAACACCAGTCCCACGCCACTCTGCGAGGGGTCGGGATTGGGCAGCGAGAAGACAGCCGGGAAGATGATGAGGCCCGCCAGCAGAGCCACCATCGTGTCGATGATGGCTACGCTCCATGCCGTCTTGTTGAGGTTCGTGTCGTCGCGGAAGTAGCTGGCATAGGTGCTCAGGTTGCCCATGGCAAGCGAGAGCGAGAAGAACGCCTGACCAAAAGCCGCCAAGACCATCGTGCCCGACAGTTTCGAGAAGTCCGGGTGGAGCAGATAGCTCATACCCTCCGACGAGCCCGGCAGCGAGAAGGAACACACCACCAGCACCCCGATGATGAGCAAGAGCATGGGCATCATCAGTTTCGAGAATCGCTCGATGCCGCTCTTCACCCCTCGCGTGATGATCCACGTCACGATGGCGAGAAAGAGGGTGGTGCAGATGACTTGTTGCCAGGGGTTGGACTGAAACTCGTTGAAGAAGGCATCGTAGTCTCTGTCAGCATCGCTCAGCAAGCCCACGAGCGAGGCGTAGGCATAGTAGAGCGTCCACCCCGAGATGACGATATAGAAACAGGTGATGAGGAAGCTCACCAGCACGCCACGCGCACCCTCCACCTGCCACAGCGCACCCGGTGCCAGCTTCTTGAATGCCGTGGCATTGTTCGTGTGGGTGTGTCTGCCGACGACGAACTCGCTCACCATCAGCGGCACGCCCACCACCGCCACGCAGATGAGGTAGATGAGCACGAAGGCAGCGCCGCCGTTCTCCGCTGTCTCGGTGGGGAATCTCCATATATTGCCCATTCCTACTGCGCTGCCAGCCGAAGCCAGCACCACACCAATCTTGCTCCCAAAGTGTCCGCGTGTGTTTTGCATAATCTTGTATATGTTTGTGGAGGATGTTCCGTTGTGTTATGTTTTGGCAAAAGTAAAACATTTTCTTCAAAACACCACACCAAACGTCATCTTTTTTCCTTTTCCCCGCCACATTTGTCACCTCATCCTCCCCTCCTGCCGCTTATCATGTTGAAGGGCGCACCCGCCTTGCAGCTGTGCGCCCTTCGTTTCTGTACGTGTTAAGGAGCCAAAACGATTGATTTCTCTTAAAAACACATAATAATTGATGATTTCTTGGCAATATATGCTATCTATTGCCAGAATTTCATTATTTTTGCATCCGAAAAGCATAACAACAAGACAATATAATTACAAAACACAACATCATGACATACATACTCATAGGCATAGTAATGGCATTCTACGGATGGATAGCCTACAGCGCAGCACACGACGATAACAAGACAAACATCACCGAGCTGCATGAAACTAAGTGATGAAACACTCTTCGAGACAGGCAAGGCGAGCATAGACATAGCCAAGCTGTCAGCCGTAGCCCTCGTCATCACTCCGCTCGTTTAGCAGATTGACGTGCCGCACCTCGCACAGATAGGCCTCGTCGTCGCGTCACTCTTCTTCTGGTTTGCCGGTCGGTATATGCTCGACACATACTCACGCCGCAAGCAGATGCAGCAAGCCACGCGCCACAAGCGGCACCGCATACATATCCCCAAGAACACAACAATCAACGTTGATGTAGAAAAATAACAAGGCAGCCCACCGTGGCTGCCTTCTTTCATACACCAGAAAACCAACACTCTCATGAAAATCCAAAAAGACTTAAGTAAAAAAATATTTTCACTTAAGTAAAAACGAAAAAACACTTAAGTAGAATTTTTCTTCTCGAAGAAACTTTTAATAACGTGGCAAGTGGATAATGTTTTATCTCCAAAAAATAATGAATAATCGGCAATAGAATTCTGATATTGCCAAAATTTCATCAAATAAACATCTATAGCAAACAACGAGAAAGGAAATCTCTGGATATAGATACTTGGTGTGTATGGGATGCAACATCCTCCCCTCCTGCCGCTTATCATGTTGAAGGGCGCACCCGCCTTTGCAGCGGTGCGCCCTTCGTTTCTGTTTATCGTTTTTGTTACCTATCTTTTGCTTTACCAAGTGTCAAATCCTGATGAGGCAGGAGTGGTGTCCCATACTCTCTCTTCGCGTGCCATACCGCCTTCAACCAGGCCCTCTTTGTCATACATTTTGAAGGTCATGCTTAGGCTTAAGAAGGCAGAGTCATCGCAGATGTTGTCATCGAGTTCGATCACGATATTTTCTGGGGGAATATAGGTTTTCTTAGATTTCTTCATAGTTAGTAGGTTCGTTCAGTTTTGGTTACTTAATTACAATCTTCTTTCCGTTCACGATGTTGATGCCCTTCTGCAGCGTCTTATACTTTCTGCCATCCAAACCGTAGATGCCCTTAGGTGCCTCTGGTTCGCTTGCTTCTACGCCAGTGATGGCTGTGACCATGTCCTCGAAGTTGATGCGGAGTGCTTTTGCGTCCGACGTCGACGGTCGAGCGTTCGTGTAGGTAAGCACTTCTGCTGTCAGTCCAGCACGGTAGCCTGCTATATTTTTCTTCGTTTGGTAGAATCCAAGGTTCTGCTCACTGTCATAGTTGAAGGTGTAGATAAAATCCTTTATATCTCCTTCATCTTCGGTGAAGGTATATGGTCTGTTGAACTCTCTTGGACTTAGATTATGGAACGAGCCGAACAGGAGTTCGGTTGACCAAGCCAATTCTTCCTCAGTGCTTTTATGTTCGGTACGGGTCAGCTTGAATATATACTTTTCGCTGTTGTCATTGGTTGGCGTCATCCCATCAGTCACTTCCGTAATCATAAGCAGAGCGGGCACGCCTGCGGGAAGAATCTGGTCCGTGAGAGGGAAGCGGTGCACCGTAAGTCCCTCCTCGGTGTGGCCCAACCAATGCATTCCATACGCATAAACATTCTCAGGCAACTTCACGGCAATAGGGAGGAAGATGGAAGCGTAGTAGTAGTTCTTCACTTTATGTACCGTGATGTTAATATTCTCAACGAATTCGGGAAACCAAGGTTTGGCGGAGTCGCCAAGTACCACTTTGTCATCTGATCCGGGAGCCAACCATTTGTTATTTGATAAGCACTTAATGTAAGTAGGAGAAGTCAAGTCTGTTTCTCTTCCCTTTTCTTTATAAAGACCGAAGTATGCTTTCTCATTAAAAAAAGAGCCTTCGTTAGTGACCTTGTTTTCAGCGAGCCACTTACCATCGGGGTACGATATCAAGCCCACTTTACAATCTTCACTATAGCTGCCGTCTTGATTTTTTTTTGTCATATCCTTGATACAACCCACAACACCTTCTGTTTCGCTCAATCCAACTACTGTACCTGAACCCGCTCCAGCAGGTACGGAGAGGTATTTTCTGCTTATGGGGTCCTTAATCTTATAGAAACGATCCATTCCAAGTCCGAGGGATATACGAACCAAATCACCAGAGCTCCAAATTTCGCTGTTCTTTCCAGTGGGGTCACCATCAAGAAAGTTAAAATCCATGGGTTTGAGATACTTCTCCTTTAGAATGACTATGTCCGTCCAGTCATTGTCAATCTTAAGTGTAATCTGTGATTCGTTCTTGGCCTTGTCATAAGAGATGGTGAGCACTGCACCTTTTGTTCCAAAATCGTATGGAGAATGATTTTTTGTCGAACTCCATGAAAACCAACCATTAGGAGAGGTGCTTCCTTCCACAGTTAGCGTATTTGTCTTTTTGTTGTTGTCTGCCACTGCACCTGCATCATCCCATCCGTTAGGACTTTGATTTTCTGCGGTGGAGAGTCCAAGATACTTGCCTTGTTGTTGTGTGAGATAGATTCCTTCACCCAACTTCAGAATACTCTTAGTGGCATCGGCGTTAGAAAGGAAAAGGGTCATGTTCAGAGTATAGCTTTCGCCCTCCTTAAAACTGGCCTTTTTTGTGTTAAGCAGGTTGTTCAGCTGATCCTTCGTATAGGCTTGAGCATAGTGACTCCAACCCATCATTGCAAACACAGCAATGAGTGTAAACAATCTTTTCATAGTTATATAATAAATTGGTTTAATTTTGAATCGCTCGGGTGGGCGTGGGCGCTTCGTGTTGCGAGAGCAGATGGTGAGTCATATATCAATATGTCAACCACTTAACCGGTGGCAACCACTTCGCGTGGAGCGTACCGGTGGAGAACCACGCCTGGCGCTCGGCTGATGAGAGGGATGAGTTGCATGGGGTGGCATCTGCATATCCTCTGCCTAAAATTGCGTGCAAAGGTAGGTAACAAAAAATAAACACCCAGCACAAAAATTGTTAATGTGTGTTAAACAGCACAAAATATACTGAAATGTGCCATTCGGTGGTACAAATGTACTATCGGCAAAGCGCTATTTCGTATCAAGTAATGCGCCAAAGCATAAAAAAGGAAAGGAGGGAAACGCGCGTCGTTTCCCTCCTTTTTCGCTTCTGTCCCGACCCGGGCGATCGTTTAGGTTCAGCCCCGGCGGGCGATGATTAGGGTCTGTGCTCAGATGTGAGCCGTGTCTTAGTCTTCAGCTACCGACCAGTCCTCTTGTGTCTTGCGGATGTAGGTCTGGTAGCGTCGTTTGGCAGCAGCCTTGCAGGCATCGAAGAGTTCCTGTGCCTCCTGTGGTGCAGCCTTCTTGAGTGAGAGGAAGCGCACCTCGCCTTCGAGGAAGTCCTGGAACTTATCCCACTGGGGGTCCTTGCTGTCGAGCTGGAAGGGATTCTTGCCCTCCTCAGCCAGTGCAGGATTGTTGCGCCAGAGTTGCCAGTAGCCACACTCGACAGCCTTAGCCTCCTCAGCCTGGCTCTTGCCCATGCCGCCCTTAGCCTTCAGTCCGTGTGCGATGCAGGGAGCGTAGCCGATGACGAGTGATGGTCCGTGCCATGCTTCCGCCTCGCGGAAAGCCTTGAGGCACTGGCTCTGGTCGGCGCCCATTGCCACCTGTGCCACGTAGACGTTGCCGTAGGTGGCTTGCATGAGTCCGAGGTCCTTCTTGCCCACTCGCTTGCCGTTGGCAGCGAACTGTGCGATGGCACCGATGGGTGTAGCCTTCGACGCCTGTCCGCCGGTGTTGGAGTAGACCTCGGTGTCGAGCACGAAGATGTTGACATCCTCACCGCTGCCGATGACGTGGTCGAGACCGCCGTAGCCGATGTCGTAGGAAGCACCATCGCCACCGATGATCCACTGGCTGCGCTTCACGAGGTAGTGCTCCAGTTCTTTGAGCTGTGCGCAGACGGGGCATCCGGCATTGGCGCTCTCCTCGATGTAGGGCTTCAGGGCAGCGGCAGCAGCCTTGGAGCCGTCGGCGTCGTTCTGCTGTTCGATCCAGTTCTGTGCGGCAGCCTTGTATTCGGCGCTCGCCTTGTCGCTCTCGATGACCTGCTGCAGCAGTTTGGTGATGCGCTCCTTCATCTTCTTGTTGGCGATGACCATGCCCAAGCCGAACTCGCAGAAGTCCTCGAAGAGCGAGTTTGCCCATGCGGGACCCTGCCCCTTCTCGTTCTTGGTGTAGGGTGTAGAGGGGATAGAGCCAGAGTAGATGGACGAGCATCCCGTGGCGTTAGCCACCATCTCGCGGTCGCCGAAGAGCTGGCTGATGAGCTTCACGTAGGGCGTCTCGCCGCAACCGGAGCAAGCACCGCTGAACTCGAAGAGGGGCGTAGCGAACTGGCTGTTTTTGGGGCTCTGCTTGATGTCGACGAGGTCTTGCTTGCTGCTCACCTGCTCCACGCAGTATTTCCAGTTCTTAGCCTCCTGCACAGCCTCTGCGCTGGAGTCGTCGTATGCCACCATCTTGAGGGCGCTGCCGCCGAGCTTGGGATTGCCGGGACAAACGTCGGCACAGTTGCCGCAACCCAGACAGTCCTTCACGCCCACCTGGATGACGAAGTGCATGCCCTTCATGGCAGCAGGAGCCTTCATGTCGATGCTCTTGCCCTCGAAGCCAGTCAGCTCCTCGTCGTTCATGACGATGGGTCGGATGCATGAGTGAGGACAAACGAAGGCGCACTTGTTGCACTGGATGCAGTTGTCGGGGTTCCAGACTGGCACGAAGCCAGCCACGCCGCGCTTCTCGTAGGCAGCGGTGCCTTGTTCCCAGGTGCCGTCCTCGATGCCCTTGTAGGCGCTGACGGGCAGGTCGGCACCGTTCTGTGCGTTGATGGGGCGCATGAGTTGTGTGATGTGTTCGGGCTCGTCGTAGCGTGGAGCCTCGTCGGCAGGCAGGTTAGCCCATGCGGGGTCGATGGCGAGCGTCTGGTATTCGCCTCCGCGGTCCACGGCAGCAAAGTTCATGTCGACGACGTCCTGACCCTTCTTGCCATACGACTTCACGATGGCTTTCTTCATCTGTTCCACTGCCAGTTCCACGGGGATGACCTCGGTGATGCGGAAGAAGGCAGACTGCAGGATGGTGTTGGTGCGGTTGCCCAGCCCGATCTCCTGTGCTATCTTGGTGGCGTTGATGTAGTAGACCGTGATGTTGTTCTCGGCAAAATAGCGCTTAGCATCGTTGGGCAGGAAGTTGACGAGCTCCTCACCCTCGAAGATGGTGTTGAGGAGGAACTGACCATTCTTGCGCAGACCACGCAGCACGTCATACATGCGCAGATATGCCTGGACGTGGCAAGCCACGAAGTTGGGGGTCTTGATCTGGTAGGTAGAACGGATGGGGCTGTCGCCGAAACGCAGGTGTGAGCAGGTGAAGCCGCCCGACTTCTTTGAGTCGTAGGAGAAGTACGCCTGGCAGTACTTGTCGGTGTTGTCGCCGATGATCTTCACCGAGTTCTTGTTGGCGCCCACGGTGCCGTCGGCTCCCAGACCGAAGAACTTAGCCTCGAAGATGCCCTCGCCACCGAGTGCCATCTCCGTCTTCTGAGGCAGTGAGGTGAAGGTGAGGTCGTCGACGATGCCCACCGTGAAGTGGTCCTTAGGCTCGGCAAGCTCGAGGTTCTCGTAGACACCCAGAATCATGGTGGGGGTCACGTCGGCAGAACCGAGTCCATAGCGTCCGCCCACAATGCGTGGGGTGCGTCCGCTGCCGTAGAAGGCATCCTTGACGTCGAGCAGCAGAGGTTCGCCGTTGGCACCGGGCTCCTTGGTGCGGTCGAGCACGGCAATCTGCTTCACCGTCTCGGGCACAGCCTTGAGGAGGTGCTTGGCGGAGAAGGGACGGTAGAGGTGTACGCTCACCAAGCCGTATTTCTTGCCGTTGGCATTGGCGTAGTCGATGGCTTCGCGTGCAGCCTCGGTGCCCGATCCCATCATGATGATGATCTGCTCGGCGTCGGCAGCACCGTAGTAGGAGAAGAGGTCGTACTTGCGACCGGTGCGCTCAGAGATGGCTGCCATGTACTTCTCGACGATGGCAGGCACCGCATCGTAGTAGCGGTTGCAGCTCTCGCGGTGGGCGAAGAAGGTCTCGGGGTTCTCTGCCATACCCTTTGCCTGCGGATGCTCGGGCGAGAGGCAACGGCTGCGGAACTCAGAGAGTGCCTTCTGGTCGACGAGGTCGCGCACGTCGTCCTCCTCGATGAGCTCCACCTTCTGGTATTCGTGCGAGGTGCGGAATCCGTCGAAGAAGTTGATGAAGGGCACACGAGACTCTAGGGCTGCCAGATGAGCCACGGCGCTGAGGTCCATGACCTCCTGCACACTGCCTTCTGCCAACATGGCGAAGCCCGTCTGGCGGCAAGCCATCACGTCGCTGTGGTCGCCGAAGATGCACAGAGAGTGGGTGGCAACGGTGCGGGCAGACACGTGGAAGACGCTGGGGAGCAATTCGCCCGCTATCTTATACATGTTGGGGATCATCAGCAGAAGACCCTGAGAAGCGGTGAAGGTGGAGGTGAGGGCACCAGCCTGCAGCGAACCGTGAACGGCTCCTGCTGCACCTGCCTCAGACTGCATTTCCTGCACCAATACGGTGTCGCCGAAGAGGTTCTTGCGACCCTGTGCTGCCCATTCGTCCACGTGCTCAGCCATGGGGCTTGAGGGGGTGATGGGGTAGATGGCAGCTACTTCGCTGAACATGTAAGCTACATGTCCGGCACAGGTGTTACCATCCCATGTTACGAATTTTTTTTCTTTTGCCATTGTTGTGTGTTATGTTTGGGGTTGTCGATGTTGAAGGGGGCTTTGCTATGCCAGGGTGCGCTGAGCTTTTGCTCGGCGTTGTTCAGTACATGAAGCCTAAGAGCCAGAGGGGGAGCTGCTTGTCGTGGCCTTTGGTGATGCCGGTGCGGAGGTAGTAGATGTCGGGAGCGAAGCGGTGGGGCTCCTCGTTGCAGAGGCGGAACTTCTTGTTCTCGACGAAGTAGTTGCAGCTGCGGTCGCCTATGAAGATCTGGTGGTCGATGCCAACGTTCTGCTGAAAGAAGGTGTCGCTGATGATCTCCTCCTCGTTGGTGCGTGGAAAGATGGCGAAGAGCTGGTTGGTGTCGTGCAGGGTGATGCGTGCAGGCTTTTTGGAGGCGTATTCGCCCTTGCGGTAGACCATGTTGAGGAGCTGGGCATCGGAGAGCAGTTTCAGATAGCCCATCACGGTGGCTCGGCTCGTCTGCATGTCGGTGGCGAGTTGGCTCACGTTGGGGGTGGCTTGTGCGTCAGATGCCAGGAGGTAGAGCAGTCGTTTGATTTTGTGCAGATACTTCTGTTCGATCTGGTGGATGAGCAGAATGTCCACCTCCACGGTCATGTTCATGGACTTGAGGAGGCTTTCGGTGTAGTTGGTCTGCTCGAGGAAGAAGGGGTAGAATCCGTGCTTGAGATAGGCTCGGATGTGGTCGAGGGGGTTGACCTCCTGTCGGAGTATGTTGGCAGCGATCATCTCGTGGCGCTCCAGGATGTCTTGGAAGGAGTAGTGGCTGAAGTTCTTGCCCGTGCGCAGGTTGATGAACTCGCGCAGCGAGAATCCCCTCAGGGTGTAGCAGCTGCAGAGGTTGCTCAGGTGTGTCTCCTCGTCGTCGAGTTTCATGGCGCAACTGCCGGTGAAGACAATCTTGAGGGCAGGGAGGTTGTCGTAGCACCTGCGCAGCTCCTGCTGCCAGTGTGGCAGTTTGTATGCTTGGTCTACGAGGAGCACCTGTCCGCCCATGCGGTGGAAGTTGCAGGCAAAGTCGAAGAGTCCGTGCTGCTGGAAGTGGAAGTTGTTCATGCCCACGAAGAGGCACTTGTGGTCGTTGGTGCTGAAGTGCTCTCTGGCATACTGCAGGAGGAAGGTTGTCTTGCCCACGCCCCGTGCGCCTTTGATGGCGATGAGTCGGTCGTTCCAGTTGATTTCGTCCATGAGGAGTCGGCGGACGGGTGCTGTAGTGTGTTCTACCAGGTGGGCGTGTGTCTTGAAAAAGGCTTCCATGTGATAAATGTGCTGCAGTTAACGCTACAAAAGTACTAAATTTGGGTCGTTTTGCAAAATCGATACTCTGTTTTCGGTATTTTCGTGGCAGAATATTGATTTTTCCTGTCGTTTATTTTGCTGTGTGCCGAAAAATGTTATGGTCCATCGGGGGCATATGCTGCTCACGCCGCCTCGCCTGCCGCCTCCGGTTGCTTGCGCACCGTGCGCCAGTAGGAGCCGAACGCCAGGGCGAAGAGCAGCGCCAGGGCGCTGCCTCCCGCGAGTGCGATGGGGAGGCTGAGCTGGAATCCCTCGGGCGCCATCAGGATGTAGCTGGTGCAGACGACGGTCATGAAGACGGCAGGGACGAACGCCAGCCAGAAGCACTTGCCCTTGCGGCAGAGCCATGCGGTGATGGCCCAGAGGGTGATGACGGAGAGGGTCTGGTTGAACCAGGCGAAGTAGCGCCAGAGGACGTCGAAGTCGATGAGCATCAGGGTGGCAGACAGGGCAAAGATGGGGAGGCTGAGCAGGAGTCGTGTGGAGATGCGTGTCTGTTTGACGTGGAGGAAGTCAGCCATGATGAGGCGGGCAGAGCGGAACGCCGTGTCGCCCGAGGTGATGGGTGCAGCCACCACGCCGAGGATGGCGAGCACAGCCCCCACGGTGCCGAGCCAGTTGGAGCAGATGGTGTTGACGATGACGGCAGGGTTGCCACCGTTGAGCAGTCCCTCGTAGCTGCCGAAGAACTTGACGGCAGCAGCAGCCCAGATGAGTGCCACCATGCCCTCCGTGATCATGGCGCCGTAGAAGACAGGTCGTCCGTACTTCTCGTTTTTCAGGCAGCGCGCCATCATGGGGCTCTGTGTGGCATGAAAGCCACTGATGGCGCCGCAGGCAATGGTGATGCAGAGCAGGGGGAAGGTGGCGAGGCCCTTGGGGTGGTGGCCCATGATGCCGTCGGTGAGTTCCGGCATCCACCCGTCGTGGGTGAAGACGCCCACGCCCACGCCCACCGCCATGATGAGCAGGGCAGCCCCGAAGAGGGGGTAGGTGCGGCCGATGAGGGCATCGATGGGGAGCAGGGTGGCAAGGATGTAGTAGAGGAAGATGAGGATGGTCCAGAAGAGGGGGGTGGCAAAGCTGCCCTCCGTCAGGTTGCCCAGCAAGCCGGCGGGTGTGGTGACGAAGACCGCGCCCACGAGCACCATGAGCACCAGTGAGAGGATGCGCATCATCAGTCGCGCCATGCCGCCCAACTCGTCGCCCACCAGTTCGGGCAGCGACACGCCCCCCTTGCGCAGCGATATCATGCCGCTCATGTAGTCGTGGACGGCACCGGCGAAGATGCATCCAAAGACAATCCACAGATAGGCAGCCGGACCGAAGAGTATGCCCATGATGGCTCCGAAGATGGGGCCCGTGCCGGCGATGTTGAGAAACTGGATGAGAAAGACCTTCCAGGTGGGCATGGGCATGTAGTCCACACCATCCTGTTGTGTGTAGCAAGGCGTTTTGCGTGTTTCGTTTTTGCCAAAGACCCTCTCCACGATGGTGCCGTAGACAAGGTATCCGAGGACGAGCAGCACGAGTGCAGTGCAGAATGTAGTCATCGTTGATGGTTTTGCTTTAGGAGTAAGACGTTTTGTCTGAAATTGGTGCAAAAATACAAATAATAATTCTTAACTCGTTGCTATTAGGAACATTTTTTGTATTTTTGTGGGCAAAATGTTACGACAATGATAAAGACCCATACCTTATATATTTTATTGAGTGCGCTTTTCCTGCTTCCCCACACGGTAGGGGCACAGTCTACCGTGCGCCTGGGCGAGGAAGCCAACAGCCCCAAGCGCGAAGCGCGTGCCGTGTGGCTCACCACGCTCAGCGGGCTGGACTGGCCCCGAACGAAAGCCACCAGCGCCGCCAGCCGCGAGCGCCAGAAGGCAGAGCTCTGCGACATCCTCGACCGCCTGCAGCGCATCCACGTGAACACCATCCTGCTGCAGACGCGCGTGCGCGCCTCCACCATCTATCCCTCACAGATAGAACCCTGGGACGTGGCGCTCACGGGCAGCTATGGTGGCGATCCGGGCTACGACCCCTTGCAGTTTGCCATCGAGGAGGCACACCGCCGAGGCATGGAACTGCACGCCTGGGTGGTCACCATGCCCGCCTACAAGATTGCCGTGGCGAAGCAGATGGGCAAGGCAGCGCTCCACCTGAAGCATCCGGCGCTCATGAAGAAGCACAACGACCAGTACTATCTCGACCCCAGTCAGCCCGCCACCGCCGACTACCTGGCGCGCATCTGTGAGGAGATCGTCAGTCGCTACGACGTGGACGGCATCCACTTCGACTACATCCGCTACCCCGAAGGAGCAAAAGGCTTTGCCGACGACGACAGCTACAAGCGCTACGGCGCAGGCAAGAGCAAGGCACAGTGGCGCCGCGACAACATCACCCACATCGTGCGCACCATCCACCAACGTGTCAAGGCACTTAAGCCGTGGGTGCGCGTCACGAGCAGTCCCGTGGGCAAGTTTCGCGATCTCAAACGCTACTCGGCACGAGGCTGGAACTGCTACGATGCCGTGCATCAGGATGCCCAGGGCTGGTTGCGCGAGGGCATACACGATGCGCTCTATCCGATGATGTACTTCAAGGGCGACAACTTCTATCCCTTTGCCACCGACTGGAGGGAACAAGACGCCGGACGCTTCGTGGCGCCCGGTCTGGGCATCTACTTCATGGACCGCGCAGAGAAGAACTGGCCGCTGTCGGACATCGTCAACGAACTGCACTACACGCGCAGCTTAGGTCTGGGCGGACAGTGCTACTTCCGCACCCGCTTTCTGCTCGACAACGTGAAGGGACTCTACGACTACCTGCGTGACGCCTTCTACGCCTTCCCCGCCCTGACACCGGCTGCCACCTGGATCGACGACGAGGCACCCAGCCAGCCCGACGGCTTTGCCACCGACACGCTGCCCGACGGGCGCGTGCGCCTCTCCTGGCTGCCCTGCACCGACAACCTGCATGGCGCAGCCTCATTGGGCAGTCCGGCAGCGGGTGTGCGCTACAATGTCTATGCCGTGCAGCACAGGCAGGACTGCCAACAGGCAGAAGCGCTGGTGGCTGCTGCCCTCTGCGAGCCGTGCTACGTCTACAACCCCCACGAACTCGAAGCACGGGGGCTCCGCCTCATGGTGGCTGCCATGGACCGCTGTGGCAACGAGAGTGAGGCGGTGGCACCTGTGCCCTTCGCCGACGCAGACAAGGCGCCGACCCGGGTGGGTGGCTGCGGCTGGGATGTGCCTGCCGTCGAACCGGACAGCATGGGCTGCATCGTCTTGCCACGCCGCGAGGCTGCGTTCTATGCCATCACCGACCTGGCGGGCCACATCCTCCAGACGGGGCGCTATCCCAACTCATGGACCGACAGCGGCAGACGCATCGACCTCTCTGACCTGCCTGATGGCTGGCTGGAACTGCGCACCCTGCTCAAGAAGGGCAGGTCGCGACGGGTGCTGCGGGTGTGGAAGTGTACGCCCACAAGACTGTCGCTGCCTGCCAAATGAAAAAATTCTGCTGCAGAAACCGGCAGTTTCTGCTGCAGAAACCGACAGTTTCTGCTACGGAAACTTTTCGTTTCTGCTGCAGAAACTTTCTCGTTCTGCTGCACCGCGACGACCCACCCCCTCAGACGCAACAAGGGCGCTGTGCAAGAATTCCTGTTTCTTGCTCAGCGCCCTTGTGTGTCTGACAGCCTAATCTGTCAAGATTTTTTAAAAAAACTCAGACAGCGAGTGACTTGAAGAGCTTGTCCACGTCGTTGTCGAAGTCAGCCTTGCAGTCCTCGCTATAGGTGACGGAGATGTTGTACATCTTCTTCTCGGGGGTGCACTTGTAGTAGAGTGCGCGATAGCCGAAATCGTCCTTCCACTTGATCCAGCCCTCTGCGCCGTTCACCTCCTGTGCGATGACCTCGCTGCCGCTGGCAGCCCACTCGATGGCAACAGACACCATCTCTTCGGGGGTGACCATTGCTTCGCTCTTGTCTTCACACTCTACGTCGATCATGCCGCCCTTGTCGTTGACGAACAGTTTGCCGCCGCGCTCCTCTTCCATCTGCTTGTCGTCGTTCTGTGCCTTGAAGCCGCTGGGCAGTTCGATGCTGTAGCCGAACTTGTCGTTGCTGTACTTGTTGCCGCCGCAAGAGGTCATGGCGAGGCTGGCTGCCACGAGGGTGAGGATGAATAATACCTTTTTCATGTTGCTTTTTCTTTTAATGAATAACTGTGTACTTGATCTTTTCGGCTGCAAAGATACTTACTTTTTGCCAATTGTGCATCTTTTCTGGGCAGAATGTGGTACTATTTTGTGAAAATATGCTTAATTTTGCCATGAAATGCTGCCTTCGGGGCAATCCAAAACTCTCTGGCTCATGATTCTCCATCTCTACAACTGCGACAACGACATGGCGCTGGCGAACTTCTCGCCAGGCTACACGCCACCTGCCAACATACAGCGCTATATGACCGAACACGAGCGGCTGCCCTTGCAGTGGGCGCAGCCCGGCGAGGCTGTGCTCTGCCACGATGGGGTGTGGCTCAAGCGCGAGCGGGGCGATGCCGAGCGGCTGTCGGTGGCAGAGGCTGTGGCGCGTGTGACGGAGCTACGCCCCTGGGGCTGGAGCCCTGCTGTGTGCCACCGCCTGCGGCAGTTGGGATTTCCCGCTGCCCTCATGCCCACGGCGTCGCACCTGCAGGAACTGCGCCGGCTGAGCAGTCGCGAGCGTGCCGTGGAACTGCTGCCACCACTGCTTGAGGGGCTGGCTACTGCCACCGAGGGCGGCGCCACCGCCTTTGTGGGGGCGTCGGTCTTCTGCCGCAGCGAGGCTGAGGTGGCGCATGCGCTGCAACGCTGGCCACGCACCATCCTGAAGGCACCGTGGAGCAGCAGCGGCAAGGGGCTGCGCCTGGGGCAGGGGGGGCAGGCAGAGAGTCTGGGCGGATGGTGCCGGCGCATCCTGCAGCAGCAGGGTGGTGTGGTGGTGGAACCGCTCTACGACAAGGCTTGCGACTTTGCCATGGAGTTCTTCTCCGACGGGGTGGGGCGTGTGCGCTATCGCGGACTCTCGGTGTTTGACACCAGCGAGACGGGTGCCTATCTGGGCAACATGAGGGCAACGGAGGAGGCGCGACGTGCATACATAGAAAAAAGGATCGACGCCGGTTTGGCGTCGATCCCGTCGGGGGTGGCAGGCGGAGCGGCGGTGTCCGTCTCTCCGCATCAGCGCTTGTCGTTGTTGGCAGCTCGTCTGGAGGATGACTTGTCGGCGCGCCTCGGTGGCGTCTATCGCGGTCCGCTGGGCGTCGACATGATGGTGCTGCAGGATGGCAGCATCCACCCCTGTGTGGAAATCAACCTCCGCATGACGATGGGCTATGTGGCGATGCTGCTGGCTTAGGCACGACGCCCAGGGGCGCCTTCAGATGTGGCAAGACAGCGGAAAGAGCGTTTATGCTTCGCCACCGGGCATACCGAAGGGAGCGATGGTGCGGCCCTTGCCCTGCTGTGCCTGAGGCTGTGTGATCTCGATGGGACCGAAGGTCTGCTCGTAGCGGTTGATGTTCTCCTGCAGTGCGTAGAGGAGGCGCTTGGCGTGCTCGGGCACCATGATGACACGTGAGCGCACCTGTGCCTTCTGCATGCCCGGGAGCATGGCGATGAAGTCCATGATAAACTCGGTGTTGCCGTGGGCAATCATAGCGAGGTTGGCATAGGTGCCGGTAGCGGTTTCGGGGGTGAGCTCGATCTGGAGCTGGTTTTGTTGTTCGTTTGCCATTGTTGTAGGTTTTGTTTTGGGTTTGATATGACTCTGCCTTGTGTGGCAGAGGGAATGGTTGATTAGTTTGCTCTTATTTCACCACGACCTTCTTGCCGCCACGGACGTAGATGCCCGGACGGAGTTTGGGGGCTGCACCTGCGCTTACGCCCTGCACGAGGCGACCGCTGAGGTCGAAGGTCTGGTGGCTGAGGCTATGCACCGCCTGGGGCGTGGCAGCTTGCAGACTGCGGATGTCGGTGGCGTTGAGGGTGACGGTTTGCTCGTGGCTCCACTTCGACTGGCCGAGGGCAGTGATGGCACGCAGGCTGACGAAGTAGTTGCTGGCAGGGTTGAGCTGGGTGAAGGTGTAGCTGGTGGCATCCGTCTTGTAGGTCGTCTCGACGTCGCGAGAACGGCGCATGGGGGCTGCAGACGGAGAGGACGATGGTGGGGCTTGTGTGGTCTCGCTCGTCGCAGCGCTCTCGAAGGTCGGCGCGCAGAAGTGTCGTTCGGCCCTTGCCTCTTCGAGTCCGAGTTGTTCCTCGTCGAACGCGCCATCGTAGATCGTCAGCCTGTTGATGCTGACGGGGACGGGGGCGGACAGGGTGATGGTGCAGGGCTCGGTGATCCTGTTGGCGATGATGACGAAGTCCTGCGCTTCGGAAACGGACATGATGCCCGTCTGCAACTGACGGCCGCCCAGATGGATGAGGAACTGCACCTGACCCTCCTGGTCGAAGGGTGCGAGATGTGCCACGATGGTGAGGTCGGTGCTGAGGGGGTCGTCGATGAGGGGTGTGGTGAGTGTGCCAGTGGCAGACTTCGACCCCATCTTGAGCCATTGCGGACTGGTGTAGAGCTTCGAACCGTTGAAGCCTTTGGTGGTGAGGTATTTGTCGAGGCGGGTGCCGATGTCGCTGATGCCAGTGCTCTTGGAGTAGCAGCCGCTGAAGTCTTCTGTCAGCAGCACAGCCTCTTCGGGTGTGGCAGGGGGAGCGGGTCGCTCGCGTAGGTTGATCTCATAGCCAGTGGCATCTTCTACGGCGTCCCACGAAATGGTGAATCCGCTGCTGGTGACCTGCTCTGCCTCGTGGAGCCTGGGGATGCTGATGGCACCGCGCAGGGCGGCGAAGCTGATGGTGCCGTTCTTCTCTGTGATGTCGGCAATGGGTTTGCCCATGAGTTTGTTGCCGTCGCGGTCGGCATGGTAGACGGTGGCGGCAGGCTTCGAGTTGTCGGAGAGCTCACTCTTGCGCGAGGTGCCGGGAAAGGGGTCGCCGCTCTCGGAGTCTCTGGAGAGGAGGTTGTCTGCCGGGATGATGGTCATGCGCTGATGGTTGGCATCGGTGTTGACCTGGTTGTAGTGCCAGGAGGTGGGGTCATAGTCAACGTGGAGCACGAGCAGCCCGTGCCCGCCCAATGCGGCGTCAAAGCCTTTCTGCTGTCGGTTTTCGAGCAGGTAAAACTCATTGTCGGTGACATCGTTGTAGAGGATGTATGCCTCGGGCGCATCGGTGAGGGGCTTCATGCCTTCGATGAAGGTGGCTTGGTCTATCTCGATGGGGGTGAGCCATCCCGACACCCATCGCTCGTAGGAGGTGTAGGCAGCGGGTGTGCAGGATCCGTTGTTGTAGTTGCCGGAGCACATGATGTCCCAGTTGCCCATGCCGTAGTTGCTGTTGGCGGTGTCGTAGTGGTCTGCCAAGCCCAGGCAGTGGCTGAACTCGTGGCAGGCGGTGCCGATCCCGTCGACCGTAGTGCCGCTTCCGCCTTTGAGTTCGCTGGCGCAGCCGTAGGTTCCGATGCGCACACCATTCTTCACCACGTTGAATTCGCTGATGCTCCATTCGTGTGGCCAGATGCAGTCGCTCTCTCCACCCTGAGCTTCGCCGTAGCCGGCATAGATGATGAAGATCTGGTCTACCTCGCCGTCGCCGTCCCAGTCGTAGCGCGAGAAGTCTACCATGTCGGCGGCTGCATTGACGGCATCGACGACGAACTCTTTGACGTTGCTGTCGTGGTTGTCGCCTTGGGCTGCACCGTAGTAGCCGTAGGGGTGGTTGAGGGTGACGGGGCCCACGACGTCGAACTCAAGGTTGAACTGTCCGTAGCTTTGTGCTTTGAAGTAGTCGTGAACGCTGCCACTCATGCCGTTCTCGTTGTAGCCTTCGAGGTTGAAGAATTTCTTGAAATAGGCGGAGGGGGCGTTCATGGAGAACTTCTGGTTGCTGAACTGGGCGAGAATGACCAGTCCGTGCTTTTCGCCTACGTAGGAGACTCGCTTTTGCGAGCGCTTGCGGACTCGGGCGCTGCGGCGCTGGTTGTCGGTGCTGACACGCTCGCGGGTGGCTGTATGGAGGTAGGAGGCATCGCGCAGCTCGTAGCTGCCATCTGCGCAACGGAAGGCTAAGCGACCGTCGTCACAGCGATAGTAGCTGAGGCGCTCGTCGCCGGAGAGGGTGGCTACGAGGGTTGTGCCGTCTGTCAGGGTGATGGTCTTGCGCACGGGATAGGCGGGGACTGCATGCAGCCGTGCTGCACAGAGCAGGAAGAGGCAGTATGCCGTGAGGAGGAGTATTCTGTGGTGTTTCATGATGTTCGTTTTCTGTCTTGATGCGGCAAAGATACAAATAATATGTGAAACGACAAAGGTGGAAGGCAAAAAAAAGAAGCGGACTCCCTCGCAGAGGAATCCGCTTCTGATATATTGCGTCTGGGCGCGTCGTCAGAATCTAAGCATCTTCTTGGCGTCGCGTTTGTTGCTCTTCTTGCCAACGAGGGGCTTCACAGCAGTTGTTTTCATGGTCTTGCCACATTTCTTGCTGATGACCTTCTTGTGCTTCTTGGGGGCTGCCTTCTTGCTTGCCTTGGCGCTCTGGTTGAAGGGCACGCGCAGGGTCTTCACCTTGGCTTGTGCCTTCACTCCCGATTCGTTGATGGTCATGTATTCGCTACCCATTGCCCATGGCTCGCTGGGGTCAACCATGTCGTAGTAGATGAGCGTGAAGATGAAGCACTTCTCCTCTTCATCGTAGTAGCAGGGATACTTCTCATAGGCAGCGGGGTTCTCCTGATACTGAGCAACGTCGCTGACGTAGATCATGCCATAGGTTTGGGAAACGTATCCAATAGGCTGAGCAGGGACGGTGCACTGGTTGGTTTTCTCGTTCCAGGTGAACATGAAGTGGTCGCCTTCGTCGTAGCCCCAGTCGAGGAGACGATATTCGCTTGGGTTGCTCTCGTTCTGCTGCAGTTCGAGTTCAGCTTCCGCAGGCACGTCGTTGCCTTCTTCATCTTCATCGGTGAAGAATTGGGTGTAGGTGAAGGTGGCTGAGCCGATGGTGGTGAACTTCACTTGCTTCAGTCGCTCGATGCCTGTGCCATACTCGACGGTTCCGTCTTCGTTGGTGAAGGTCATGTCGAGCTGGATGTCTTTTTCGCTGAACTTAGAAGAGGTGCCGTTGATGGAGGCGTAGATCATGTTGCTCAGAGCGTTCAGACCGGTTTCTTGCTTCTCATAGCCATCGGGAATCATGATTTCGCCGTCCTTGACAGCAAAGTAGATGTGGTAATCCTCTGCATAGGGGCTGGCGATGCAGTAAGCCTCGCCATACTTCTCGGCGAAGCGGGCTGCCACGTCGGCAGTCTCTTTTTCGGTTTCGCCATAAGCGCAGGTGCCCTTGTAGAGAACGGCTGTTCCCTTAGTGTTGAGTGCCTCAGAGGTGAAGTCGCCTTCGAAGACTTCTTCCCAATCGAAGTCTTTTGCGATGTCGGCATCGTGCTTGTCAACATAGCCAGGGAAGGTGATGACGAGCGACTCGTCTTTGGTGGTGTAGTCGAACGCACCGCTAACGGAGGGCACATAGACGGCGGGAGCCAACTGGATCTTGCCAGGTGTCTTGTGCTCCTCGTCGAGCCATACGAGCACCTTGTTGCTTGCCCATGTTGATGGGTCGAGGCAGTCACTCCAACCAGACATGGTGTTGCCTGCGGTTACGGGGTGCATGTAGATGAGCTCAGAACTATAGTTGCTGGCATAGTCGCCACTGTTGGCAGGAGCGAAGTAGACAACGTCTTCTCCGTCTTCATATTCCACACCTTCTACTTCGGTGCCTGGCTGCAGGATGGTCACGGTGATGCTCTTTGCCTGGCTGCCCGTCATGGCATCTTCGGCAGTGTAGGTCTTGCCTTCAGCGACAATCTTCATGTTGTCGAAGGGATACATGATGCGATAGGTCCAATTGTCGCCGTCCTTCTGATAGATTTCAACATCAGCTTCGCCAGGAATGTCGTAGCCCCAACGGCAGTCGTCGAAGAACTTGCCTTGGCCGATGAAGTTCCACTTTACGCGGCATACGCTGTAGTTGAACACGGTGTTCTGTGCATAGGAAGAGGTGAGGCCTGCACCTTCAATCTGGAGCTGAAGGTTGTAGTCCTTACCAATCTCAGCCTTGTCGAAGGTGACGTCGAAGGTGGCAGTCTCTTCACCATCGGCGAAGTGAGCGGGTGCAACACTGAAGACGTTGTCGGTGTTCTCCTTGACGGTGAACTTCACATCGAGTGCGCCCACGGTGTTGGTGCGCGTGATCTCGAAGGTCTTGATACAGGTCTCGCTGGGTTCCAACTCTTCGGAGAGGTCGGTCTCCACAAATGAGACATTGGCGTAGTTGGACGCTGCGTCCCACTGGCCGACACTGTAGTCGTCCTTGTTGGAGCATGCGGTGAGCATGGCGGCACAAGCGGCGAACAGCGTGATTTTATTGATAAACTTCATTGTTTTTACTTTCTTTGAGGGTTAGTTTAGTCGGTAACGCCGTCCAGCAATTCCTTGTTCTGACCAGGAGTGGGCTGCTGACCGCCTTCGTTGTTCTTGATGCCATGGTTGTTGTCAGTCTCCGTGGTGGGGAAGCGGAGGAGCATGTAGGGGTCACCATAGGCGACGTTGAAGCGGAATGCGTCGGGGTAGGGGTCCTTCTCGCTGTGGAAACGAACGATGTTCTTCTTCAGGCGCATGATGTCGCTCATGCCAAAGCCTTCACCCCAAAGCTCGATGCGGCGCTGGAGCCAGATCTCGTCTGCGAGATTGCGCTTGCCAAGCTGCACGGCGATGTTGTAGGCAGGGTCGCGATAGGTGGTGATGAAGTTGGAGAGCACCTGCTTGGCGGTGTTCTCGTCGCCGCTCTTGGCAAGACCTTCTGCCACGATGAGGTACATCTCCTCAACACGCATGAGGGGCCAGTCGCTGCAGTTGGTGGTGGTGCCAACACCTGCCTGGCAACCGAACTTGACGTTGGTGTAGGCGTCGAAGGCTACCTTCACGTTGGTGATGGCGAGCTTGACGAGTGCGTCGCCCGTGAACGATACGCCGTCTTCGTTCTTCCAGCTGACGGTGTTGGTGAGGGGTGACTTGCCGTTCTTGTTGAGCCACCATCCCTTGCGCACGTCGCTGGGGTTGATGAGATCGTAGAGGAGCTTGTTGATGTGCACACAGCAACCTGTGGCAGCACTGTAGCCGTCGCCCGAGAAAGAGCAGATCCAGGCATCGCAGGTGGCATAGGCAAACTTCTTGGCCATGTCTTCCGTCATGTCGTAGCCCCAAAGCCAGTTCTTCTCAGAAATGTTGCAGAAGGTGGGCTTGGATACGTCGGCAATGGAGGCGGGCTTGACACCGCTCAGGTCGATGGCCTTCTGTGCGTCGGCTGCTGCCTCTGCCCACTTCTCCATGGCGAGGTTGGCACGGGCGCGCAGACCATAGGCTACGGCACCGCTGATCTCGTTCTTGTTGGTGGGCTTGTAGTTCTCGAGGATTTTGCAAGCGTAGTTGAGGTCGCTCATGATGAGCTCGTAGACCTCCTTGACCGTGGCGCGGGGGTTGTTGTCGGCTTCAACACCCTTCTCCGTCACGATGGGCACGCAGGGGGCTTCCAGATGGTCCACATAGTTGAACTGGAAGCTGGGTGCAAGGCTCATATAGTCGAAGGCACGAACGGCACGAGCCTGAGCAATACGGTTGAGCTCCTTCTCGTTCTGGGTGTCGGCAGGGTAGTTGCTGATGACGTCGTTTGCCAAACGAATCTGCTTGTAGGGAGCAATGTAGCGAATGTAGGGATTCGCATAGTCGGGGTTGCGCGAACTCCATTCACCACAGGTGGAGAACCAGTTGTAGCCATTGTCGGCAATCCACGCATCCGATGCTTCGAGGTCGTTGGAGAGTGCCATCATCACGAAACCATAGTCGTCGGGACGGCCGCTGCTGTTGTGCAAGCATCCGTTGGGCTCTCCCATCATGGTGAACATGGCAGAGAAGGCAGCCTCGGTGCGGGTGGGGAGCGCACTGTTTGTTTCCTTCACCTGCTCGTCAGTGAGTGCACCACCTTGTGGCACTTGCTCATTGACGTCCTGGCAGGCACTGAAGGTCAGCGCAGCGAGTGCCAGGCTTGAATATCTCAGAATTTTCATATACTACTTGATTGTTTGCTGAAGTTAGAAGTTAATGGTGATACCACCCGTGATGGTGCGCATAGCACTGTAGTAGGTCGTGTTGAGCGCTGCACCTGAGGTGTAGCCACCAACGGCCTGAGTGAAGCGGGGGTCGAGACCCTTGCGTGCACTGAAGAGTGCGAGGTTCTCGCCTGCTACGTAGATGCGCACGCCACCGAGGTGAAGCTTCTCAAGCACATTCTTGGGGAATGAGTAGCCGAAGGTGACGTTGTGGATGGAGAGGTAGTTGGAACTGGTGAGGAAGTAGTCACAGCCAGACTGGGTGAGGTTGCCCCAAGCGCTTGAATCCCAACGGGGGATGTTGCTGCCGGTGTTCTCGGGCGACCATGCGTTGATGATGTCCTTGTGGAGCGACTGGCCTGCGTTGTCCTGTGTCCACATGGTGGCTTGGTAGCTACCGTCGTAGATCTTGCCACCGAGCTGATAAGAGAACTGTGCGCCGAGGTCGAAGCCCTTGAACTTGAGGGTCGTGCCGAAACCACCATAGAGCTTGGGCAATGTGCTGCCGCACTCCATCTTGGTGGCGTTGCTGGCGTCGTTGGTGACGGTGAGCTCGCCCGTGGGGTTGCCCTCCTTGTCGAGCACTTCCTTATAATAGAGTGCATCACCAGCCTTGAAGCCCTTTTGCCTGTCGTCGGTCTGTTGGATGCCAGCGAACTTATACATATAGGTCTCGTAGACTGAACCACCCTCGCGGAGGATGCTGTAGCTGTACTTGATGCCGTCCTTCTTGTAGGCGGGGTCGAGCTCGAGGATGCGGTTCTTGAAGTGGGTCATGTTGAGGTTGAGGTCCCACTCTACGTTCTTGGTGCGAACCACCTTGCCACCGAGTTCGATTTCCACACCCCAGTTGCGCACCGAACCAATGTTGGTGGGGAGCTCGATGGAGGTGCCGTAGCCTACTGAGAGGGGATAGCTCTTGTAGAAGAGCATGTCGGTGGTCTTGCGGTTGAAGAAGTCGACATTACCATAGAGGCGGTCGCCGAAGAGACTGAAGTCTACACCTGCGTTCCATGAGTGGGATGTCTCCCATGTGAGGTTTTCGTTGCCCTTCTGTGCAATGGTGATGGAGTACTGACCTGTGCCTTCGTTGTAGTCGGTGGTGTACATGTCTGTCCATGGGTATTCGCCGCTCAGAAGGTTGTCGTTACCCTGAATACCGTAGCTGAGCTTGAGCTTCAGGAAATTGATCCACTTGGCGCTCTTGAGGAACTTCTCCTTGTTCATCACCCAACCGAGACCGACGCTGCCAAAGTTACCCCAACGATGACCGGGGGCGAAACGGCTGCTGGCGTCGCGGCGGTAGCTGCCATCGACGAAGTACTTGCCGGCGTAGTCATACTGGGCACGGCTGAGGATACCTTCTGTCATGTAGCCAGAGGTGGATGAGCTGACCTCCTTGTCGGTGGTGTGCTTGGCGTTGTTCAACTCTGCAATGAAGGGATCGTAGAGGTGGGTGTTGCTGCCAGAGAGACCCTGTGACTTGTAGCGATACTGCTCGTAGCCCACGAGGACATCGAGGTTGTGCTTGCTGCCACCAAAGTCGGTCTTGTAGTCAGCCATAGCACGAGCATTGACACTGAAGAGGCGGCTGTGAGAAACGGAAACGTAGCCGTCGGAGGATGATGAACTGCCGAAGACGCTGCTCAGATAGTTGCTGCGCGCGTTGTCGCTGAGGATGCCGAGGTCGCCGGTGACGGTCAGACCCTTCACGGGGGTGAGGGTTACACTCCAGTCGCCGCTGAAGACGTCGTTGTACATCTTGCTGATCTGGTACTCATTGTCGCGGATGGCGTTACCCATCACGCCGGCACGCTTGAAGTTGGTCTGGTTGGCATCATACTGCACGCGACCGTCCTTCATGGCGATGCTGCCGTCTGCGTTGCGCACGTAGAGGGGATAGATGGGGGCAATGTTGTTGGCAATGTAGAACATGTTGCCGCTTGAACCCCATGATGTGCCGTAGGAGGGTGAGTCGCTGTCGGTGTGGGTGAAGTTCATGTTGGCTGAGAGACGCAACCAGTCGTTGGCTTGATACTGGGCATTCAGACGACCATTGTAGCGCTTGAAGCTGGAGTTGCTCACGATACCACCATCCTGCAGATAACCACCGCTGGCGTAGTAGGTGATCTTGTCGCTGGCGCCACTGATGGTTGCGTTGTATTCCTGACGGAAACTGCTGTGGAAGGCGTTGTCGTACCAGTTGTCGGGCATGTAGAAGTATTCACCATCGCTGTAGCCAAGCTTGGCGTTGGGGTTGAGCTTCATGTTGGTGCCGATGAGGTTTTGACCTTCTGGCAAGGTGTAGACCTGATAACCAAGACCGCCATTGTCTGCGTCGAAGATGCGGTCGCAGGCGTTTTGGTAGGCGTAGTTCTTGTCGTAACCACTGGTGATGTTGCCGTTGTAGAGACGCTTGAAGACTTCCTCATAGTACTGACCGGGATCGGTGATGACGTCGTAGTTGGGAATCAGACGGCTGTTGGAACCCCACTTCGCGTCGAACTTGACCTCGGGGTGCTGACCTTTCTTACCCTTCTTGGTGTTGATGAGGATGACACCATTGGCACCACGAGCACCATAAATGGCGGTGGCGCTGGCGTCCTTCAGCACGGTCATGCTTTCTACGTCTTGGGGGTTGATGGTGTTGATGCTGCCATCGTAGGGCACACCGTCAACTACGTAGAGGGGATTGTTGCTGGCGCTGAGAGAACCAATACCGCGAATGCGAATGGTGGGTTCATTGCTGGTGGGGTCGCCATTGCTGCTCATGAACTGCACACCGGCTGCGGTACCTGCCAAAGCGCTGGTTACGTTCGTGGCTACGTTGTTTTCAATCACTTCGGAACCTACAACGGCTGCACTTCCGGTGAAGCTGCTGCGGGTTGCCGTACCATAGGCAACGATCATCACGTCGTCCATGAGTTTTGAATCGCTCTCCAGGCTTACTTTCATGCCATTGCGAGCGGTGGCATTTACGGTGCGCATACCCATGTAGCTGAACTGCAATGTGCGGGTGTTTGCGGGGACTGCCAATGTGAACTTACCGTTGGCATCGGTGACAACACCCTGTGAGGTGCCGGGGATGCGCACGGAAGCTCCGATGAGGGGGTCGCCTGTTTCTGCGTCGGTGACAACACCGGTCACCGTCTGTTGGGCGAATGCCATGCTTGCTGTCATCAGCATGCAAGCAAGGAACAACCATAGTTTTTTACCCATTTTTGTTTTTTGTTTGGTTAATAAATAATTAATAATTTTGTTTTTCTCTTTTATATATTCGTTTTCGTTATTCGTATTCGTATTCGTTTCCGTTTTCATTATTCGTTATTCGTATTCGTCTTCGTTTTCATTATTCGTTTCCGTTATTGTTATCGTTCTTCGTTCTTCGTTTTCGTTGTTTTCTCGTAATAAACAAGAACTTTTTACATAAAGTCGATGCAAAATTACACAATAAATTCATAACATTGTTAAAAATATCTTAAAAAGTGCATTTTTCTGTCAAAAAAAGAACAGAAAAGGTTTTCTTGTTAGCAATTAGTGCGCTGTGTGCTCCCTTATTCTGTTTTTCTGTTTTTTGGGCAAGTGGATGACGTGCAGGTCTGGAGACTTGCTTTGCGCTGCGCACAGCGGGTGGTGTGTGCACAAAAAAAAGCGCAGAAAACCAATTCTTGTGCAATCGTGCGAATTGGTTTTCTGCGCTTTCGTCAGTTGGTGTCTTGGCTCCTTATGCGGGCTGAGGGGGGCGGCGCTTTGCCGCTTGGCTCATGCCTCGTCGAAGAGGGACTTCATGAAGGTTTCGAGCTCGTCTTCGAGGTTGGGCAAGAGAGAACCGGAGAGGATCTCCTGATCGTCGTCGACGAGGTAGATGTCGGAGAGCGTCTCGTGGTCGCCATCAACGAGCACGAAAGAGAAGGGACGAAGCACCGACATCTTGTCGAGCTCGGGGCGCAAGGCGCTGAGGCGCTGGTTGAGTGCTACTGAGACTTGCTGGTAGAAGTCCTCGGCTTGGTTGTTCATCCATTCTGCCACGACGCAGCGGTTGATCTCGCGGTCGTCGTCGTCGTATGCGAGAAAATCGCCGGTTTCCTGTCGCACCTCAAGGTGGATGTCGGTGAGGACGGGGTCGTTGTCCATCGGGAACTTCGCGATGATCTTGTGCAAAGCGCGGTCGATTTCCTGGATGGTCTGGGGCGCCAGTGCAGTTTTTGCACTCTCTTTCTTTGCTTGTTTGGCTGAGGTTTTCATTGGGCTGAAATCAATTATGTTTGACTCGATTCACTTGGTTGCTCTCCCATTGCTTCAAGTTTCCGCAGCGGAAACTTTTGACTTCCGCATGAGAATGATGCAGGTGCGTCTTAGAGGCCTTTGCCGTGGCACTGCTTGAACTTCTTACCGCTGCCGCAGGGACATGGGTCGTTGCGACCTGGCAGTTTCTCGGCTGTGAGGGGCATGGGGCGTCGTGCTTCCTCGCTGCGTGTGTCTTGCTGTGCGGCTGCGCGCTGAGCAGGGTCGGTGAGGTCGTTGCGCGACTCGCTGTACTGCTGTCGCTGGTTGTTGTGGGGCATCTCGCGCGGTGCCTGCTGCACCTGTCGTGCTGCCTGCTCCACACGTTCTTGTCTGGCTTCCTCCTGACTCACTTCCTCTTGGTTGGGGGCTTGTGTCACCTGTGGGGGCAACTGTCCGCGCATGAGGATGCTGACGGTCTTGTTGTTGATGGTGTCCACCATAGCGTCGAAGAGCTTCACGCTCTCAAGCTTGAAGATGAGCAAGGGGTCTTTCTGCTCGTAGCTGGCATTCGAAACAGAATGCTTGAGCTCGTCGAGCAGACGGAGGTTCTCCTTCCATGCATCGTCGATGACATGTAGGAGAATGGCCTTCTCGAAAGCCTTGACGAGCACCTTGGAGTGGGTCTCATAGGCTTCCTTGAGGTTGGTGGAAATCTGGTAGACGCGGCGGCCATCGGTGATGGGCACGAGGATGTTTTCATACATCTGTCCTTGCTTCTCATAGACCATCTCGATGACGGGATAGGTGACGTTTTCGAGCATGTTGGTCTTTTCCTTGAAACGTGCCATGACTGCCTGATAGGTGTTCTCGCAGAGGTCGTCCAGTTTGTGTCCTGCCTCGTTGAGTTGGTCGAGCGTGAAAGGAATCTCCATGGCAAAGAGTTCGATGAACTTTTCCTTCATGCCTTCGTAGTCGTACTTCTCGATGACGTGGCAAACGCGGTCCCAGATCATGTTGGCAATGTCCATGCCGATGCGCTCTCCCATGAGGGCATGGCGGCGCTTCTCGTAGATGACGGTGCGTTGCTTGTTCATCACGTCGTCGTATTCGAGCAAGCGTTTGCGCACACCGAAGTGGTTCTCTTCCACCTTCTTCTGTGCACGCTCGATGCTGTTGCTAATCATCGAGTGCTCGATCATCTCGCCTTCCTTGAAGCCAAGACGGTCCATGACGCGGGCAATGCGCTCGCTGGCAAAGAGACGCATCAGTTTGTCTTCGAGCGAAACGAAGAAGACACTGCTGCCCGGGTCGCCCTGACGACCGGAACGTCCGCGCAACTGACGGTCGACGCGGCGGCTTTCGTGGCGCTCTGTGCCGATGATGGCCAAACCGCCTGCCTTCTTCACCTCTTCGGAGAGCTTGATGTCGGTACCGCGACCTGCCATGTTGGTGGCAATGGTCACTGCGCCCAATCCGTTGGTGCTCTGTCCGGCGAGTGCCACGATGTCTGCTTCCTTCTGGTGGAGCTTGGCGTTGAGCACCTGGTGGGGTATCTTGCGCATGGCAAGCATCTTGGAGAGCATCTCAGAGATTTCGACCGAGGTGGTGCCGACGAGCACGGGGCGACCAGCCTGGCGCAGGCGTTCAACTTCTTCGATAACGGCTTTGTACTTCTCGCGCTGCGTCTTGTAGACACGGTCGTTCATGTCGTTGCGGGCGATGGGGCGGTTGGTGGGAATCTCTACTACGTCGAGCTTGTAGATGTCCCAGAACTCGCCTGCCTCGGTGATGGCCGTACCGGTCATGCCCGAGAGCTTGTGGTACATGCGGAAGTAGTTCTGCAGTGTGATGGTGGCGAAGGTCTGTGTGGCTGCCTGCACCTTGACGTGCTCCTTGGCTTCGACGGCTTGGTGGAGTCCGTCGCTCCAACGTCTGCCTTCCATGATACGACCAGTCTGCTCGTCCACGATTTTGATTTCGCCATCCTGGATGACGTACTCGTCGTTGAGGTTGAACATAGCGTAGGCCTTGAGGAGCTGTTGGATGGTGTGCACACGCTCGCTCTTCACAGCATAGTCGGTGTATAGCTCGTCCTTCTTTGCTACGCGGTCCTCGATGGAGAGTGTCTCGTCGCCTTCGATGGCGCTGATGAGGCTCACGATGTCGGGCAACACGAAGAGCTGTGCATCGCTCACCTGACTTGCCATCCAGTCGTTGCCCTTGTCGGTGAACTCTACGCTGTTCTGCTTCTCTTCCACCACGAAGTAGAGGGGCTCGATGCACTCGGGCATGCGCTTGTTGTTGTTCTCCATGTAGATGCCTTCGGTGGCGAGCATACCCGCCTTGATGCCAGGCTCGGAGAGATACTTGATGAGGGCTTTGTTCTTAGGCCATGCCTTGTGACTGCGGTAGAGCTGAAGGAAACCTTGTGCCGTCTTCTCCTTGCTGCCTTCGTCGTTGCCTTGCTTGATGAGGGTCTTTGCTTCGGCAAGGAACTGGGTGGCGAGCTGGCGCTGCACACCGAAGAGACGCTCCACGAGGGGCTGCCATTGCTCATACTGCTGGTCTTCGCCCTTAGGAATGGGACCACTGATGATGAGGGGCGTGCGTGCGTCGTCGATGAGCACGGAGTCCACCTCGTCCACAATGGCAAAGTTGTGCTTGCGCTGCACGAGGTCCTTGGGGTTGGTGGCCATGTTGTCGCGCAGGTAGTCGAAACCGAACTCGTTGTTCGTACCAAAGGTGATGTCTGCCTGATAAGCTTGGCGGCGTGCCTCGCTGTTGGGCTGGTGCTTGTCGATGCAGTCCACACGCAGTCCGTGGAACATATAGAGGGGACTCATCCATTCGGAGTCACGCTTGGCGAGGTAGTCGTTGACGGTGACTACGTGCACGCCATTGCCTGTCAAGGCATTCAGGAAGACGGGGCAGGTGCCCACGAGGGTCTTACCTTCACCCGTTGCCATCTCAGCCACTTTGCCTTGGTGGAGCACCGTTCCACCGAAGAGCTGCACGTCGTAGTGTACCATGTTCCAGAGTGTGTCGTTGCCTCCTGCCACCCAATGGTTGTGGTAGATGGCCTTGTCGCCTTCGATGTCGACAAAGTCGAAGCGTGCGGCAAACTCGCGGTCGAGGTCGGTGGCAGTGACCTCAATGTTCTCGTTCTTGGCGAAGCGATCTGCGGTGCTCTTCACGATGGCAAATGCCACGGGGCGCACTTTCTCGAGTTCTTCTTCGAGGCGTTCGAGCACATCCTTCTCCAACTTGTCGATTTGTTGGAAGAGGGGTGCGCGGTCTTGAATTTCTGTTTCCTCTACTTTGCTGCGGATTTCCTCAATCTGCTGGCGCAGGTCGTCGGCACTGTGCTGCACCTGGTTCTTTATCTCTTGAGTCTTGGCGCGCAGCTCGTCGTTGGAGAGCGCCTGAATCTCAGGATAGATGTCGAGCACTTGTTGCACGAGGGGTTGGATGGCTTTCAGGTCTCGGCTGGCCTTGTTGCCAAAAAGTTTACTAAGAATACTGATTATTCCCATTGTTGTTATTGTGGTTTTGTTTTTATTCGATTTGTCCGGTTACCCGCTGTTAGTGGATTTAATCCCGTGGTAGCTCCAATGGCAAGTGGCCATGAGACGGGGACCAAGTGGGGTGGTTTCCGGTTGCTTGTTTTCTGTGGGTCTGCCATGAAGGGCAGAAGAGTTGCTCTGTTTCTTAGAGCGGATAATCTTTGCGTCCATTGCGTCATAGACGAGAGTTGACCGTCTTTAGAGTGGACGAGCTTCGCATCCGTTGGGGGCTCTGATTCTGATGGCTTTTGCCACCGTGGGTGCCACGTGGTCTACGGTTACGGGGGAATGTATGATTTCACTCTTGATGTTTGTGCCAAAGAAGATGAGCGGGAAGCCCATGTAGGAGGCGCGTGAGATATGGTCTTCGTGCGTGTCCTCGTTGATGAGATGCCATCCGGGTGACACTTGGATGACGATGTCGCCGCTTACGCGAGGGTTGTGGGCATTGCGCAGGCGTGCTATGGCAGGTGTTCCGGCGCCTTGGAGCAGTCGCTGCGAGGTGTACACGTCGCGCACGCCAGCGAGTTGCATGAGGAAGTCCTGACTGCGTTCGAGCACTTCCGCTTGGTTGAGTGCTCTGCTTTCGAGCAGTTTGAGGTTGAGGTAGAGCTGATTGCCGAGTGCCGTTTCCACGTAGTCGCCCTGACCATAAACGGCAATCAGATACATATTTAATAATAAGCGCGCGCGTGTTATGTTGAAGGTGCCTGTTGGGATGCGATAGGGCGCCAGGTTGGTGGACTGCTCGTCGCAGCATCCCGTGCTGGTCACAACGTAGAGCGTTTTGCCAGCTCCCACCTTTTGCTCGATGAAGGTGATGAGGTCGGCAATGTTGTTGTCGAGGCGCACATAAGTGTCCTGCAGTTCAATGGGGCATTCGTCGACACCTTTGCGCAAGTAGTTGCCTGCATAGTAGGTGAGCGAAAGATAGTCGGTCACGGCATCCACGCCCAGCGTAGTGCTCTTCATGCAGAACTGTGCGAAACGGTTCACCTCGTCGTTCACCATGGCGCTCTCCTTGAGTTCGCGCACCTTGCGTTCGCCCGTGAAGCTATGCTTGAAGGGCGTGCGCATGCCTCCCGAAACGAAGTAGTTGAAGTTGCCAACAAGGTCGTTGGTGGGCTCCCATTTGATGGTGGCGATGCGGTCCTTGAGTCCGCTGCCTGTGTTGTAGGCGAGAGCCCAACTGGGGAATTGCCCATAGTAGTCGGAACTGCACCACTGGCCCGTCATGTCGTTGAGCCAGAAGCAGCCATCGGCTGCGTGACCAGCAGACAGGACCGCAGCATCCCGATAGGGGGCAATGCTGAAGACGAGTCCCTTGCCTTCGGTGGCAACTTTCAGTTCGTCGGTCAGTGTGCTGACGGCAAGGTTGGCGCAACTGCTTTGCTCTGTGGTGAGCAGACCCTTTGTGCTGCGGTCATCCACGCAATGCACGGGCTGGAGCGTTTGGCGGTCGAGCCAACGCATGCCCACGATGCCGTGTTCATAGGGCGACGCTCCACACATGAGGGATGCAATAGCGGATGCGCGGTCGGGCGATGCAAACGGATATTCGGCTTGCGTGTAGACACGACCCTCGCGCAGCAGCCGTTTGAATCCTCTCTCTCCATAGAGTGGCGAGAAGGCATCCATATAGTCAGAGCGCAACTGGTCGATGACAATGTTCACCACCAGACGGGGCACGTCGGGTGCTGTCTGGGCATCGGCAGGCAACACGGCCATGATGGTCATGAGCGATGCGAGCAATCGGTATCGGTATAACATTGTCATGCTGATTGATGTGTATGTGTGTGCGTGGAGTGTTTACTTTTTCTTTCCTTTCCTTTTTCCCTGACTCAGTCTCGGGAAGTTGATGATGTAGCTGGCAGGGCGTGTCAGCAATGCCACAGCAAGGGGCAGGGTGATGACAGCGAAGTGCTGCGGAATCCAAGGAGAAGCGATGAGAAACGAGAGCAGCAGACCCGCGTTGAGGTAGTGGTAGGCGCAGCGCTTGCGGCGATAGGCACACACCACAACCCAGGGCATGCAGAGCAAGGGGAGTGGGTTGTAGATCCACACCTGCCAGTTGCTCGAAACGGTGGGGTGGTCGCTGAAGAGCGTCATGAAGGTGACGAGCAAACCGCAGAGCCCGATGCCAGGCATGAGCAGCATGTCGAAAATCCAAAAAATGCGTTTCAGCCAATATTCGAGGGCAAAGATGCCCAATAGCACCGCAAGGAAGATGAGGGAGCAGACGAGCGGAGTGACGGGAAAGCCTGCTCCGTGGGGCACGTCACGCGCCTCAAGCAGCACTACGGGTTCGCCAGCAACGAGCGGTTCGCGTCGCTCCTCCACGCCATTGTTTCCGAATCCCACGATGGTGGCATTCTGGAAGGCGTCGAAGAGATGGAAGGGCAAAAACTGCGCAGAGCGATCGCTCAGGATGGTGTCGCAGGCTGCTCCGATGAGCAGGTCGTTGCCAAGTTCTGCCCACGGACTGCCAGCTGTGTATTCGTGGAGCGACTCTCGTGTTGTGAGTTTGCGTTCCTTGGCAAGCGGTGCGTAGACGATGGTGCCGTCAATGACAGCTTCGATCACGTCGCGCGTATTTGTCGTGCAGTTGTTGCTGAAAAAGTTATAGCGATAGGTCCTCTTTTCTTTCGAACTCCTGTCTTTCATCATTTCGAGCAGTCGTTGCGCCTCTTCCTGCGTGAAGTTGATGCGCAGGCTGGTGATGCTCGAACCGCGGTCGATATAGCTTTGTTCGAATAGATAATAAGGGCAAGGGAGCACCATGTAGTCGGTCTTGCCGAGCATGAAGCGCCATACGAAATGAGACTGTGTCTCGTCAAACACACCGAAGTTGTAAACCAGGTCGTCGTCGGGCGTGGTGATGCGCAAAGCCGTATGCCCGTATAACTCGTATATCAAATCGCCAGGCGAGCAGGTGAGCAGTTCCACCTGGATGTCGCCTTGCTGGTTTGTCTTTTTGGCGTTGCCTGTTCGCGGCGCCGGGGATGGCTGCGTTGCCAGCTGCTGCGTGTGTTCTTCCTGAGGGGATGCAGCGTGCAGCTGGGCACAAACGGATGCCGGCATTGCCCAGACGAGCAGTGCATGGAGAAGGCAAAGGATTATGTTTTTTTGCGTATTCACGAAAGGCACGTGTATTTTTTCGTGCGCAAAGGTACAAAAAAAAGATGATAGCGCGCGCATTCTTACATTTTTTTTGTAACTTTGCACCGCATTTTGCGCCAAAAGAATATGAACCTTATCATTGACATAGGCAATACGAGAGCAAAACTCGCCATCTTTGACCAAGATAAGATGCTCGAAACGGAGTATAGCGATAACGCAACGCTCGGCGGTTTTGAGGATTTCGTAGGGCGCTTTCCTATACAGCGAGCCATGCTCAGCCGCGTTGGAAAGTTGGGTGATGTAGCTCTCGAAAAGCTGAAAGACTTGCCCTTTCCCCTTGTTGAACTGGATGCGCACACCCCGTTGCCCGTTCGTCTGCAATGGCGCCAACTCGGTGCTCAGGCGGCACAGCCTCTGCCCGAGTCGATGGGCGCAGACCGCATTGCAGCCCTTGTGGGTGCATTGGCGCTTTGGCCTGCCGAACCCCTCCTCATAGTGGATGCCGGAACTTGTGTCACCTATGAATTCATAGACGACGAAGGCTACTACCTCGGTGGCAACATTGCACCAGGCGTGGAGATGCGCCTGCGTGCCATGCACGAGCAGACGGCACTCCTGCCACTCGTCAGTGCAACGGGCGACTTGCCTCCTGTGGGGTACGACACCCCCACTTGTATGCGCTGCGGTGCGTTGCGCGGTTTGGAATATGAGGTGGAAGGCTACATCCGCTGCTGGCGCCAACGTTATCCAGCGTTGCGAACGGTGCTTGCAGGTGGGACTCCGTTGCACATCGAGGAGCCTGTCATTCAGGAAAAGAACCTCGTTCTCATAGGACTCAATGCCACGCTCAATAGTCTCCCCAGGTGATGCGCCCAGATGACCGTCTGTTCCGGGAGAACGAACAAGAGGCAAGCTGATGCTACGAAGAGATAAAAGAAAACGAATTTTGACCAATCCGCTGATCAATGTTCAAAAACAATGAGAAATAAGATACTGACCATACTATTACTGCTTCCTCTAACCCTGTCGGCGCAGAACGGAAGCAACTCCTCCTACTCGCGTTTCGGACTCGGCACACTGTCAGAGCAGTCGCAGACCTTCAATCGCGGCATGGGCGGTGTGGCATACGGACTTCGCCAAGGGGCACGTGTGAATATGCTGAATCCTGCTTCCTACTCGTGTCTCGACTCGCTCTCGTTTATTTTCGATGTGGGCATGACCCTGCAATACGGCAGACTCACGCAGAACCAGGACCGCAAGAACACCTACAATGCCACACTCTCAAACATCAATGCCGGTTTCCGATTGGCCAGGAATGTGGGTATGTCCATTGGCTTTGTCCCATTCACAAACATAGGTTATACGTTCGCTCGCGAGAATAGTGTGGGCTATAGCTCAGTATCTGCGCAAAACATATCCTCAAGTGCCACCTACATGGGACAAGGTGGTCTCCACCAACTCTATTTGGGTGTTGGATGGAAGCCTTTTGCAGACTTCTCGGTCGGTGTGAATGCAAGCTATGTGTGGGGCGACTATAATCACTCGGTCACACAGGTGTTCAGCGAATACAACAGCACCAATGCCAACTACAACAGTCAATGCAAACTCTACACTTCCGACATCAAGA
Organism: Candidatus Physcousia equi; assembly: GCA_018065005.1. GTDB lineage: Bacteria > Bacteroidota > Bacteroidia > Bacteroidales > Bacteroidaceae > Physcousia > Physcousia equi. The sequence continues at coordinate 56,303 of JAGHUD010000002.1, forward strand.
CCTATAAGCTTGATTTCGGTGTTCAATATCCCATTGCTTTGCCCAACCACGACCGCTTGGTGCTGGGAGCCACGTATGGTGTAGGTCATAAAATCAACAACAACGAATCCTACTACTATCGCTTCAATACTTTGGGCGACACAACGACTGCTGTTGCGAAAAACGGTTTCAGCCTGCCCCATACCTTCGGCGTAGGCGTAGCTTATCAGCACTTGTCAAAGATTACGGTGGCTGCAGATTATACCTACGAGAAATGGGCAGATTGCACCATGCCGTTGGTATACATAACAGACGATAACAAGATTGTCTACGAAGCGCAATCAGGCGCTTACCACAACCGTTCGCGATTTGCCGTCGGCGCCGAGTTTGTGCCTGATTTGCTGTCGCGAGACTATTTCAGCACAGTGCGCTATCGCATAGGTTTCAACTATTCCACGCCCTACACGAAAGTGAGCGGACCTAATGGCATTCAGGATGGTCCGGCAGAGATGCGCCTCTCCGTTGGTTTGGGTCTGCCCCTCACTACACGTCGCATGAGCGGTCGCTCGGTGGTCAACGTCTCGGCAGAATGGATGCGCAGAAAGCCATCTGCTCCGGGTCTGATAACAGAGAACTATCTCATGCTGAATCTTGGCATCTCGTTCAATGAGAAATGGTTTGCGAAGTGGAAGATAAACTAATGGCGAAGACGCAACGCATACCCCTTGCCATGTTGCACTCGACAGACTCTGTGCCCTGTGTTCGTCGCCGTTGCGCAGATGCTCGCAAAAGGATGAGAGTGGCTTCATTCTTCATCGCTGTCGCCACGGGCGTGCTTTCCTTCATCTCATGCTCTGCCGATCAGGAGCACATGGCAGCTGCCATAAACGAGTCCGACTCGCTCGCTTTCATGACAGCCACTGGTGTGAGCACGCTCATCAGCGACTCTGGTGTCATACGCTACAAATTGGTGGCAGAGGACTGGCAGATACACAACACGACAGTGCCTGCCACCTGGAAGTTTCTGCATGGCTTCTTCATGGAACGGTTCGACCAAAACATGCACGCAGACCTCTACGTGCAGGCGGATACAGCTTATCTGCACAAGCAATCCGTGTGGGAGCTGCGCGGGCGCGTCGTGGTGAAGAATCTCGAAGGCACACTCTTCCTCACACAAGAACTCTTTTGGAATATGGATGAGCACCGCATGTGGAACCACATGCCCATGGATATCTATATGCCCGACCGTGAACTGCACGGAACCGAATTTCGCTCCAATGAGCAGATGACCGACTATTTCGTGCAGAACTCCTATGGCGCTTTCCCTGCCAGCGACACGGAAAGCGACGTGCCCACACCACCTGAAATGCCCGACAGCGTCCGCTGATGCGAAGTATGGTTCCGTCCCTGCTTTGCGGCTCTCTTTATTTCAAAACACAGACACAATTCTCCCTCTCACCACCGCCCCAAGACCATTGCACGCTCTATGATGCACGACACAACCTATCTTGTCATATCAACAATCATCGTACTGCTCTTTTCCGCCTTCTTCTCAGGCATGGAAATTGCTTTCGTCTCATCCAGCAAACTGCGTTATGAAATCGACAAGCAGGATGGGGGCTTGAGCAGTAAGGCACTGAGCGTTTTCTATAAGCATCCAAATAATTTCATCTCCACGCTCCTCGTGGGTAACAATATAGCGCTGGTCATCTACGGTATTCTGATGGCGCAGCTCATCGGTATCTATGTGCTTGTTCCCCTCGGCTTGCATCCCGAGGACCCTTCAGAGACCTGCTCCAACGACGCCCTGTGCCTCGTCATCCAAACCGTTATCAGCACGCTCGTCGTGCTTTTCACCGGCGAGTTTCTCCCCAAAACTATCTTCAAACGTAGTCCAAACCACATGCTGAGCGTCTTTGCGCTGCCCATGTACATCATCTACGTCATCCTCTACCCGTTGAGTAAGTTCACGAGCGGGCTGAGCAAGCTCCTGCTCCGCATCTGCGGCGTCAAGCTCCGACGCAACGACGGCGACTCAACGTTCACCAAGGTAGACCTGGACTATCTCATTCAAAGCAGCATCGATGAGGCTGAAAACGAAGAGGAGGTTGACGATGAAGTTCGAATGTTCCAGAATGCCCTCGACTTCAGCAGCGTCAAGGTGCGCGATTGCATTGTTCCGCGCACCGAGATTGACGGTATCGACAGCGAGGCAACGCTCGAGACACTCAAGATCCAATTTGTGGAGTCTGGACACTCGAAGATTGTGGTCTATGGCGAGGACGTAGACGACATCAAAGGCTACGTGCACTCATCAGAAATGTTCCGGCTCAAATCGGGCGACGATTGGACGAAGAGCATTCGCGAGGTGCCTTTTGTGCCAGAGACCATGCCAGCCCAGAAACTCCTCAAGACCTTCATACAGCAAAAACGATCCATAGCAGTCGTCGTGGACGAGTTTGGCGGAACAAGCGGCATCATCACACTCGAAGATCTCGTGGAGGAAATCTTTGGAGAAATTGAAGATGAGCACGACAGCAATACCTACACGATGACCGACCTCGGCAACGGAGAATATCTGCTTTCGGCACGTCTCGAAATAGAACAGGTCAACGAAAAACTGTCGCTCGACCTCCCCGAGAGCGACCAGTATCTCACGGTGGGCGGTCTCATTCTGCATGAGTATCAGAGCTTCCCGAAACTGAACGAAGTGGTGAAGGTGGGTCGCTTTGAATTTAAGATTATGCAGAAGACAACCACAAAGATAGAACTGGTGCGCCTCAAGGTAAATTGATGTTTTCGTCAAGCCGAAAGGCGAGTAAGGCACAACACAGCGCTCAATTATTACTTTTTGAGCGCTTTTTTTATGCTTTTCTTTCGCGCGAATGAACTTTTTTTTGTAACTTTGCGCGCTGATTGGGTGTATAGACTCCCCGCCAACTTCCCTTTTGGCGTGAGCCGACAGAAAACGTCGGCAACGAATCCGACGACAAAGGTGACAAAATAATAACAAAACAATCATAACAACAATGGCAACATTACAGAAAATCAGAAGCAACAAGATCACTCAGATTGCAATCGGTCTGGGTATGCTTGCCTTCATCGCAGGAAGCGCCGTGGAAATCATGAAGTCCAGCGCTCCCGACACTGAGGTGGCAAGCCTCAACGGCAAGTCGCTCGACTATGCTGAACTCAACCAAATGGCAGACGACTACAAAGACGTGCTCCAGACCATGGGTCAGCTGCCCCAAGGAGAGCAGGTGAGCAACGAAGTGATGGCTCAGATCCGTGAGCAAGTCTACCAGCGTTTCCTTCAGCAGCAGATGCTCGAAGAAGAATGTGAGAAACTCGGTCTCACCGTCACCGACACAGAACTTCAGAACATCATCAAGTCGAGCCAGCATCCTCTGCTTGCACAAACTCCTTTCCGCAACCAGCAGGGTCAGTTTGACTACACCCTGCTCCAGCAATTCATCCAGGAGCGCGAGCAAATGATGAGCAATCCTCAGGTTACAGCAGAACAGCGTGAATACATGGACCGCATGTATCGCTTCTGGTGTTTCATCGAAAAGGAGATTCGCAGCAACACCTTGATGGAGAAGTATCAGGTGCTGCTCTCAAGCCTCGTGATGAGCAACCCCATCAGTGCTAAGTCTGCTTTCGATGCACGTGTCAACGAAAGCGATATTGTGATGGCAGCCATCCCTTTCACCAGCATCGACGACGCAACGGTAAAGGTTGAGGATGCCGACATCAAGGCAAAATATGAGGAATACAAAGAAGCCTTCTATCAGCCCAATGAGTCACGTGATATCAAGTACATTGATGTTGTGGTGAAGGCAAGCAGCGAGGATGAAGCAGCTCTCCGTGAGGAAATGGCAGGCTATGCTGCATCGCTGAGCAAGCCCGATGCTGTCATCGAAAGCGTCGTTCGTCAAAGCCAGTCTTTGGTCAACTACAGCAGCGCCCCCGTGAGCAAGAACACCCTGCCTCGCGACGTCGCAGCGCAGATCGACTCAATGGCTGTGGGCACGCAGACCGACATCTACTTCAATGCGCTCGACAACACCCTCAATGTCGTTCGTCTCATCGGCAAGGTGAGCCGTCCTGACTCAGTGGAGGTTCGCCAGATTGCAGCCCTCAACCAGGATGCAGCAGCTGCCACCAAGACAGCAGACAGCATTGTGAATGCCCTCCAGGCAGGTGCTGACTTCGACACCATCGCTAAGGCATACAACCAACCTGCCACCAAGCAGTGGATCACCAGCAATATGTTTGAGGGTCAGACACTCGATGAGAGCAACAAGAAGTTCATCGAAACAGCTACGACTGCTTCAGTGGGCACCTACAACAAGATCTCCTTCGAGGGTGGCGTCATCGTGCTCCAAGTGACCGATCGCCGTCAGATGAGCGACAAGTATGACGTTGCTGTCATCAAGCGCACCATCGATTTCAGCAACGAAACAGCAAACAAGTATTTCAACGATCTCTCAAGTTTTGTGGCAACCAACAAGACACTTGAGGCTATGCAGAAAGACCAGAAGACGTATGTGCTGCTCGACCGTAACGATCTCGATGCCATGACAAACGACATCGTTGGCGTGATGGATTCACGCGAGGTTGTAAAATGGGCATTCAAGGAAGAAAGCAAGGTTGGCGATGTGAGCGAAATCATGTACTGCGGCAAAAACCGTGAGCACCTCGTCGTAGCGGTCCTCACAGCCATTCACCCCGCAGGCTATCGCGATGCAAACGACGAGCAAATCAAACCCATCCTCACACAACTTGCCACTCAGGACAAGAAGGCAACCCAGCTGCAGGATAAGATGAAGGCTGCCAAGAGCGTAGCTGACGTGGCTAAGATGGCTGGTGCCGTGAGCGACACGATTCAGCACATCACCTTTGCTGCTCCCACCTTTGTCTCTAAGATGGCTGCCAGCGAGCCTGTGCTCAGCGCAGCTGTTAGTGCAGCACAGCAAGGCAAGTTCGTGAGCGCAGTGCGTGGCAACGCCGGTGTATATGCCTTCCAGGTGATCGCTAAGAACAAGACCGAGGAGCAGTACGACGAGAAGGCTGAGATGCAGCGTTCTGCTCAGCAGCAGATGTACATGATGAGCCGTATGTTCCAAACTGACATGCGCGACCCCGCAAGCATCTTCTACACAGCTTTCAAGAATGCCAAGAAGTCTGACAAGCGTCATCTCTTCTATTAATATCGTTCCGCTCTCATAGCGAACAAACAAAAAAGCCGTTGTCCACGATGGGCAACGGCTTTTTTTGTTTGTTCGCCTTTTCTCTTCCTCCCCCTTCAGTCGGGAAGAGATGAAAAATGGGTGAGTCACTTACATTTTGATATTTCCCAAGTGCGTGAGAATTGCACGGAAATCACCAACTCGAAAAGCGCTCCGATTGGCGCGATTCTGTGCGTTTGTTTACAAAATGTTAGTTATTTATTGATCACCACGCGACCATTCTTGATGACAACGCCACGGTGGTTGTCACGCACCGGCTGGCCGAGAAGGTTGTACGCCTGGGCATCCGCACGCTTGGCATACACGCCAGCAATGTCCGTGGCAGCCGACTTCAGGGTGAAGGTAGCCGTCAGGGGCAAGTGGTCGGACATGTCATCGCCGTCGCTCGTCTTCATGTCCGTGATGTTGCTGACGGAAACCAGTTCGAGCTTGCAGTCGGACTCGTCCAGATTGATGTACACAATCTTGTCGAGAATCTCCGAGTTGGCATCCCGTTGTTCCTCCAACTTGTCGCACTTCTCATCATTATCATCGTCAGCGGGATTCAGGAACTGGGGAAACGCCCCCCCATTTTTCATCTCCACCCAAGCATCGCGTGCCGTCACGCCCGGACAGTTGTTCAGGCGGTCCATGAAGAGCGTCTTCATGTCGTCGCGTGCATAGAGGTTGTTGTAGTCGCCCAGGATGATCATCGGGTGGGAAGACTTATGTGCTACGACGAAATCGTAGAGCTGCGCCATGCCATTGACGCGCGCATGGCGGTCGCCATATTCATAGCCTGCATCCGCATGAAGGGGAATCACATCAACTGCCATGCCGTTGGGAAACTCCACCGTATAGAAGCGGAAACCCTTCGTCGTCAGGCTGTCCTGAAAGTTGGTGAGGTAGCCCCACACGGCCTCTGCACTCCAGGGCACTATCTCCTCGCCCGTCACCTTCAAGTCCTTCTTTGTGGCGAGGTTTAGACCATCGTAGGGGAAGCGGAAGGTGCCGGCAAGAATGCCTGTCACCGCCTCCATCGAACTCTCCATCTTGCCCTGGAAGGTCGTGAAATTATAGTTGTCGGTCATCCCCGACATCAGTTCCTCGTGATAGTTGAAGTCCTCGTTGATGCCAATGATGTCCCATCCGATGCTGTTGAGGCGTTCGCTCATCTCGTAGAACTTCTCCGGAGTGGGGTTTCGCGGGTTGATGGGGATTGGAATGCCAAAGATGGGGTCATTGAGCGATGCCGGCAAGCCGTCTACGTTGTACGTGGCAACGGTGAACTGATGTTCCTGTGCGCTTGCCACCAGCGACGCCAGACAGAGAAGAGTAGTAAAAATCCTTTTCATAAATGAGATATTTTTGGGGTTCATGCTTCACGTTTGTATGTTTCACTATGCAAAGTTAGCAATATAAATGCAGAAAACCAAACATGCATATCATTTATTCATCCCCTAATTCCTAACGGAAAAAACTCGATGAATGACAAAACTGACCAGTCTGGAGAGACAAAAAATGGTAAATTCGTAGAAAAATGCGGCAAAAATCGGCAAAAATCGCGGATTTAACATAAATTAACAATGGGGGGGGTAATAACTTTTATTTTTCGTACCTTTGCTTCCGAAAAATGGCCATTGCACTTAGATTGCGTCAGAGCTGCGATTTTTTGAAAAGTTTATAATGATTAGTTCGCTGTGAAGCGGGCCCCACTATTTTGGTAATGTGGCAATGAGGCAACTGGTGCGATGGTCTATTTTTTCTTAAAAAACGCGCTAACACGTGTGCGCTCGCCCGCGCGTATATATTTAATAAGGTATAAATATTTTCTTAACTCTAAATAATAACACTATGAAGAAAAATTACTTATTACTTTTTCTACTCTCACTCATAGGGTGGAGTAGCGGAGCTTGGGCGCAAGAAATCCAACCAAGCGATGGTACAGATGAGAGATTTATAGACAGTGCCATCGCAGGAACGGAGAACCTGTCGTTTCTCTCATTGGACATAAATGATGGAGGAAACTCTACGATTGAAAGAGACAATGCTGGCAACATTCTCATCAACCGAGAAGCAGGTGTCAGCACCACCGTGAAGGGTGATGGTAATGTCAATCGCCCAACGGTAACCGTATCCTTCCGCATCAACCTCGCTACACCCACTTCCTACGAAAAGATAGTAACACTGAGTAGTGCCAGCAGTGCTAATAACACAAGTATTGGAATTGGCGCCAGAACAGATGGCAAAATTAGTGCAACCTGGCGGGGGGATGAATGGGGCGGTAGCTCAAATCCTACCCTTTTCACAAATGTCCTGAGTAGCGGATCGCATATCATCACCCTTGTAGTTGGACAGTCTGATAACGGTTATGGAACGCGCATATATGTTGATGGATCTGTTGTTAAGTATTCTAATGGCGGTTTGAAGTGTTCTGAATTCTACAAATATGTCATCTTTAATCCAGCTTACTCTTCATTCATAGATGCTGTTTATGTGTTCAACACTGCAGTAACAGATGCGCAGGTACAAACCATTACCCAAGAGATTAGTAGCATTGAGAGTCAAGTTCAAACCAAATACGTAACATTTAAAGTCTACGATGCTGCCGATCATTCTCGTTTGTTCTACACGCAGCAAAACGTAGCTCAGGTGATTGGTGCAGCGCCATCGCTCACAGGACTTCCTTCGTATGTTACGGCAACCTATAATGTGAATGCAATAAGCGAAGAGACCACGGAGGTTAATGCCTATACTACAGCGACACTCCCCTTCGAGGTCGGGCAAATGTATACCATCAGCCTTTATGGTAAGTATGCCTATATTCCCTCTGCAGAGGAAACAACCGTAGGTCAGACCACAACGGCTTACACCTCAACTACCTACGAGAATTATGAATGGTTCTTTACGGGCAACTGGTATGAAGGATTCGAAATTTATAACCCTTGCGGACAAGGAATCGGTACAGCCAACGGCACAGCCAACGGAAACGCTGCTTCATTCGGACAACCTGCCCTTTTCGAGTATGAGAAGGTGAGTGACAGCAAATGGGTGCTGAAGGTGAAGGGCTCTAATCCTGCTGCATACCTCGCGCACACATCTTCTAGCTCTTCCACCATCAACTTCTACTACGATAAGGGCAATGCCGGAACAGGCATTACGCTCGGAACAGTCAACCTGAACAACTATACTGTACATATCAATGTACCCGAAGGTTATGCGACTACGGGTCTGACTGCTACCATTGCAGACCAGGCTTATCAAGACAACCAAAACTTTGAGTATGCTGGCACACTCACAACTGCCAACGTAATTGCAAGCAACGGCGATCTGCTCCAGGCTCCCGTTGTTGAAATTGTGGGCAACGATATCAATATCACCTACACGGAGAATCCTTATCTCAGCACCAGCGAGACAACCGTCTACGTGCGCATCAACAACCTCTATAAGACTCAGGTGGATTTTGGTAATACACCCCAGTATGCCTACTCCAGTGGAAACTCTATTTACGTGCCAGGTAATGCTTCTATTAATCCCTTCAGTGCTATATGGAAACTTGTGAAAGCTGCCAACAATAGTGGTGTTTACCTTGAGAACCTGAGTACTGGACTTCAGTTCAAAGGCTTCGGAACTGCCCCTGCAGCACAAGGTACCCTCATGCATATCTATCCTAACAGCAACAATAATCGCACAGGTTATGCCATCTGCAACGCAACTTCTGGAGATAATATAGCTTGGGTGCTTGATGGTGGTACGGGTAATTTGACAGTAAAATACGCACAGACAAGTTGGCAAAGTGCCGTATGGCAGTTAGAGCAGATTTCTGAAGAGCAAGCTGCTGAAATGATGCGCGACTATCTCCTGTCTGTTGTAGAGCAGGCAAAGGATCAGAAAAATGGTGTGGATACCCAGAAACCCTTCACTGCAAAGAGTGATGTTTTGAAGCCACTCATTGACGCTCTATCACAAGAAGGTGGATTGACACCCGAGAACGTGGCTGCCTTCAAGCAAGCCCT
>JAGHUD010000046.1 GCA_018065005.1 Candidatus Physcousia equi
AGAATAATATCATCAGAAAAGGTGGCTGTGTCAAAAGACACGGCCACTTTTTTTCCTCCAAATAGTACCGAATGATGTCAAATCGACCAAAAATATCGGGCGCCTATAGATTCTGTCGGTTTTTATATTGCAGATTGCGTAATTCTTTCTATCTTTGTGGCCATGAAAAAGATTATTGAAGTTTCCCACACCCTCAGAAGCAGCTGAGATTGGGATATAACTTCAAATTTTATAGAGTTAAACCAAAACCTATAGGCAATTACGCTCTTTCTGCTTAAAAAGTGTAATCCTGAGCCAGTAAAACAGCATCAAGATAAATGGTTATCTTTTGAAGATTTCAGGTACTAAGTATTATTTTGAAACACGCTATCTTTGCACCCAGAAAACTTCAATATTAACCCTAAAAATTGTTTAGTATGAAAAAAATTCTTTTGTATTTAGCTATGTTCTTGATGATTACAACGAACAACTTAATGGCTCAGGAAATGCGTTTCCCTACCTACGACAACAAAACCCACACCGCCGAGCAGCAACCATTTGCCGACCTGTCGCAGAAAATATGGGACATGATGGCTGCCAAGGATGCTGAGGGTCTTAAAACCATATTCCACCCCAACTGCGAGTTTGTTCACATGGGTGGCTACTGGGGCACCGAGCAGGAACTGGCAACCATAGGTGGCGGAATGATTTGGTACAAGCATGCCGAAGTCTACGGTGTGGAGGTCAAGATGATCAACAAATCCAATGTGGCAGTGTATAGCACCATCGTGCTCGATGCCGAGTTGGGAGGTCAGACAACCAGCCATCCGTTCTTCGTCACACAGGTGTTCAATAACGAGGAAGGTGCATGGAAACTCATCTCCTTCGTATTCACTACACGCACGGGAGGACCTGGTGTAGAGATGCCCAATGCCCCTCAAGGCGGACAGCAACCACTAGCGCGTCCACAAGGCCCTGCAGCCGACTACAAGGCACCGGTCACACCTACCCTAACACTGAACAATGGTGTGAAGATGCCTCAGTTCGGAATCGGCACTTTCCTGATGCCTGGCAACGATGCCTGCTACGATGCCGTACTAACAGCCCTTCGCATGGGTTACCGCCACATCGATACCGCTCATGCCTACCAGGATGAGCAGGGAGTGGGCAGGGCAGTCAACGACTTCTGCAAAGAAAGCGGTGTGAAGCGTAGCGAAATTTGGGTGACTTCAAAGCTTTGGCCATCGGAGTATGCACAAGCTGATGCCATCGACAAGATGCTGGCACGCATGGGCTTGGATTACATCGACCTCCTCTATCCTCACCAACCTGTAGGCGACTTCAAAACGGCATGGCACAACATGGAGGCTGCTGTCAAGGCAGGCAAGGTACGCTGTCTTGGTCTCTCTAACTTTGAAGTCAAGGAGGCTCAGGACGCCTATCGCTGGTGCGTAGATTCCACTTCTGTTAAACCCGTCATCCTGCAGATGGAATGCCATCCATACGCTCAGCGCGTGGCCGAGAGCACACAGGTTAGGAAGGACGGCATGGTAGTAGAATGCTGGTATCCGCTGGGAGGCCAGGCAAGCAACGGTGCTTTGCTGCGCGACCCGGTAATCAATTCCATAGCCAACAAACGCAACATAACCCCTGCACAGGTGATTCTGGCTTGGCACATTCAAGAAGGTCATTCCATCATCCCCAAGTCAGACAACCCCAAGCACATTCAAGAAAATATAGAGAGCCTCAACATCAAGCTCACCGACGCTGAGATGAAGCAGATGCGTGATTTGAACCGCGAGAAGCGCTTCTATGAGTTCAATATCGAACAGACACGCCAGTTTGTCAACTTTTCATTGCCCGACGAGCAGGCAGGTGGCGATGCTTCTGCATGGAATCGACAGATGAGCGAGGAACTGGAGCGAGGCAACAAACAATAACCAGTAACTTTATGAAGGAAATAAAATTTGATTCGGTTCAGGCATTCAACGACTTCTTCGGGTTCGAAACATTGCACCCGCTAGTCAGCGTTGTGCGCTTTGATCCGGCAGAGGCCATGAAGCGGTTCAAGTTCGACCCCTCGTCTATACAGAAACCGCTCGAACCCCTCACCGTTCACTATGGCATCTATGCCGTAATACTTAAAGAAACCAAAGGGTGCGCGCTGTCATACGGGCGCACCCCGTATGATTTTGACGAAATGACCGTTACACCTGCTGCTCCGGGACATGCCATTACGGTTGAGCCAGTGGCCAACGGCCCTGCACCGCGATGGACGGCGCTGGTGTTTCATCCCGACTTCCTCAAGATGTCAGCACTCGGACAGCAGATGAGCCGCTATGAGTTCTTCTCCTACTCGCTCAACGAGGCGCTTCACCTCTCGGCACAGGAGATAGAAATCTACCGAAGCGTGGTGGGAATGATTGAGCAGGAACTGCATCACGCCATCGACCCGATGACCCACGACCTGATCATCAACCACATTGAGATGCTGCTCAACTACTGCCTGCGCTTCTATGGTCGCCAGTTCATCACCCGAAAGCTGATCAACCATTCGGTGGTGCAGAAATTCGAGGCGCTACTACGTGCCTACATCTATGACGTTGATACGCAGACAGGCCTTACCAAGACAGAGCGTCAAGGCTTGCCCACTGTTGCTTACT
>JAGHUD010000058.1 GCA_018065005.1 Candidatus Physcousia equi
ACATGACTGAAATACAGCAGTAAAATAGCCAACAAGATAAGTGAAAGCGTGGCAAGTTATCAAAAGTATTTTGTACCATGTTATTATTTTATCGTCACTAAGTTCCTGTTCAACGGTGAAACACCTACGTGGAGAATGAGGTGGTTGCACAAAGCAGAGAGCTCCTCGTGGGCGCTATTCTGCTACATAGAACTGCGTGATGCGACGAATGGCACGGTCGCAAACGGGGCAGAAGTTTTCCACCTCGTTGATCTTCATGCGGCACTCTTGGGCTGGACGATAGCAACCGCGTGACTGATAGCCCGCACCCTCGAAGACTCCGACGCGAGAGACACAAGCATTGAGACGCGCCCAGGATGCCGTGTCGCCGGTTGCTATGCTGCGGTAGTGGGGCACACAAGGGTCGAGCGGCGTGGGTATGGGGGTGCCCGCAGGCATCATGTCTGCCCATTTGGAGGCGAAGTCGTGGAGGGTGGTGATGTTGGGCTCCCAGGGCTCGGTGTCGGGCAGATACCAGGGCGAGTCCATGTCGTCGTAGGCATATTCGTCGGCAAGTCCGCCAAAGGCATGACCGAACTCATGCACCAGCACCTCCTTGAAGGTGGAGTGGTCGGAAGTGGTGAGGGTGAGCTGATTGTAGATGCCACCGCCGCCGTAGTGATCGCTGTTTACCAGCACGATGAGGTGCTCGAAAGGCACGCCGGCAAGGAGGTCGTAGAGGTGATGGATGGACTGTGTGGTGAGGTAACGTTCGGAGTAGAATGTGTCGAAATGTGTGTAGCATGCTGTCGTGCGCCAAGCATTGAGATGCGGCACACTGGTGCCACTCTCTTGACTGGGCACGAAGACGGGATGGAAACAAAAATAGCCCTGCAACGAACGGAAGGGTTCCCGCTCGAAGAGGGCTTGGATGGCTCGCTGGCAATCGCCGGCATACTTGTCTTGCTCCGTGGCGGTGTAGCCTTCGGAGAGGATGGCAATGTGGATGCGAGGAGCTTGTGGCTGCTGCGCAGGCACGGTGGGCAGGTGGAGGGCTTGAGGATGGGCAGAGAGCGGACAGATGAGGATGTCGTGGGGATTGAGTGTGTGCGTCATCTCGGTGGTGAGATGCTGATAACGGTCGAAGAGCGCTACCGTGATGTCGACGGTGTCCTTGGGCATGGGGATGAAGTAGGAGGCGTCGAAGGCGCGATCGGTGTGGCGCGCCTCCTCCTCGAGTTGCCACTCCTGGAAGAGTGTTGAGAAGGTCCAGACGTAGATGACCTGCTGTGTGGCGTGGTCGCGCACTGTGATTTGTCCGTTTCCCTTGAGAAAGGTCTCTGCAAGACGGCTTCTGCGCCCGTGCCACCCTTTCTGCCTGTAGGCTTGCTGCAAGTAGACATGCGCCTGATGCGCATTGCCGCCCATGACGTAGTCGAGACGAAGTGTCTCGTCCTCGAAGTATTGCTCGAACTCCTGTGCTCTGACTGTTGCCGCAACGAGCAGCATCACTACAAAACCAACTAATCTTCTCATGCTATGACCTTCAATGAAATGGATAATGCCTAACTATGAACTATGAACTATGAACTATGAACTCCAAATTATCGATGCCACGTTCTTGATGAGTGTGGTGGACCACGACCGATAGTTGTCGATGAAGGCTTCGACGAGCGTGCTTGCCGTGCTCGTGTGGGGCTGCACCTTGAGGTCGGCACATTGGGCGGGAATGAGGCAACTGTGGCCCGCTGACAGGACGATGGCATCATCGGGACTGGATTCGGGCGTGATGCGGCAGTCGCCTTGTGTGCACATATAGATGACGAAGCTGTCGCACTTGCGCAAGTGGCGCGTGACAGGAGCTTTGAGGTCGAGCAGGTTGAGCTGGAAGAAGGGACTGCAGACAACGTGGGTGGGGCGATTGGGACGAATGCTGTAGTGGGTCTGATAGTCCTCCTCGACACGAAAGTCGAGGGCGTCGAGAGCAAGGTCGGTGTGGAGGGGACGAGGAAGTCCGTCAAGTCCGGGGCGGTTGTAGTCGAAGATGCGATAGGTGACGTCGCTGGACTGCTGCACCTCTGCCAAAAGGATGCCGCCGCAGATGGCATGGACGCGGCCGGCTGGGATGTAGAAGATGTCGCCTGGATGCACCTCGTAGGCCTGAAGCACGTCGCAGATGGTACCGTCTGCCACGCGGCTCTTATAAGCTTCGGGGGTGATTGCGGTCTTGAAGCCTGAGTAGATTTTGGCGCCTGGCAATGCGTTGATGATGTACCACATCTCGTTCTTACCAAAACAGTTGTGGCGCTTCAGGGCGAGTGCGTCGTCGGGATGCACCTGTATGCTAAGGTCGCTGGCAGCCCCAATGAACTTGGCAAGGAGAGGAAACTTGCCGCCATAGCGCTCGCTGACCTTCTTGCCAAGCAGCTGCTGCCCGTAGTGGGCAACGAGTTCGGGCAGAGTAGTGCCCTGCAAGGGACCATTGGCAACAACGGAGGGACTGGTCTCGATGGCACTGACTTCCCATGACTCTCCCACATGCGGAGGTGCTTGCTGAAGTCCCTTCCATTTGCCTATCTGCTCACTGCCCCACACCACTTGGTGCAGGTTGTCGGTGAAGAGGAAAGGATAGAGTTGGCTCATCTGGGGTGGCTGCGCTTTTGGTGTTAAGTGGAGAGGGATACGTGGGGGTGGGGCTCCGTTGTATGAGTTGGCTGATGGTGCTCCGGATTTGGGCACATGCTTTTGCAAAGTAACGAAGAAAGGATGACAAATCCAAACTTTTCCTTGTTTTTCCGATGCCGAAAAGAGGAGAATGAGACTTTGTGTGAAAAATAAAGTGGCTACATGCTACACTTTATTGTTTTTTTTGTAACTTTGCCACATTGAAAAACAATTGCGGGCCATGATTCTCTGCACGCGAAAAGGAGAGCAGAGAAGACCTGAAGGTTTGACCGCATCGAACAAAAAAGCAGACTACCGAATGAAACTGAGCGTCATCACCATTGGCTACAACAATAAGTTGGGCTATCTGAACACCTTCAAATCCGTAGAGGCACAAATGTGCCGCGATTTCGAATATATCGTGGTGGACGGAGCCTCAAAGGATGGTTCTCAAGATGTGATAAAGGAATATGCGGAGAAGGGATTGATTCACCAATGGGTGAGCGAACCTGACAAGGGCATATACGACGCAATGAACAAGGGCATTGCGATGGCTACGGGTGAGTATATGCTCTTTCTCAATTCGGGCGATTCGTTCTACAACAAGCATAGTGTGCACAGCGTGCTGCCCTTTCTGAGGGGAGAGGATTTCTATTGCTGCGACATCATTGAGGATTTGCCCCACTACTGGTATCGCAAGGTGCCTGAGCAGATGGCTGCCCATGAGATTATTCTCCACCCTCTGCCCCACCAGAGCACCTACATCCGCTCTGAGATGCTCAAGGCTCGCCCCTACTCGCTCGACTATCAATTGGTGAGCGACTGGGAACAAATGATGTATGAGTTTCTCACGAACAACCGTTCGTATTGCTATCTGCCCTTCGTGACAACCGTCTTTGACACCAATGGGTGCAGCTTCGACGAAGAGAAACAGAAGATGTTTGCCAAGGAGATAGACGATGTGCGCCACCAATACCTGCCAGAGATGGTGTTGAATGACATGTATCTGATCGAGAACTGGCAGAAGGCTGCTGAGCGCACCTACATAACACCCAAGTCTGATGCTCACCTGTATCAGAAGAAGATCATTGCGGGTCTGAACCTCAACTCGGTTGCTGGAGATTTCAAGATTATGCGCAATGCCTTGAAACTCGTCTTTCATCACTTGTTTGCCAAGAAGACGAGGGTGGGCAAACCTTGATGCGGCGAAGAGAGAGAAGATAGGGGGAGAAGAAGAGGATGCGGCGCAGATGAGGGAGAGGACCAAAGACGTGCCCGTCAGCGAACTTCTTGTCCTTGACACTGCTCGTCGATGAGGGGCAACCAATAGCTTTCGCACTCGTTCTTGTCGAACGCATGGCAGCCGAAGGGCATGTGGCTCTGCGGTTGGGGAAAGTAGTGTAAGGGAAACGACTCGACCGAAAAACGGCGTGCAGTAGCCTCATCGGGAATCCTGAACCCATAGTAGGAATGGGAAGCATAGACGCCGAAGATGAGGTCTTCGTTGACGTTCTTACGAAGGAAATAGCCAAGCGTGTTCTTCTGTCCCAAGAGGCGGGGCAGGAGACCAAGAATTGTGTGCCAACGCATCTTGTAGCGCCGGCATAGTCCACTGAGCTTCATGAACGGAAGATGCTTGGGCTTGGCAAGCAAGTCGAGGCAATAGGCAACGCGGCGCAGGGAGAGTCCTCCATTGCCCACGCCCCACACGCGATGGGACACGCTGCCATCGGGATGCCGAAAATGGATGGGTGCACCAATGTAGTCATATCCCCTCGCACACCAATCGTCGAGTTCATCGCGGAAGACCAAGGCATCCAGTTGGCAGATGAGCACATACTGATATGTCGCAAAAAGCTTGTAGAAGGAGGGGGAAAGCATCAGACGGTTGTAGTCTGCGACGGAAGTGAAGTAAGCCTGCGAAAAGTAGCGATAGAAAACGTGCACACCAAGTCGTGCTGCCTCATCTGCATACACAGAAAGGTCGCAATCCTGATGACTGACGATGCAGATGGGATGGCGATGGAGTACTTTCAGGTTTTGGCGGAAGGACAATAGTTCCAACGCAGAGGGTTGGGGCTTATACACCGGAATCACAACTACGCAGGAGGGTTGGGGCGTGTCGTCTGTTGTCTTTGCGTCTGCTTGACCGACAAGAGAGCGCTCCAAGGTGGTTTTTGCTTGCTTGACAAGAGAGCGCTTTTGGGAGGTGTCTGCTTGCTCGACGAGAGAGTGCTTTTGGGAGAGTTCTGCAAGGATGCTCTGCTTCTCGCGCTCTATCTGTTTCTTTTGGGTGCTGCTCACACCGCCCACGACAAAGCTGGATATGCAGAGACCGCAGTGCTGGAAGGTGCAACCTTGCAGGCAGAGCTCGATCCAGAGGCGCCAGTCTGCCACAATCTTCTGGCGCGCATCATAGCCGCCGACACGGCGAATCGCCGAGCTCTTGATGAACGAGGAGGGGTGGCCCAGGGCGGTTTGAATGAGATAGGGAAGCGTGATGTGGCGACTATAGTAACCTATCCCCCTACCCTTCTTCGACACAAATTCCAGATCACCATAGACGACATCGGCGGTCATCTCCATCTTCTGCATGTGCTCCATGATGCGGTCGTTGTAGAGATAGTCGCCGCTGTTGAGATAGAGCTGGTAGGTTCCGCTGGCTCTACGCATTCCCTTGTTCATGGCATCATAAATGCCCTGGTCGGGTTCCGAGATAAGCAAGTCGGGCTTGCGGGTGAGCGTAGAGAGAAAGTGGATGGTGCCGTCGGTGCTTGCTCCGTCGACAACAATCCACTCGAAGTCCTGAACCGTCTGGTGTCCGATGCTTTCAGCTGTCAGGCGGAGTCCTTCGAGGTTATTGTAGCAAATGGTGATGATGGATATTTTCATTGTTTTGCCTGTTGTGGGTATCAGAAAAGCAGGAGCAGCGCCAGAGCCACTATGATGAGCCATTGCACGACAATCACATAGGTGAGATGCTGGCGTATCTTCTTCATGCGCCGTTTGGCACGATAGATGTTGGCGCGCAACGTCATGAGAAGTTCGTATTCGCGGGCTCCGATGCTGGCTTCATCACAAGGGGTGAGGAAGTAGACACATTCCACCTTGCGTCCGAACATAAAGCGAACGTTCTTCTGCCGCAAATCGGGCAAGTGGAAGAGGTTGTGCTTGTCTGAGCCATGCAAGTAGAGTTGCATATAGTAGGAACTCAGCACCTGACTGCTCACAGGGAGCACCTTGAGGTGCGCGCACTCCTTGTTTATGACGGCAGACAACACCGTCTGATCCAATCGCTCTATCTTGCCTTTGGTGCCTAACTCCAGCAACAGACTCATCGTCTGCGTTTCGATAGTTCGTGCTATCTCACCGCGACGTGTAATCATGAAACCTCCTTGATAGAGACCTTTGCACTGCACATCATAACCTTTCGCGCGGAGCACGCTCATGCAGCGTTCTGCCTGTTGCTGACTATAGCCGCGTTCTTTCACCCACACCTTATACTCTTCCTCTATGGTAGAACGCTGCGGGTGAGGCATGAGACAGAGGTCGTAGTGACCATCCTCAAAATAGTCTATGATGGGCTTCAGACTCTTTTTGATGCCGATGCTGCCATCAACGCGCAGACAGATGTCAGTGGTGCAGTACTTGAAGATGTTGAAGCGGGTCATGTAGCAGCGATTGAAGGTGGAGAGACCTTCCAACTCGGGGTCGAAAATGACATGCCACGTGGAAGACTGAAGATTCTGCTGATCCGTAACAAGCACGTATTCGGCTTCCGGATCCTTCTCTTCAATCTCGTGAACGAGTTCATACTTTCCAATATGATAAGTAAGGACTGTGTAACGCATCTTGCTAATAAACTATGGGGGTGTCGAAAAGTTTGGTTGCCAACGCTGAATAGGTGCTCCCCTTGGAACCGATGATGAGGTTTGCTTTGGCGAGGCAGAAAAGCTCCAGCACAGAATCCTGCATTCCGCTCACGCTGTTGCGGTCGAGCGACAGCTCTTCAAGCGTCAGCACCCTGCCGGGGAAAAGGCTGCGCATGAAGGCTTTGACCGAGGTGTCGTCGGAAGCGATGTAGAACAGGCAGTTGGGATGATGTTTCTGCTGGCGCTTCATCTCTGCCACATATCCTTCGAGAGGATTGGAAGCAATGACTGCTCTATGGTCGGTCCTGCGCACGTGCACGCCTATGGTATAAGACGTATAGCGCGCAACAAACTGCTCGATGCGCTGCTGTATCTCTGGGATTGGCACGAAATAACGCGACAGCATCGACTGCTCGACAACGGGGCAGAACGGGCGATTGCCTTCGACAAAAATCTTACCATCGGTTGGCGTCTTCGTGAGCAGCATCTCGCTGTCGTGTATGCGGCGTGCCTTGTAGCATTTGTCATAGACGAAGGAACGCAAGAGGCGGGGCAACCACAATTGCCTCTTTCCAGGACTCTTCATGTAGAACTTGGAGAGGCGCTGCACACGAAGGCCTTCGATGGGAAGGAAGAGCTCGTCGAACCAAGCACGGCAGTCCCATGTTTTGTCCCAGAACAGCGTGATTTCATGTTGAGCAACGGTTTGCAAGGCGAGAGCGTTTGCAAGCACATTGATTCGGTTTCCTAAACCGCAATATGGCACTATGTCTATCTTCATATCGCTTCACATTGTTAAGTCCACTGAAGCTTCTTGCTGTCTGACTGCAAGGAACGGGGAGGTTTCTGATTCAGCGTTTCGCCATTGAGCACTTGCTCGTATTTGGCTAGATAAGCCTCTGCCATCACTCTGGCGTTGTGCACATCTCTCGCATATTCGTGACAGGCGTGGGGAGAATACGCGGCATGACGTACAATATGTTCTGCCATCTCCTGTACGGAGCTACAGAGGTAGCCAACCTCCGGAACAACCAACTCGGGGAGCGAGCCATAGGGGGTGGCAAAGACGGGGCTACCAAAGTAGAGACTTTCGGTTATGGCTATGCCAAAAGGCTCGTCCCAACGAACAGGAAAGATAAAACCACGCGAGCGTTGCAGCACATCAAACTTCTGCTGACCTCCGACCATGCCCATGAAGTCTGCATGGCGAGACCAATGGAACTTGATGCCGTGCTTGAGGTTGAGACGGTGGCCTCCCATGATGCGCAACTTTGTCGGGCTGTCTGACATCTTGTTGATGCGGTTGACCACGTCGATGGCTCCACGCACGTTCTTTTGACGCCATGCTGCCTGACCCAGGAAATGGAAATGGGTGCGAGGTGCATGAAGGTCAACGCTTGCATAGTCATCCCAGTTCATTCCGTTATAGACGTACTGATTGCTGCCATGACGCTCCGCATGGTTGCGCGACACGAAAAGGCTGTTCAGAGGGAGTTCTCCCTGAAGAAAATTGCCGTGCCAGGTCACAATGTATGGTTTGGGGAAATCGTCACCAATGCGTTCATTGTTGAAATGCACTACGTCTACGTCTGCAGGTATCTGCTGCGCCACAGGCAATGCAGGGTTGATGTGGACCATTTGGGCGAAGTCGCACGAAGAACCTTTTGGCGCTACGAAGACCACCTGATGCCCCATGTCGTGCAGTGCTTGCCCGAGATACCACATGACACGTTCGGTGCCCCCATAGGCAAAGACGGGAATGACTGTGTCTATGACAATGGCTATTTTCATGATTCTACGTTGTATATTCGGTTCACCACATCGATTGGCTTGATGGCATGCCAACACTTCATCTCGCCCAACTTGCACTCCTTGCTGCCTGCTATGGTGCAAGGCTGGCAAGGCAGGTCTGCCCAGAGACAGTCCTCCTCACGCTGTCCCCATCCCAAGAAACCACAATGGGGGGTGGTGGAGCCCCAGAGACTGACGACTCGCGTGCCCATCAGCGAGGCAAGATGCATATTGGCGGAGTCCATGCTGACCATCACATCCAACTCGCCCATGAGTTTCAATTCATCTTCGATTTGCATGGTTCCTGCCACGCAAACAACCCGATCGGATAGGGTCTTCCACAATTCAAAGAGGGGGATTTCCGCTTTTCCTCCAAAAAGATATACTGTGGTTTCTGGCTTCTCAGCAAGCAAACGCACCACTTCGCGCATGTGCTCCATTGGGTAGGTCTTATTGGGATAGCGTGCTGCTGGCGCTATGCCTATCTTGCGGATGGAAGATGAAGGGGAGGCTTTTGAGAGCGAAGGATTGGCGGCGAAGGGTGCTACCTTGTTGAGCAACTCCACATAGCGCCGCGTGAAGGGCATCGAGGGTGTGCGACGCTGTTCGGGACTGCCAGCCAAAAGGCGTTTGCGCTCTGCCCTTCTCTTACTCACCATGAGCACCTTGGTGCCTGTGAGACGGAAAGACGAGTCGATGACCCAACTGCGAAGAACGTTGTGAAGGTCGCAAACGCAGTCGAAGTGCATCTTGTGCAGTTTGCGTATGAGACGACACAAGCCTAAAAGACTGCGGTGTTGGTCTTCGAAAAGAACAAAGTCAACATTCTCCAGACTGCCGACGAAGAGACGGCGGAAGAAAGGTCGGGTCAGGACTGTTACCTGCATCTCTTTGTGGGCGGCTGCAAAAGCATGTATGGCAGGAATGGTCATGGCCACGTCGCCAAGCGCGGACAGTCGTATGATCAATATGCGTTGTTTTCGTTCCATAGATTTTACTGTCAAGTATTCGCTAAATTAATTTCATCTACGGGCTCTTATCTTGCATCGAGGTCGTTATACAAATACTGCAAAATGGATTTGCCCTTGCGCTCGCGTTCTGGGTCAGGATGGGTAATGGCCTTTTGCGTCACATTGTTGAAGACGGTGACTCCTGTGGAATCGCGCAAGTTGAATCCGTCGTTGAAGGTGTTGAATGCAAAGGGATAGGTATAGGTGTCGGCAAGAACATCACGACTGAAGGGGAAGTCGTCGTGGGGCATGCCTAGCTGGCCCAACACGGTGGCGGGAATGTCGGTTTGGCTGACAAGCGTGGATATGCGGCAAGTGTCCTGCACAACACCGCCCATCATAAGGAAAGGAATAAAGGGGAAGTCGGCGGCTTCTTGTGAGCGGTGGTTGAAACCGTGGTCGGCGGTGATGACCACCAAAAGGTTCTCCCAAGCTGGCGAAGCCTTGAGCGTCTTGATGAGGTCGCCGATGCACTGGTCGGTATAGGCAAAGCCGTTAAACATTTTGTCCTTCATACGCTGATAGGGAACATCGAAGGGGGTGTGCGACGAGACGGTGAGGAAGGTGGTGTAGAAGGGCGTTTTCGATTCGCGAGACTTGCGCACAACATCTTCGGCAAGCCACTTGCACGCGATATGGTCGGGGACACCCCATTTGGTGCTTCGCTCGTCTGACGTAAAGTCATCTTGAGAGACGAGCTTATCATGCCCGACTGCCAGAAAATAGTCGGACATATTAAAGAAGGTGATATCGCTCGCATAGAGTATCTGCGTGTCATAGCCATAGCGTTTCAGCGTTTTGGGCAAGCCCGGCAAGGTTGCCACCTTTTTGCTGTAGCGCATGATGCTCGTAGTAGGCTGTCCCAAGTATCCACTGATGGCACAGACGGTGCCGCGGTCAGTGCGGAAGCTGCCGCAATAGCAATGGTCGAAGCATATACCCTCGTTCATCAAGCGACTCAGATTGGGGGCTACGTCCTTGGGCAACTCGCCGGTCTCTGCTGCCACCCTGTTGTCAGGAGTGTTCAGACTCTCAATGAACAAGGCGCCCATGCCTTCTATGATGATGTAGAGGATGTTGGGACGATTCGTGGTGAGGCGACATGCAGATTTGCCTGTCTTGGGAAACAAGTCAGGCACGATGGCATCCACCTCCTCATCCGTATAATAACGGTATTCCTTTCTGAAGTCACCTCTGTGTGAGAGCGAATACACCATGTTGAACATGGGGTTTACCGCACAATGATTGAAGAAGGTGACACTCGAATAATAGGCTTTGGATGGGGTGTTGGGCCAAATGTCAATGCCTCGCACACCAGCAAAGATGAGTCCATAAGAAATCAGAAATACGGGCAAAGGCAAGAGTTTGCGCCATGCGAAACGCTTTGAGGACGGCGACTTCACCTGCGTCGCTCTGCTGCCATACATCGCCCACATATATATCCTATAAAAAAGAAAGGTGAGCGCCACGATGAGGAACAGACGCCATAGAATGTACCACACAGAGACGGAGGCAGCTGCATTCTTCGGATCGGTGATGTAGAAGAAGACGGTGTTGTCAAGTTTGAACTCCCAGAACTCATAAAGCGAAGCATCTACCACGGCAGCCAATGCCATGAGAAAAGCGATGATGCCAAGATAGACCTTTGATGCTATCTTCTTTTCGCTACGTGGAAAGTAATGATACACACACAATGCAAGAGCTGGCAGCGCCACAAGATAGCCCGTGGCTGCAAAGTCAAGGGCGAGACCGTGGCTATAGATTTCAAAGATATCCTTCAAGGAGAAGTGGCTGTCTCCATGTCCGATGTTCATCAGCATGAACAATGGTTTCTGGACGAGCAGGAAACTGCAAAGCAGACTCGCATAGAGTTTAATAAGTCGAAATATGCTGTGTTTCATTGATTCAGTACTTTGCTATTCTTTACTTTCGGAAATTATTGATGTCACCACAACTTTGAAGCACCAACGCCCCATATATGTGTGTGTGCTTCATTGTTCTTTCATCAAAGCATCATAGTCGATGTCTCCACGAATGATGCGCTTGCGTTGTTTGTCGTATTTCTCTGAGATGAAATCGTGTTGCGCTTGATACTCATCGGTCGAGATACCTCCCAAGTGGAGCAAGACGTTTGATAGGTCTGAACTAAGTATCGGGCGAGAGGCTGCTGCGCGAATGGAGTCAGCGAGTGCCGGTCGTCGGGCTTGGAATGTGTCGGTCATGCAACAAAGGAGTGGCACCTCATATTGATAACGCGCCACCTCTCGGGACAGGTTCTCCTCGTTCGACCGACAAAAATAGTCACGCCAATCCAGCACCTCTTCGCCATGGTCAGACAAATAAAACGCAATGGCATCCTCACTGCGGAACAGGTTCAAGAGTCTGCCTACCACCTTGTCGTTGTAGTATGTTGCGTTGTCATACTCCGCCACCGTTTGACGACCACTCTCTCCGCCAAAGTTGGCTGTCACATCCGATGCGCGGAAATGAGTCTCCGACGCTGGATAGCGCTCGGCGTATTTGGCATGCTGACCGATGAGGTGAACAATGAGCAAGGTGGGATGCTGTGTCAAACTATCAATAGAAGGCAATTCATCGAGCAGTTCCATGTCGTAGTCATGCTTCTGTTTGTTGCGCCTTGAGAACTGCAAACGAGACAAGCCGCTTTGGTTGAAAATGGTGCCTCCCAAACCATCATAGTTGTCGTTTGAATTATACACAAACTGATTGGTAAAGAAACAGACTTCATAGCCTGCCTTGCGGAAAAGAGCGGTGAACAAGGTGTGCTGTGTCCAATCATCAGAGCAACTGTCATCCCATGTCGAGAACAGGCGCTTGAACACATTAGACGTGACATTGAAGGGCGCCACCGCATCTGTGAAGACCACCAGATTTCCTTGGTCGCGCAGTTTCGTCAGGTTGGGACTCACCGGACGATAATCTGCCACATAAAGCGGTGTGTGGTATTTTGAGAAAGACTCACCGATAACCAATACAATGAGCGGACACCCAGTACCCGTGGATTGTGCACCAAGGCGTCTCACCGAAGCTTCAAGCACATCCATCTCTTTAGTGGCAACATGATTGAACGCCACGCCATAAAAGAAGCGAACCAAGGGCGTGGTCATGTGGGGCACCACATCGGCGCACTCCGATACGGTGCGTGCGCAGTACGTCATCCACAGTTTCTTGTATGTCGACATCTGACGGGCACCCGCCCACGAAATGATGACGAACACCAATGCCTGAACCACATAGGAGAAGCGCAGCCTTCTGACCATCCAGGTGAAGAGCCAAGACAAGCCACCCACCACTGCCATCGACAGCAGAACAAGCCAGAGAGAAGAGCCCGTCAAGACAGACAGCAAGAACTCACTGCTCTCGCGTGCGTCAGTTTCCAGAATCAGCTGCACCACATTGATGCAAAAGAGTGAGTGATAGATAAAGAGCGTGAAGAGCTCCACAACCAGAGGCAACAGCACCACGATGTAGCCCAGCCAGGCAAGGCGAATATGCCCGAGAAGCGTGACCAGGACGCAAAAAAGATAACAGGAAAACAAGGAGAGGAAACAAGGGAGGAACAGTCCCGTTTGCACCCCATAGCAGCTGCCGAGTAGCGGGAGAAGAACAGAAAGCAGATACGAAAAGAAGAAAAGCCAGGTATGCTTCTTGAGTGGAAGCTGCATCAGTTCCCACACTTTCTTTGTGTATCGCTTTAATTTCTTCATTCCTGTCGCGGACACTATAGTCCCAATTTCTTAAACAAGTCTTGCCATGCCGCGCCCGTTCGGGCAACAGAATAGGTGGAAGCCTTCGCCAAGGCAGCCTGGCGCATGGACAACTGCAACCGTTCGTCTGTTGCTATCTCCACCAGTGCTTTGGCAAACACCTCGCCTTCGAAAGGCGGAATACAACGCCCACTGACTCCATCTTCAATCATATCCCTCGCACCTGCAAAACTCTCATAGACGATGGGGATAACTCCATTCATCTGTGCCTCGCCTATGGTCATGGGCCATCCCTCGAAGGAGGAAGTCAGACAAATGATGGCTGCCCGATCATAGTAGGGCTGCACATGCCTTTGATATCCTTCGAAACTTACATTTTTGAGTCCAAGCGCTGCCGCCATGGTTTTCAGTGCAGTCTCGTCGCGCCCCGTGCCCACTATGGTGAGACGCCAATCGGTCAAGCTATCCTCTACCCTCTTCCACACTTCAAGCAGACGTTCCACGTGTTTGTCACGTCTGCTCAAGCGCCCAACGTAGAGCACCTCCTTCTGTTTGTCCATGCAAGCGTCAGGGTTACCCTGTCCGCTGTGTATGGGGTTGGGGAGCACATGAATCTTGGATTCGTCGCCTTGGTTCCCCAGCATTTGCATCACCTCAGCTGTGTATTGGGGGCACAACACGCCATAGGCATCACAAGCATGGAAAATGCGACGGTATTTGCTTCGGTAGAAACACTCGTTGAAGATCTTGAACACACCGTCATTCCCCACAAACTCATAGCCCACCATATTGTGGAGCACATAGACGAAACGCACCCCCGTCTTGCGTTTCAACCACGGCATATAGAGCAGTTCGCGATAGGAAACAATGCACTTCACATCATTCTGCTCCACATAGTCGCGAATGAAAGATGCTGCCTTGCGAGAGACTTTGAGCCGGCACGCAGGCATCTCGACCACCTCGTATCGGCAAGGAGCCCCTTGGGGATAGCGATCTCTGCAGTGCTGTGGCGTGAGCACAGAAATCCGATAGCCCATCGAGGCCAGGTGATTTGCCACATCGATGGTGACTCGCTCTGCCCCGCTGAAGGGGAACAGCTTATGTACGAAAACTATGTGCGCTGACATGATGCAAAGTATCTGCGTGCCACATTGTATTGAATGGCAAGTTCAAGCCTATAGTTCTGGAATTGTCGCACATACTCGTGGGCATGCTGGACGATAGCCTCTGCCTCTTGCGGATGGTCGATATAGTATTGCAACTTCTCTTCCAAGTCGCTGTAGTCATCCTTCACTTCGATATAGTGGTAGTTGGGCTTCAGCGTCCCTTCCATGAACCATGATTCATATTTTGGTTTAGGCATGACGGCAATGGAGTTGCTCGACATCACCCACTTGAGATTCGTTGCCACATCATGTCCTTCTATCGTCATGATAAACTTATAGCCGAGTTGTTCGTCCTTAGTCATGAAGTCCTTCACCCATTCTGGATGCTCGGTGTAGGCGTCGCGGTTCACCATGCCGAAATTGCACAACGGGTGGTTCCAGTACTTCTCGAGCAAGAGTGCACGCCAAGGTTGTCGGCGCACGACATTACGGCTCACCGCCATGGGCTTCTTGGATGCGAAAGATCGTTTGTCCTTTACCCATTGGAAGTGGCGTTCGCTGTCCAGCTTCATGACGACGGAGTTGGTCGTAGGCCTGACGGGGCGTGTCTTGACGAAGAAAGGAAACTCATATTCTTGTGTGATGTCGCCAAAAAGGTAAGCCATATCATAGTTCTCCTCGAACGCTCCTACTGCACGATAGAGGTCGAGGAAATATGCACTGAACTTGTGCTTCTTGTGCCAAGGATAGCGATAGTCCTTGAGTGGCACAATCGAAGGCATCTCCTCGCCGCATTCGCGATAGGTCTGGGGCACCTTGCTCTCGGGCGAGAAGCGGGCATAGTAGCCAGTGCGGTCCTCCACGAGTTTTCTCTCCTCCTCTGTGAGCGACTTCATCAAGCGCTCGAGCCTCATGCGTCGCCATGCCTTGGGCATATAGTAAACGCCAAAGTTGTGGACGTAAAAGCTGATTCGATGGAAGAACTTATGCAGGTCTATCTTCTTCATACAAGGTCTTTCTCGAGCATATACTTCTCCACGCCCTCGATATCCTTCTTCGTGTCTACAGAGAGCGACTTGCAGTGACAGTTATAGTAGTAGATAGGCACATGGTTTTCGATGAAACGGAACGAATCGTTCTCCTCAATCTTCTCAATGGGTCCGCGCGGCGTGTTGTGGTAGTATTCGAGTGCTTTTTGGGTGAAAGCGCCCACGCCGACAAACTTATGGTAGACATAGTCCATGTTGCCCTTGGGATAAGGAATGGGGCTGCGGCTGATGAAGAGACACCGGTTGTCGGCAGCTGTGACAATCTTGAGGTTCGTTGCATCCACCACCTCCACGGGATTGCTGAAGTCGGTCATCAAATTGCTGACATACATAGCATCTTTGTCCAGTTTGTCGGGGATGCATTGCACGATGGCATCGTGGGTGAGCAGTGGTTCGTCGCCGTTGACCATGACATAGAGGTCGGCAGCTATCTTGGTCGACACCTCGTAGAGACGTTCGGTGGCGGTGTCGTGTGTTGAAGCCGTCATCACCACTTCAGCTCCGAATCCCTGTGCCATCTTTTCGATTTCCTCAGCGTCGGTTGCCACATACACTTCCTCAAATTCGGGGCATTCTTTGCAGTGCTCCCAAACCCACTGTAGCATGGGCTTGCCACAGATGAGTGCCGTGGGTTTATTAAAAAATCGTGAGCTCTCCTTACGAGCCGGAATAACACAAATAATTTTCATTTATTTATATCTTTGATTTCATTAAACGATTTTTGATTTCTTCGGGGCATTCGTGGTTGTTTCTCCATCGGTTGTGCGACCACAGCCAGAGGGATGGTCTTCTGCGAATGGTCTCTTCAAGCATCTTGTAGAACTGTCTTGTGTAGGGTGCATCCACGTCGGTCTGCTCTGGATGGACTTGTTTGAACGTCAAACGATAGTAACCTCGCTTGGGTTTCTCAATGTCGAGGTAGAGAACCTCGGCACCAATCTTTGCAGCCAGTTCCTCGCCGCCCGAAACGAAGTCGGTGATCTGATTCATGAAGACGGTCCATCGCTTGGCTGCCGTATAGGCGCGCTGGTCGCTGATGAATCCAACTAGAAAAGGTTCGCCCTCCTTGTGCCATCTGAGCACGGTGCGCACGGCTTGTCGCATCTCGATGAGTGTGGTGTCCCAATGTGCGCGCAAGGCGTTCATCAACTCCTCGACCAGACGGTTAGGGATGTGCTTGTATATCTCGCCACCCCGCTTGGGTGCCTTGTAGCGCACAGAAATCTCTTGTGCCCACTCCCAACACCCGCAGTGGCCGAGCAGGAGAATGACAGATCGCCCTTCTGCCGCCACACGCTCTATGAGTTCTCAGCCTTGCACGTCGACTCGCTTTATGAGCACCTGGATTTTCATAATGAGCAGTTTGAACGACTCCACGGCGGTGTCGCAAAGCTGGCGATAGAAAGATTTCTGAATGCGGCGCAGTGCCTTGTCTGTCTTGTCGGGGAAGGAAGCTTTCAGGTTCTTCTTGATCACCTTGTTTCTATAGCGCACGAGATAGCACACGACGAAGTAACCTAAGTCGCTGATCAGGTACAGAAACCATAGCGGCAACTTAGCCACTACGCGCAGCACGCTGATGGTTCTTTGTATGTTCTTGTCGGTCATGTCTTGTTGCTTTATTCCAATTCCCGAACAATGATGGCTGTCTTGCCCGCCGAGGAGAGAATAAGCTCTTTTGCCACGGCACTGAGTTGCAGTCTCCGCTCTTCGTCTGCCATCATCTGGCAGTACCAGGTGTCCAGTTCACGCGCATTGCGCACCATGGCACCGAATCCGCTCTGTATCATCAGCTGCGGAGCAGCCTTGCGGTCGATGCGCGGACCGAAAGCAACGGGCAAGCCATAGACGGCAGGTTCGACAACGCTGTGGAGGAGCGAAGTGAATCCGCCTCCCACGTATGCCAATTGTCCGTAGCGATATAGTTTTGCCAATTCGCCCACATAGTCGATGACGAGCACATTGACTTCGCTGAAGTCGGTCGATGCGTTGCAATCGGCGTAGCACATGGTCTTCACGCTGAGGGCTGCTGTCACCTGCTGCATGTGCTTCTTGTCCACCTCGTGGGGCACGACAATGAACTTGCGGTCGGGGTGATTGTTGACCACTTGTGCCACGAGCAGCAAATCGTGCTTCGTGTCGATGCTACCTGCCACGAGCACGCCCTGCTTAGCCGTGTTGCAAAATCGTTTGACGATGTCATTCTCATAGGGTGACAGACTGTTGGCAACGGCATTATCGTAGAGTGCATCGCCCGTGACGATGGCATCATGATAGCCTATCGTGTCGAGTCGGGTGACACTCTCGAAGTCTTGCGTGTAGATGCGGCTGAAGGTCTTCAGCAAGTTTCGGAACACACCGCCGTACCACTTGTTGAGCACGCTCTTCTCTGTGAAATAGGCGCTGACAAGATAGGTTGGGATGTCGCGGCGATAGAGCTCGTTGAGGTAGTTCATCCAAAACTCCGACTTGATGAACACTGCCTTCTTGGGAGCAAGCGCATCAAGGAAGGAGCGCACGTTGCGCTTGGTGTCGAGCGGGAGGTAGTAGATGTGGTCTGCTCCCGTGTAGGCAACCGACTTGTTGGCGAGTGCCTCTACACCGGTGGACGAGAAGAAGGTCAAGACAATGCTTCTGCCCTCGTCGTGCAGTTTGTTCATGATGGGGCGTGCTATGCCAAACTCGCCCAACGAGGCGCAATGGAACCAATAGTCCACCCGCCCTTGCTTGTTGGCAAAGGTCTGCTTGATGGCCTTTTTTGAGGTCTTCTGTCCGTCGATAAAGAGACGCATCTTGATGCCGAACAAGCGATAGAGCGGCGAGTGGTGGTTTGTGGCGAGGTAGCCAAAGAACCATGTCACCAGATTGATGAGGACATTGTATCCGAACTTAAATATCGCTTGCGTCATAATCTGCTTGCAGCTCGAAGTCTTTTTCCTTCATTCTGTTTCGTTCATCCTGTCTGGTTCATCCCAGCTCGGCTATTGCAAAGCGCATGCGGCACAGGGTTTCTTCCTTGCCCAAGAATGCTGCCAGCTCATACATATCCGGACCTTGGCCAAGACCGACAAGACAGATGCGCCAGGCGTTCCAGGGACGCAGTTGCTGCTCCTCCACCCAAGGGTCGATGTCTGCCTTGAGGCCCTCAGCCGTCCAGTCGGTTGCTTCTGCCAGGCGGTCAGCAAATCTGCTCATCTCGGCTGCGGTGCCAGCCTGTTCTGCATCGGCAGCCTTCCAGTTCTTGCGTATGAACTTGTCTTCGCGGTCGAAACTGGCTGGTGCCACGAAGAAGAACTGGCAGAGGGGCCAAAGGTCGCTGGCAAAGGAGATGTTGCGCTTCTTCTTGTTGCCCTGTCCGTCGACATACTCGATGACCTTCGTCTTCATCATGCGCACCACCTCCGTCATCTGCTCGGCTGTGGCCTCGATGCCCTGGGCGCGCAGCACCTGATCGAAGGCGGGCACCCAATCGCTGTCGGGGTGCTGGATGAGGTATTGATGGTTGAACCATGCTGCCTTGACATAGTCGAACTTGGCACCGTTTTTGGAGCACTTGGAGAGGTCGAAATGCTCGACGAGCTCGTCCAGCGTCATCATCTCGCTGTGGTCCTCACCGGGGTTCCAGCCGAGGAGGGCGAGGAAGTTGACCACCGCCTCGGGTACATAGCCCTTCTCGCGATAGCCGCTAGAGATATCGCCCGTCTTGGGGTCGTGCCATTCAAGAGGGAAGACGGGGAAGCCTAACTTGTCGCCGTCGCGCTTCGAGAGTTTGCCGTTGCCGATGGGCTTGAGCAGCAGGGGCAGGTGGGCAAAGCGGGGCATCGTGTCTGTCCATCCGAATGCTTCGTAGAGGAGCACATGAAGGGGGGCGCTGGGCAACCATTCTTCGCCTCGGATGACGTGAGAGACCTCCATCAGGTGGTCGTCGACAATGTTGGCAAGGTGATAGGTGGGCAGTTGGTCTGCCGACTTGTAGAGCACCTTGTCGTCGAGCACGCTGCTGTTGATGACCACTTTGCCGCGGATGATGTCGTCCACCTCCACGTCGCGTCCGGGCTCGATCTTGAAGCGCACCACATACTGGTGGCCACTCTCGATGAGTGCGTCCACCTCCTCCTTTGAGAGGGTGAGCGAGTTGCGCATCTGCTGACGGGTAGAAGCGTCATACTGGAAGTTCTCCACCTCCTTGCGCTTGGCGTCGAGCTCCTCGGGGGTGTCAAAGGCGATGTAGGCTTTTCCGTTCTGGAGCAGCACGTCGACATACTTCTTGTAGATGTCGCGTCGCTCGCTCTGGCGATAGGGACCATGGTTGCCACCAAAGGACACGCCTTCGTCAAACTTGATGCCGAGCCACTTGAACGACTCGATGATGTATTCCTCTGCACCGGGAACGAAACGTGTGGTGTCGGTGTCCTCGATGCGGAATATGAGTTCGCCACCATGTTTGCGGGCGTAGAGGTAGTTATAAAGAGCCGTGCGAACTCCACCTATGTGGAGGGGACCCGTAGGGCTGGGTGCGAAACGAACGCGTACTTTTCTTTCTGTCATAGTGTGAATTTTGCTTATTTTTTGCAAAATTACAATTTTTTTTCGTAATACTCGCCATTTTTTAGTATTTTCGCATCGAAATTCAATAAATTCACAAAAAAAGAAGATATGAACCGATATAACCAAAGTCGCGTGACTTCGGGCAAGGAACGCCTCTTGCACGTGCTCTATTGCGTTGCTGCCATTGCTCTGCTCACCCTGTTCTGCCCAAGGGACACGACGGAAAAACTGCACTACCGCATCGGGGAACCATGGGACGCTGAGGCGCTGATAGCGCGCGACAGTTTTGATGTCTACAAAAACGATGCTGTGCTGCGCAAGGAGCGCGACAGCCTGAGCAAATTCTACGAGCCTTACTACGAGCTGCAGGTCAATGTGGCAGAAGAACAACTCGCTGCCTTCAAGCAAGAACTGGACTCGGTGGCTCCTTACTTTGCCCTGAGCCATGAGACGCGCCTGAGCATCATCAGGCAAATGCAGATCGCCTACGACAACGGCATCCTGCCCGACAGCAGCAAGCAATGCCTTGCCAGTCAAAACGTGAAAAACGTGCATGTCT
This sequence comes from Candidatus Physcousia equi, assembly GCA_018065005.1. GTDB lineage: Bacteria > Bacteroidota > Bacteroidia > Bacteroidales > Bacteroidaceae > Physcousia > Physcousia equi. The sequence goes on from JAGHUD010000058.1 coordinate 20,307, forward strand.
ACCTGAACAACGAGAGCCAGACCGTGAGCACACTAGCGCTGCTCTCCGAACGTGCCGTCTATGAGGACCTTATGGACCAGCCTGGCGAGGCGCGGTCGGCATTGCAACACATCAAGCTGAACCGCTACATCCAGCCCAACCTCATCTACGACTCGCCTAAGAGCATCAACCAGCGACGCGAGATTGACGCCTTGCTGACCAAGTTCCACGGCCGCGTGCTGGTGGGGGAAAAGATTGTGGACAAGGGACAAATCGTGACGCCCATCATCTACGACAAACTGACCTCCTACGAGCAGCACCAGCTGGAACGCTCGAAGACGACTGGCGAGCTGTGGAGCCGCTTCGGAGGACAGGCGCTCTACATCACCCTTGTGGTGGTTTCCATGTTTATCTTCTTCAGACAGTTCAGAAAGGACTACACACACAGTTTCCGACATGCCACACTCATCTGGTTGCTCTGCGTCTTTTTCTGCGTGCTCACCTACATCATCATCGCCCGCCAATGGGCAAGTCCCTACATCGTCCCCTACTGCATGCTGCCCATCTTCCTGCGCATCTTTATGGATTCGCGCACGGCATTCATCTCCCACCTTTCCGTCATCTTGCTGTGCGCTATTGCTGTGAACGAACCGTTCGAATTTATCTGCACCGAAACGCTTGCCGGACTCACTGCCATCTATGCTCTGCGCGACCTGCAGCAACGCTCCGAACTGTTCTTTGCTGCCGTCCTGGTCATCCTCACCGGTTCGCTCACCCACTTATGCCTCGACCTCACGATGATGAACTTCTTCAACACGAAGGGCGTGATGGTTGACGACTACATCGCCATAGCTTGTGGCGGGGGATTGCTGCTCTTGTCCTATTTGCTCTTGTTTCCCATCGAAAAGATTTTCAAGTTCACCTCCACGGTAACACTCGTCGAACTCTCCAACATCAACAACCCCATCCTGCGCCAACTCTCTGAGGATGCTCCCGGCACATTCCAACACTCCATGCAGGTGGCAAATCTGGCTGCTGGGGTAGCTAACAAGTTGGGAGCTAATGCGCAGCTGGTGCGAACGGCGGCTCTCTACCACGACATCGGAAAGCTGAAGAACCCTGTCTTCTTCACCGAAAATCAGAGTGGCAGCAATCCGCACAACAACCTGGCGTTTGAGGACAGTGCGCAAGTCATCATCCAACACGTCAAAAACGGATTGGAGATGGCTTCGAAGTACGACCTGCCGCAAAGCATCAAGAACTTTATTGCTTCGCACCACGGACGGTCGAAAACGAAGTTCTTCTACATCTCCTACCTGAACCAGAATCCCGGAAAGAAGGTGAACGAAGAAATCTTTACCTATCCGGGACCCAACCCCGGCACGCTCGAAGAAGCCATCCTGATGATGGCAGACGCAGTGGAGGCTGCTTCGCGCAGCTTGGGCGAATACACCGAGGAGAGCATCAGCTCGCTCGTGGACAAGATCATCGACAGCCAAATGCAAGAGGGCTATTTCAACCGCTGCCCCATCACCTTCCAGAACATTGATGACTGCAAGCAAGGATTCAAGGAAAAATTGCGCAGCATCTACCATACACGCATCTCGTATCCCGAACTGAAGAAGGATACGCCCAAGACGCCACCTGTGGCGCCTGCCTGATGGCGCCGCCGAGGAGGGGCAAAAGACATGGTCTCCCCCACCCCTCGATGCTGCATGATGGCAAACGATGATGAGGGCGGATCGAGCGGATCATGTAGGCATTAAAAAAAAGTTTCTGCAGCAGAAACTAAAAGTTTCCGTAGCAGAAATAGAAAGTTTCTGCAGCAGAAACTGAAAAGTTCTGTAGCAGAAACAAAAAAATCCCGCTGCAGAAACCATTTTGTTTCCGCAGCGGGATTTTTTTGCGCTCGTTGGATGGGCAAAAAGCACTACACAGGGTCGACGTCGAAATACACCGTGGCAGACTTAAATTGAGGCTGTGAAGCGTAGTACTGCGCCACCTGACGAAGGCGTGCGCGCACCTCAGGGATGGGGGCAGCAAGCTCTATCTTGAGCACAATCTTGCGTATATATAAATTTTGAATGCGCGCGATGGGCGGTGTGTCGGGCCCAAGCACACGGTCGCCAAAGACTGCGCGCAGTGTTGCCGACATGTCATAGGCAAGACCATTGAGAACGGACTCGTAGCGATGCTTCATGTAGACATAGATGAGTCGCGTGAGAGGAGGATAACGGAACGCCTGGCGCTCCTCCATCTGGGTCTGATAGAGCGAGAGATAGTCATGGCGCGCCACCATGTCCACGACGGGCAGGACTGGAGTCTTGGTCTGCAGGACGACACGCCCCTGCTTGCCACTGCGACCCGCACGCCCTGCCACTTGCTCCATCATCTGGAAGGCATGCTCGTAGGCTCGGAAGTCGGGCATGTTGAGCATCGTGTCGGCATTAAGGATGCCTACGACAGAGACGCGCTCAAAGTCGAGCCCCTTGGTCACCATCTGCGTCCCCACGAGTATGTCGGTCTTGCCGTGCTGGAAGTCGGACAGAATCTTCTCGTAGGAGCTGCGCGAACGTGTCGTATCGAGGTCCATACGCGCCACGCGGGCTTCGGGGAAGAGGCGGCGTATGACGTCCTCTATGCGCTCCGTGCCGAAACCTATGGAGTCGAGCTGCATGCCCTCACAGTTGGGACACTTCAGGGCTATGGGTATGGTGTAGCCACAATAGTGGCAGGTCATCTGGTTCAAGCGTTTGTGGTGGGTGAGGCTGACATCGCAGTGCGGACAACGTGGCACCCATCCACACTGGTGGCACTCGACGTTGGGGGAATAGCCACGGCGGTTCTGGAAGAGTATGACTTGCTCGCCCTGGCTGAGCGCTTCTCGTATCGCTACGACAAGGGGGTCGCTGAATGGTCCACTCATGAGTTTACGGCGCCGCTGCTCGGCAAGGTTGACCACCTCGATGTGGGGGAGCGTGACTTGCTGATAGCGTTCGAAGAGTTCGACGAGTGCATACTTGCCCACTTGACAGTTGTAGTAGGTCTCAAGGCTGGGGGTGGCAGTGCCCAAGAGTGTCTTGGCTCCTGACATCTGCGCCAACACCAAAGCTACGTTTCGACCGTGATAGCGGGGCGTTGGATCCTGCTGCTTGAAACTCTGCTCGTGCTCCTCGTCGACGATGACCAGCCCCAGGCGCTGGAAAGGCAGGAACACGCTGCTGCGCACACCCACGATGATATCGTAGGGCTCTTGAGAGAGTTGCTTTTGCCATACTTCGACACGTTCGGCATCGCTATACTTGGAATGATAGACGCCCAGTCGTCCTCCAAAGACGCGCTTCAGGCGATTGACCAACTGGGTGGTGAGCACGATCTCAGGCAAGAGGTAGAGCACCTGCTTGCCGCGCTCGATGGTTTGCTGGATGAGATGTATGTAGACTTCGGTCTTGCCGCTGGAGGTGACACCATGCAGCAGGCAGATGTTCTGCTGCTGGAAGGCGGCGAGGATGGCGTCGAAGGCTTGCTGCTGGGCGGGCGAGAGCGGGCGCAGGAGCACCTGGGTGGGTATCTCGTCGTGCTCCAAGCGAAGCACTTGTTTCTCATAGATTTCAAGGATACCTCTTTCCACAAGCGCCTGGAGGATGGAGGAATGAGCGTCGGCTGCCTTGAGGAGTTCGCCCTTCTCCACTTCGAGTTTGAGGGAGGGATTGCCAAGGTTGATGGAAGCCACCACCTTACTCACTTCGATGTATTTCATCAAGAGCGCTGCCTGCTTGGGCGAGCGCTTGAGCTCCACAAAAACGTCCATCAAGGCTTGCTGCTGGGCGTAGGCATCGGTGAGCTGCACATAGGAGTTCATCTTCGGGCGATAGGATGTCTGCTCGTCTTCTTCCTTGAGCCCACTGGGCAGTGCTGCCTTGTAGACCATGCCCACGGAGGAGAGATAATAGTCGGCTATCCACTGCCACAGGCGCAACTGTCCGGGCAACAAGATAGGGGCATCGTCGAGCAGTTCGAGCGCCTCTTTCACTTCGTAGCCTTCAGGGCGCTGGTCGTGGATGCGGCTCACGATGGCGGAATAGCGCTTCTTGGCTCCAAACGGAACGGTGAGACGACACCCCTCCTTGACCTTCTGAGCGAATGCTTCAGGAAGGGCATAGGTGAAGGTGCCGTCCAGTGGGAGTGGCAAAATGACATCTGCGTAGCTCACTCCTCTGACGTATTAGCGACGTTGGCGACGTGCCGACACGCGCGGTGCTGGCGATGCTTCTGAGGCGCTGTCGCTCTTGCTCTTGGTGCGGCGTGATGTGCTGCTCACGGTGGTGGTGTCCTTCTGTTGTCGTGACTTTTTGGTCGTTTTGGGCGTTTCCACCTGCGTGCTGTCGAGCGTATCGGTCAGCTCGACGTGGCCCCAAAGATGGTCTTCGAAGTCGGTGAGCTGCTTCTCAATGCGGCGTTGCTCTTTGACCATGTCGGAGTCGGTCTTGCAGTAGTCGGCTATGACCTTGCCCTGCATATTGTTGGTCTTGTAGATCTTGCCCTCATAGCGGTTCATCGTGAAGTAGTCGTCGGCTGTCATGTTGGTCACGTTGTTGAGGTCGCTCGCCATGACGGGCAACTTTGACAGATAGGGTGCCACATCATCATATTTCATCCAAAAGAGGGGTTGGGGCGTGGCTGCGTCTTCGCCAAATTCACCACCTTCGAGCAGGATAGGGCAGATGGCTTGCACCTTGGTGTGCGTGGTGCCCGTGCGCTGGTCGAGATAGGAACTTTCTTTGATGTAATAGCGCTTGACTTGCTCGCTGGGCACGTCGGCATCAGCCACGCTCACCTTGCCACCATTCTCTTCGTAGTAGATGGAATAGCGCATGAGGAAATCCTTGACCACGACTTTGTCCTTGGGGTCGAACGATTCGTTGCCGGTGATCTTGTAGTCGTAGGCATTCACTCGACCGGAGAGCAGGAGGCGAAACAGATAGGTGAAGAGGTTACACTGTTTGCCTATGGGCTGAATGGGATAGTAGAGCGGGGCGTTCTTGTCTTTCGTCAGGTCGAGCTGACGATAGATGTCGCGTCGCCAGGCTACGTCCTCGGGCATAGCGTCGCTGGTGGGGAACATCAGCGATGCACGATCGGTGCCCTTTGCTTGGGGCGCACCCTGCTGAGCGGCTGCATTGCTGGTCGTGGTGCGACGCTTGGATGGCTGCGCTGTCACTACGCTTGCCGTCAAGACGGCGATGAGTATGACGAGTGTTCTTTTCATATCGGTTTGGTGGTTTGAGAAGTTCGAAGTTTTTGAGGGGGGGGGAGTTTCTGAGAAAAATGAACGGTGTTCGAGGAAAGATTGGAGCACTGCGTGAGGCAGTTCATGCTCGGGCGGTGTGGTGACGATGGTGCGTTAGTTCACGATGATCTCCATGGCGCCCTTGAGCGTGCGCTCTATGCCATCAGGACCTACGGCTTTCACCTTTGAGATGTAGAACCGTTTGCCACGCGAGAGCTGCCGCATGATGTTCTTCTGGCGCTCGGTGAAAGAGGCTCCTTGCGACACCTCGGGCACAGCATTACCCATGTTGTCGAAGAAGGTGGTCTCGAAACCGGTGACACGGAATGGTATGTTGAGCAAACCATCATCGATGGCTGCACCAAGCACGGGGGCATTCATCAAGGCTTGCTTGCTCAGCTTGCCGCCGGTGAAGTGCTCGTCGCCGTTCTCGATGAAGGGCATGGGGTCAGGCAATTTGCGCACGCGGAACTTGAACTGCCCCATCTGCTGCGAGCGGCCTTCCAGTTGTGCCGTCACCGTGAAGACGGCTTCTGTGCCGGGCGTGCTGGGTTTTGCCACATACTTGCCTTCACCTTTGGGCGTCAGACTGCCACCGCCCGACATGGAGAGCTGAATCTTGCCATTGGGCACACCCGGAACGCTCACGCTCATGGGGTTGTCGTAGCCAGCATAGAGCACATTCATGATGTCGGCACTGACGGTTGCGCTCGGTGCCACCACGGTGTATTTCTGCTCGAAGTCACGCTTCACCTTTTCTCCACTTCCATTCACCATCTCGATGTAGCCCTTCAGAGAGAACTCGCCAGTGGAGCCGCAAACGGTCTCATAGATGCCTTTCTCGTTCTTGAACTCCTTGCCACCGATGAAGATGGTGGGACGATTGGTGGTGTCGACGGCTGCCATGATGATTTGCGCAGAGAAACGTCCGCCCTGCACGATGGTCTGCGACTGCGGAATGACGTAGGCATTGAGCTCGTTGACGCGAATATCCTTGACGTCGATGTTGCTCACAAGACGATGCAGCACCTCGCCTTCGGCATAGCGCACGTCGGACTGTATCTTGGTGAGAAGCGTGACGGCTGCACTGGTGGGCATCGTCTCGAACATATACTCTTGCCAGTTCTTGCCCATCGAGGCTATGTTGTGCGGAATGTCAGTGGTGAGATTGCTCTCGATGATCTTCTTCTGCTGGGCATCGGTCACCATCTTCAGTATCTCTCCCCGATACTTGTTGATGGCGTCGAAGAGTTCCTGTCCACGACCCGTTCCTGGTGCAAGCATCACCTGGGTGGCTGCTTCGAGGTCTTCACGATTGCGGATGTTGTGCACATCTGCATCTTCGCCATCGCTCTTGGTCACGATGGCGAGTTTGAGTTCTTCTGCCAAATCGTAAAGCTGGTCGCTCAATTTGCGCACATGCTGCGCCTTGTCGTACCACTCCTTCACCTTCGCCGGATTAGATTTCATCTGTTCCTCAAAGGTTTGGTATATTCCTTGGTTCACCGTGTTGGCGTTTTCTGTAGAGCGGTTGAGACTCTCGTCGACAAGTGAAAAACCATTCAGCACGTCGCTGCTGACGTTGAGCGCAAGCATCGCCATCAGCACCACATACATCAAGTTGATCATCTTCTGACGCGGTGAGACCTTCTTTTTCTTCATTCTTGTCATATATGCATCTGCTATTCAAACACCTTATATTCTTCAACTATATTCCTAACCTATTCGTAGGTTTTAAGCCATCAGCTTGTTGACTGTCCTTGGAGTGCTGGGGGGGGCAGCCACTGTGGTAGATCCTACGTGTGGGGGGGCGCCGCTGTTGAGATCCCACCTATGGCGTCTACCTCTCTGTGGTCTATCCCACTTGGGGCGCAACGCCTACGTTGATGGTGAGCGCCTTAATCATGCGGTCATAGACATTGTTGAGCTCTTCAATCTGCTTTGCCATACGGCGTGTTTGCTCATCAATCTCCTCGATGGTTGCCACCTGCTTGCTGATATTCTTGAGTTGCAACTCATACACCGTGGCAATACCGGTGAGCGTGCGATTGAGATTCTCCATCTCTTCTGAGTCGGTGCTCATGCGTGATGCCTGTTGCTTGACGCGACCCAACACTTCGGTGAGTTCGGTGAGCTCTTCGGCATAGTTCTTCACTGCCTCCTCAATGACGGTGGGGTCCGTGGCCTTGATGGTGGCGGGATTGACACCTGCTCCTCCCTGCAATTGGCTCAACGCAAGCTGTGCCTCTGCTGCAGCCTGTCCGGCTGCTGCCAAATTGGCGGCTGCACTACTCAAGGCGGCTCCCTTGGCTACAGCATCGGGGGCAATCGCTCCGTCGACAGCTGCCACAGCAGGTCCACCGCTTACGACAGGTCCACCGCTTACGACAGGTCCACCGCTTACAACGGGACCACCTGTATAGACAACGCCATTGGGCACTCCGCCCACCACAACTGTGGGGGCTCCACTTTCAGCATCGACTGAGGGAAGTTCTGTGTCAACGACTCCTTCGCTTCCTACTGCAGGACTTCCCAAAACGATGGGAGCACCCGAGCTGATAGGAGCACCCACAACGCCGTTCACGACAACTCCGGCTGACGGTGCAGTGGGCTGTGCAGGGGCTTCGGGCACTTTCTCTGTGACGCGTTCGAAACCGGCAATGAAGAACACGAACACCTCAGTGCCCATGCCGACAAAGAGCATCAGATTGGCGCCCGGAATGTGGGTAAGTTTAAACAATGTACCGAGAATGACGACTGCAGCACCCCAGCTGTAGGCATACTGCATAAAGGTTTGTCCTGCGAAGGTGTCCATCCACTTCTGAATGTGGAATATAGGATTCATACTCTTTGCCATGATTTGTTTTGTGATTTGGGGGTTGTGTTTTGTTTTGGCGCTCTGATGGGATGAGCAGAGCTAATTGTGAAATGGGACGGAGAAGCTCACGGATACAGGCGTCAGCACAGTGGCTGAAATGCCGGAACGTGGCGCACGCATGAAACACGTGTCTACCTTCTCGTCTTGCGTGTTGTGGCACCAGCACTGCTACGTCCTGCCTTTGCTGCCTTCTTGGCATCGTTGCGACCGGCATCGCTCACCATGGAGCGGACGCAGCGGAATCCGATGTACGAACGGGGTTGGTTTTGGTATTCATAACTGCGCCAAGCAGAAAGAATCATGCTCTCGGGATCCTTCCACGAGCCACCTCTCACTGATTTCTTCTTCAAGCGATAGGGGTCTTCCTTGGCTGCGTTGTATTTCAGTTCTGGGTTCATGTCGCTCATACTCTCCACACCTGCTTCGGTGTAGACCGTGCTTGTCCACTCTGCAACATTTCCTGCCATGTCGTAGAGGCCGTTGCTGTTGGCACTGAAGATGCCACACTTCGATGTGATGAGACTTCCGTCCTTCGTGTAGTTGCCGCGATCGGGCTTGAAGTTGGCATAGTAGCAACCCTTGTCGCTCTTCGTGTCTTTGCTTTCCCAAGGGAAGGGGTTACCTTCCTTGCCTCGGGCGGCATACTCCCACTCCACCTCGCTGGGCAGACGGTAGCGCTGAATCATCTTTGCCGCACCACCCAGCCCTTTGAGCAAAAAGTTGGTGCGCCAAACGCAGAAAGCATTCGCCTGCTCCCAAGTGACGCCCACAACTGGGTAGTCGTCGTAGATGGGATTGCTAAAATAGAGCTTCATGTAGCGCTCATTGTCTGCATTCTGGAAATCGTTGACCCAACACGTTGTGTCGGGGAACACATTGACGATATACGTATTCAAGAAATCCCATGGGCCGCTGAGTGGGCGCGTGATGGTCTGTCTGACGATTTTGCCCTCATCGTCAATCCATGCAGTGTCCTTGCTGATGATGACCTCTTCGCGACTCACCTCGTGGTCGGTGTTGAGGTCGCGCTCTTCTGGATCAAGACGATAGCGACGCTGCGCTGCAGTTGCGTAGTCGTAGATTTCGTAGCGATAGTTCATTTGGCGCGCATCCAGCATCTTCGTTCCATCGATGGGATGGTAGGTGTAGACACTCTCTATGGCACGTTCTTCGTCCTCATTCGGCTTGCGAGGGATGGCCTTGTTCCAATTGAGGTGTGGCGTGACGGGATTGCCGTCTCTGTCTTCCTCAATCTTGTAGGTTTCATCACCACCGTATGCGGGGTCAGCCAAACGCTCTCGAATGATGCTGTCGCGCACCCAATAGACAAACTGACGATACTTGGAATTGGACACTTCATGCTCGTCCATCCAGAAACCATCGACAGATATTTCACGTGTAGGCAGTCCGATGCCCCACAACGAGTCGTTCTCCATGCCCACCTTGAGCGAGCCTTTACGAACTGCCACCATGCCGAAAGGAACAGGTTCGCTGAAAGCCTGTCCTCTGCTGCCCGTCACCTCGCCGCCAATGGCATTGGCGCTTGACATACTGCCGGCACAACTCACGAGAGCAAGTCCTGCGACAAGGACTATCATCCATACTAATGTTCTTATCTTCATTATATCTTGTGTGTTATGAATCTTCAATATATCTTTTACTTCGTTCTCTTTGCTTTTACTGTCAGGCGTTCGTGCATCGCAAAGGAATCATTTTAACTCAAGGAATCTACTCTTAAAGAATCCTAACTGCTTGGTGCTTATTCTTTCCCTTCTTGAAGAGATTAAGGTCTGTAGAGTATCCAAGCATGATTTCGTGCGTACCGTTGAGCGCTCCCACCCCGCCAGTGTAGACTTCATAGCTGTATCCGATGTTGATGCCGTGGAAGTTGGTGCCTATAAGGACACCTGCCGACACTGTCGGACTATAGGTTACACCTGCGTAGAAGTTAAACTTCTCTCCCTTGTACTTCACTCTCGCTGAGACGTCGCCACGCCATGCTAAGAGGTCTGTGCGAAGGATACCTGTAAGCGGAATCTCCACTGCCTTGTTACGCAAGCGTAAGATGTAACCCGCCGTGGCATAGAAGAGCGGTTTTATACTGATCTCGTTCACCTTGTCGTCTCCAAGTTTCACTACGGGACTGGTCAAGTGCATCGCGCTCAGTCCGGCATACCAACCTTTTTTGTGTGTGAAGCGCAAACCCGCATCGAGATCGAATCCCGTTCCATTCACCTCGCTTGATGCGAATACGGGGTCTCCTGTGTCGACAGCGTCCACCTTACTTCCGTCGAAGGTTTCTGAGAGCATCGCTGCCCGTACGCCGGCACTGAGGTGGCCCTGTCCAATGGGTTGATGATAGGCGTATTGGAGATAGAACTTCTTATTGGCAAAAAGACCCGCCTTGTCGTTCATGAATCCCACACCAATGCCATGACGCGGTCCGATGAAGAAGATGGGCAAATCGGCACTGACGAGCATGGTGGCTGGTGCGTTTTCGAATCCGACCATCTGCATCGAATAGGCCGCCTGCACATCGAGTTGTCCATTCAGTCCGCTCGCGGCTGGGTTGTAGTAGTTTTGCAGCGCCCAATAGTTGGTGAACGCTGCGTCGTACTGTGCGCGAGCCAAGACTGGCAACATCAGCACCATGCAAAACCACAAATGCCTTTTCATCCGTACCTTATAAAACGAGTCAGTGCTCATTATATTGTGTGCACTCTTCATTATTTTTCAAAAAAGGTGCAGCATGGCGCCATTGAGTCGGTGTTTCTCCCGTGTAGCGTTTGAAGGTGCGGCAAAAGGCAGAAGCGTTAGAGAAGCCTGACTTCATAGCAATATCCTCGAGCGACCACTGTTCGTCCTTGAGTAGAAGCTTGGCATTTTCGATGCGCGCCAAGTTGACATGCTCAGTGAACGAGCGACCATACTCTTGGCGCATCAGGCGTGTAATGTAGGTGCGGTTAGTTCCCACAAGCCTTGCCGCATCATCAATCACCAATCCTTGGCGTAGATAGATGCGTTCCTCGTCAAAGAGTTGATGTATGCGCTGAGCCAGGTGCGCTGTGTTTTGTATGAAGGTGTCTATGCGCACGGGCTGCTCGTCCTCCTTTGTCACGATGGGACTCACTCGAAAGCTCGATGGGACCAGCACAAAGCCCCAAGTGCACACAAGGGAGTAAATGACGAAGAATAACCAATGCTGCCACTCTGCGCCGTCTATCCACTCGCGCTGCATCTGAAAAAAAATGTTTGCTACGAGCAGGACAAACATCCACACAAAGTAGTTCATCAGACGGGCTGAAAACTTCAAACCATAATCCTTCACGCGCTCATAGAGCACCCACATCCGCCAGGCTATAACCAGGCATTGCGCGATGCAGACGACAGATTCGACCGGTATGGGCAAGTCGATGTGCGCCAACAAGACCAACGGCAAGAGAAGCATGAAAAGAGCAGCACCGTTGTAGCACTTTGTTCCACACTGGTCGCAAAGAAACATGTAGGAAAGCGGAAAGATATAGACGAGCGACATACTATTGGCCCACATCATGAAGTCTGACAACGTCTGCCCCTCAAACTGCAACCCGATACAAAGAAATCGAAGCACAAACATCAGTCCGATGAGTGTCATTAGCAAGCCACCCATACGGTGACGCAACCGCAGTTCTCCCCTGATGGCATATAGGATAGCACCATAAACGGGCAACAAAGTGATGTTGTAGAGCATAGGGCCGGTTATAATCTTGGTGTATTCATGAATGATTTACTCCTTCTATCTTCATCGTTTACTCTATTCCTGTTTGCAGGGCTTTGGCAATGAGTTCTCTCTGTCTGCGCACGTTATCATAACGACAGAAACAACAATGAAAGAAGAAACTGTGAATCTGAATACATAATACAAATAGGTGAAACGTATTCTTTTTCTGAGTTGCAAAATTACACATTTTTTATAAATTCGCAAAAGTATAATTATTGAAATGATTGTCAAAAAGGCAATTTTCCGATATGTAAGCTCCGATTATCCTATTCGCAAAGCACAAAATAGCGTTCTCATCCTACCTTTGCGCCAGCTATAAACCAAAAGCTACACCATTATGAACAAGACAATCCTTCTGGCATCTGTTGCCACCGCCACTTCCATGTCGTTTGCCACTGGCGCGCCTGAAGCCACTCCCCACCCTTTGGAACAATCTCAGAGCACACGCACTTATCCACGCCGCAACTCGCGTGTCAATCTCATTCCACTACGTGATGCACGCGAAGAAGAAGAAAGCACATCCGTTTCGCTTCGTCAGGGCATACGCTTCGAGGTACGCCTGCAGCAAAACAAAGATTGGTATGAGCTGTGCACACGTCTTCACCTCCGCGATTCCGTCAACGTGCATCTCTTCATTCCCCTACCCGAAGACTATCAAGCCATCTGCGACGAATGCTGCACTCGTTCCTCCGACACCTTCTATGAGCTGACCATCGAAAACAGGCACCAGGTGGAGCACATCACCAAAGTGCTCAACATCGAGGGCGAAGACTGCTGCGTGCGTTTCGACATTGAGCACAAACCCACCGGAATCGACATCAAGGTGTTTGCCGAGGAATGTCAATTATCCAACGGAAAAGAACTCACCTTTGAAATACATAACTTTGCACTGCGCCACCGCTACCTCGTTTCATACGACGGCCGCACCATTGCCGCAGAACCCATACCCGCTGCCAATCTATGGGTATACCTCTCGCGTACGGCTTGTGCTGAGACTTTCAAGGGATCGTGGAACGACAAGAATCAGAAGCTTTGTTGCACCCACACCTCTGGTGCTGTCACTTCTGCTTTTGCCGACAGCATAGCGGGCTATTCTGCCAAATATCTGGAAGAGAAACCAGCATAGACTGCGCCTTTCTTCACGGTCGGCACCCTTCGCATGGACGCTTGCAGCCCGGAGCCCCGAGATTACCCTTAAGACCTGTCGCAACGCAAAAGGTGGAGGCGAAGGACGTGAAGCACAAAGGATGCAAAGCACTCTTTAGTTCGCTCATTTCGTTTTTCGATAAAAGTAACAGGTAGAGTCAAAGGCTATTTCCGTCTGCAATGAAAGAGAACGCTTTTGCAAATAACGATGGATAGCGAAAATAAACCTCAATAAATTTGGAGAAAAGCGAACAATGCAGTACTTTTGTGGTGATAATGAACAGCATCATGAAAAAAATCATCTTCACTCTCCTCCTCATCTGCTGCACACTGAACGCTGCGGCACAGTACGACACCATCAAACTTAACTTCAAAGGCACCAAACCCACTATCAGCGACTTCGCCACAGCCCTCGTCAGCAGAAGCCCCGGCGACGAAGACTTTGAAATAAGTGAGTCGCTCAACGCCTTTGCTTCTGATTGGAAACGTCAAAAAGCAGGCAAACGTCTCGATGGCAACACAACAATCGTTGTGGACGAGAAGAACGGCTATCTTTGCTACGAGTCGAGATACGATACCCATTTGCTGCGCATCGAGATGTGTTTCTGGAACGAGTCGGACCAAAAGCACAAACTCTTTTCCTACAATATCACCTGCTTCGATAACAACAAGTACAGCCCCGGTCAGTTCGACGGCATCAACTTCTATCGCTACGACAACGCAACGCGAAAGATGACGTTCACGCACAACGTAGGCAACGAATTCCCTTTCTGCAGCGAAGACGGATCCGAGATCTCATACGCTCTGCCCCGCATAGGCAAGGACATCACCGCCACCACATGGCACAAGAAAGGCAAAAAACAAAAAAGTATTCGATGGACGGGCAAAGGGTTCTCCGACCGATAACAGACGCCCCTCCCCACTCGAGAAAGAAATGAGTAAGAAGAAACACGGCAGACAAACAGACATCTGCCGTGTTTCTTCTTACTCGTTGTTGGCGTGAAGCTAACAGAAACGTCTAATACTCATCCTCGTTGAAGAGGAAATCCTCCTTCGTGGGATAGTCAGGCCAAACATCTTCGATGGTTTCATATATCTCGCCCTCGTCTTCAATCTCCTGAAGATTTTCAATCACCTCCAAGGGGCAGCCAGATCGAGTAGCATAGTCGATAAGTTCGTCTTTAGTTGCAGGCCATGGTGCATCTTCAAGCTTTGAGGCCAATTCAAGTGTCCAGTACATAGTAATATTCGGTTTTTGGGTTTTTCGAGCCGCAAAATTATACATTATATATAATTC
>JAGHUD010000066.1 GCA_018065005.1 Candidatus Physcousia equi
GCCCACCAACCACCTCGACATCGAAAGCATTCAATGGCTCGAACAGTTTCTCCAGACACGTTCCGGTTCGGTCATCCTGGTCAGCCACGACCGTGCCTTTGTCAACAATGTCACAACGCGCACGCTTGAAATCTCATGCGCACGCGTGTATGACTATAAGGTAAGATACGACCAATATCTCGTGCTTCGCAAGGAGCGCCGAGAGCAGCAGTTGCGTGCCTACGAGAATCAGCAAAAAGAGATAGCCGACATCAAGGCCTTCATCGAGCGCTTCCGCTACCAAGCCACCAAGGCCATACAAGTGCAGAGCCGCATCAAGCAACTCGAAAAAATCGTGCCCATCGAAGTGGACGAAGTCGACAATTCGTCGCTCCACCTGCGCTTCACCTGCTCGCAACGTTCGGGCGACTATCCCGTCATCTGTGAAGAGGCCTCCTGGACCTACCAAGAAGCCAGTGCCCCCATCTTCACACACGCCAGCCTCACGGTCAAGCGCGGGGAGAAGGTGGCCTTTGTAGGGCGCAATGGCGAAGGAAAGTCAACGATGGTGAAACTCATCATGGCTGCCTTCAGCCAGCCATCGGGCAACAGCGCCAATGCACCCGTCTCCAGTCTGCTCATTGAGGGAGAAACCGGACGAGGCATGGGGTGCAAGGTGGGCCATAATGTGCAAATAGGCTATTTCGCGCAGAACCAAGCACAGTTGCTGGATGGCGAACTGACGGTGTTCGACACGATCGACCGTGTGGCACGCGGGGAAATCCGCACAAAAATCAGAGACATACTCGGTGCCTTCATGTTTGGCGGTGAGGCGAGCGACAAGAAGGTGAAGGTGCTATCGGGTGGCGAACGCACACGATTGGCCATGATCAAACTCCTGCTCGAGCCCGTCAACCTGCTCATTCTGGACGAACCGACCAACCACCTCGACCTTCGGTCAAAGGATGTGCTCAAAGAGGCCATACGCCAGTTCGACGGCACAGTCATTCTCGTCAGTCACGACCGCGACTTCCTTGACGGCTTGGTGGAGCGCGTCTACGAATTTGGCGAAGGCAAGGTGCGCGAGCACATCGGCGGCATCTACGATTTCCTCCGCTCACGCCAGCTCGACAACCTGGGACAACTGAATGCCAAGTCGAATGCCTCAGACCTCGCTGCTTCATCAGCTGCCGACACACGAGCCACTGCGCAGCCCAGCGCACGTCTCTCCTACGAAGAGCAGAAAGCACAGGCGCGCCAGCGTAAAAAACTTGAAAAGGCTGTCGAAGATGCCGAAAAGCAGGTGGCTGACCTAGAGGCTGCCATACAGATCGTCGAAGCGAAACTGGCAACACCCGACGGCTCATCAGACGTGTCTCTCTACGAGCGTTACGCCTGCCTCAAGGAACAGCTTGCCAAGGCTGAAGACGAATGGGCGGAAGCAGTGGAAGCCATGGAAGGATGAAGACGGACGGCAGACGAAAAGCAACACAAAAAACGCACGGATCTGCACCATAGTTTCGGTGCTTTACCGGTGAGCCATCTACACCACAGAACCCTCTCTGCTACGGAAACAAAAAGTTTCTGCTACGGAAACCAAAAGTTTCTGCTGCAGAAACCAAAAGTTTCTGCTGCAGAAACCAAAAGTTTCTGCTGCAGAAACCGAAAAGTTCTCGATGAACAAATAAATTGTCTGCCTAAAACACACAAGAGTTTTGAATAAGGATGAAACTAATATCTATCACGTCATGAAACTAAAAACCATTATGACCATCGCAGCAACTGCAGCAATCACTGCATGCAGCAAAGGAGGTTCGCAGCTTGGTTCGGGCATCGACCTTGCCAACCTCGACACAACCTATTCGCCTGGTGCCGACTTCTATATGTTTGCCACGGGCGGTTGGCAGAAAAACAATCCGCTGACAGCCGAGTACTCACGTTTTGGCAGCTTCGAGGTGCTGAGTGAAAACTGCAACAAACAGCTGAGAGAAATCATCGACAGCGTGGCTGCGCTCAACAATGAAGAAGGCAGCATCGAACAAAAGATTGCCGACTTCTACAACGCTGCCATGGATAGCGTCTCGCTCAACGGCGATGAGGCAGCCTATGCGCTGCAAGCGTTTCTGGCTTGCGATGGATACGGCAGTTCGGACGAAATCACGAAAGAATGGTTGGCAAACGAATGGCCAAGACTGAATCGTCAGGGCGTTGCCGGTCTCTTTAGCATCTATATCGGTGCAGACGAGAAGGATGCACAAAACAACATCATCAGCATCATCCAAGGCGGAATGACGCTCAGACAAAAAGAATACTACCTCGACACAGATGAAGAGACCACTCGCGTGCGCGAAGCCTACAAGGGCTACATCGAGTCGCTGGCTCAGCACATGGGATTTGCCGAAATAGACGCTTTGCAAATCATGACCGATGTCATGCGCATCGAGACACGCATTGCCAAGGTGTCGCGTTCGATGACCGAACTGCGCAACCCCGAGACAAACTACAACAAGATGACCTATGCCGAACTGAAGGCAATGGCACCTGCTATTGAATGGGATGCCATTTTCAAAAATTATTTCATCTCAGATGTCAATGCCATCAAGGATGTGATTGTCGGACAGCCAGAGGTCATTGCAGAGGTGAACAAGATACTGCAACAAGAAACACCGCAGGCACTGCAGAACTATTACCTCTGGCACGCCATGGACATGGCAGCTGCCTACGTCGACGATCAGGCGCGCCAACTCTCTTTCAACTTCTGGGGCAAATCACTTTCAGGCACGCCTGAAGACCGTCCGCGCTGGAAGCGTGCCGTGGCAAGCGTAGAAGATGCGCTCGGTGAGGCTCTCGGACAACTCTATGTGGCTCGTTTCTTCCCTCCCGAAGCTAAGGAGCGCATGCAAAAGCTCATTGCCAACCTGCAAGTGGCGCTGGGCGAACGCATCGATGTGCAGGACTGGATGAGCGATGAGACAAAGAAGGTGGCACATGAGAAACTGGATGCCTTCTACGTCAAAGTGGGATATCCCGATAAGTGGACCGACTTCTCTACGCTCAAGATTGGCAAGGTGTATCTCACCAATGTGTTGAACTGCAACGAATGGAGCCTGAAGGATGCCGTGGCAAAGCATTTCAACAAACCTGTCGATCACGACGAGTGGTTCATGAATCCACAGACGGTGAATGCCTACTACAACCCAACGACCAACGAGATATGTTTCCCTGCTGGCATTCTTCAGCCCCCCTTCTTCGACATGAATGCCGACGACGCCTTCAACTACGGTGCCATTGGCGTGGTCATTGGTCACGAAATGACACACGGATTTGACGACCAAGGCGCAAAGTATGACAAGAACGGAAACCTCAATCAGTGGTGGAAACAGGAGGACACAGACCGCTTCAACGAGCGCATACAGGTCATGCGCACATTCCACGACAACATCGAGGTGCTGCCTGGACTCCACGCTAACGGTTCGTTCACCCTGGGCGAGAATATGGCAGACCACGGTGGTCTCATGGTGGCATTCCAGGCTTTCAAGAATGCCACTGAGAAGAGCCCTCTCTCTGCCATCGACGGATTCACACCTGAGCAACGATTCTTCCTTGCCTACGCAAATGTGTGGGGACAGAACATACGCGATGAGGAGATACGCCGCCGCGTGAAGAGCGACCCGCATCAGCTCGGCAAGTGGCGTGTGAATGGTCAGTTGCCTCATATCGACGCTTGGTATGACGCATTTGGCATAACGGATAACGACCCGATGTTTATTCCAAAAGAAGAGCGTGTTACAATCTGGTAACACCTGATGCTCATCGGCATATGAGAAAAGGGCAAGCCTCGTGTTTTTCGAGTGCTTGCCCTTTTGCCTTTGGTGCTGCGCCTGGAGTTTGCCCCAGAGAGGAGCTGCGCTATTTCTTCATTCCCTCTTGTGTGATCTTGATGTCTGTCTTGACGCCGCTCTCCGATTCAAGTTGAAGCACGGTGGAGCGCGCTGCGGTGCTGGTGTTCTTCTCCATGCTGAGTTGCAACTTGTGGCTGCCTTCGCCACCACTTGTCACGACGTTTTCAGGCACGCTCACAAACGAACCTTCCGGCACGTTAAGCCTCCATTTGCTATAGGTTTCAAATTCGAGATCCTGGACAATCTGGTTGGCAGAATCCTTTGCCTCGAACACAGCTGCCGTGACCGATTTGTTCGCATCCATGGTGTATGTGGGAATCGGCTGCTTGATGTTGTGCCAAACGGTTTGATAGTAGGCTGCCTGTGTGGACTCATTCCAATCGGTGCCATAAGAGCGCACCTTGATGTAGCCTATGCGACAATGCTCGCTTGTGTTGGGGGCTATCTGCAGGTTCACCGCCACACGATAACAACTGAAATACATATTGGGCAGTGTGGCGCTGACGGGAGAGTTGGTGGGGACGGGAACGATCCATGGACTGTTGACTGATGTCACCTCATAGCTGTCGTATGTGATGAAGATGACAGAGTCGGTAACTTGGTCTGCATAGACAAATTTCTCCATCGAGGGATATTCTATGCCTACTTGGTGACGATAGCTGTCGCCGCTGCAGGAACAGAGAAGAGCTCCCAGGCATGCAGTGCTAAGTATGAGTTTTAATTGCTTCATTAGGGTTAAGGATTTATTATCTTCGCAAAGTTAAGCATTTTTTTGAGAAAGTTGTGTTTCTATTGCAAAAAATCGCTTCTTTTGTTTTATTTTAACCAGAAACTTCGTATATTTGCAATGCGCAAATCCGCATTACTAACAAGGATGAAGAACATCTATCATAACGACATCTTGTCCCTGCTCATGCTTAGGGGTGAGAAGGGTTTGCAAATTGCAAAACTCACCCGTATGGTGTTCAACCTCCACACGAGCCTTTTCGACCGCGCCATCAGCTACTCTGAGCTCCACCGCTCCATTCGTCTCTACCTCTGGAGACAGGCGCGACAACGACGCTCGCCTTTCATGCGGGTGGGATATGGTTGCTATGCCGTTCGGCCTAATGTGGCAGTGCAACTCAACCTTTGCTTCAACGAAAAAAAAGAAGCGAGTGCTCCCAATACGCAGGAGGAGAAAAAGAGCGAAGAGATGGTGGTGGATGCACGTCAGCTGCAACTGGAATTCTGAGAGAGACGGTGGTGGATGCACGTCAGCTGCAACTGGGATTCTGAGAGAGAGGGGGAGGAAGACAGAACGGACTTATCGGTCTGTCTTCGCGCCGCAATGCTCCGTCATCAGGGAAAGAGAAGGCTCGAATCGCCGTAGCTCAGGAAACGAAAGTCGTGGGCAAGGGCGTAGTCGTAGACCTCGTGCCAACGGTCACCAATGAGCGCAGACACGAGAAGGAGCAAGGTGGATTTCGGCTGGTGGAAATTGGTGACCATACACTGCACAATCCTGTACGCATAGCTGGGCGCAATGATGATTTGCGTGGAGGAATGGAGCACGTCCAGGTTGTTGCGCTTCATATAGTCGAGCAACGACGTGAGCGCGCCGACTGCATCGGGAAGATCCGCTGCTTCGTCATAGGGCATCCATTGATCGACGTGCAGCTCCTCACCATCTCCTCGTTCATCTGCAGGATTGAGACGGGATGCCTTGACCCCCATAAAGTAGAGGCTCTCCAAGGTGCGCACACTGGTTGTGCCTACTGCCACCGCACGGCCGTCGTGGGCAAGAAGGCGCTCGATGGTTTGACGGCGAACGGCGATGTGCTCCGTGTGCATTTCGTGTCCGCCAATGTCTTCACTCTTGACGGGCTTAAAGGTGCCTGCTCCGACATGCAGCGTGACCTCCTCCCGCTCAATGCCCTGGGCATCAATGGCTGCAAGCACGCGGTCGGTGAAGTGCAGACCCGCTGTCGGCGCTGCCACACTGCCTTCAATCTTCGAATAGACGGTCTGATAGCTCGTCTTGTCGCTCTCCTCCGTAGCTCTGTTCAGGTAGGGCGGAATGGGGAGTTCACCCACGGCATCCAACACTTCAGAAAAAGCTACGGGACGACAGCATTCCCAAGAGAACTCGACAAGCTGACTGGTGCCAACGGGGCCCTTACGCGCAGCACGCAGAAGCACCTGTTGACCCTCTATCTCGAGCTCACGGGTGAGCACGCCCTCCTTCCATTTCTTGAGGTTACCCACAAGGCAATACCACGAGCAGCATGCACGTTGTGCAAAGTTCTCCTGATACTCGCTTGGACTCGATGGTTCAAGCAAAAACACCTCAATCAAAGCACCTTGGACGGAATAAGCTGAAGTTTTGCGAAAATGCAAACGAGCTTGTATGACGCGCGTGTTGTTGAACACCATAAGCGCAGACTTGGGAAGATAAGAAGGCAGATGGAAGAAGTTGTCCTCGCGTATGCCCTCGACAGAATCGCTGATGAGCAACTTGCTCTGATCGCGCTCCTGGAGTGGATAACGTGCAATGCGATGGTCTGGTAGTGGATAATCGTAGTCCTCTATGCGGATGTCTCGCGGGTTCGTCTCGTTGCGTTGATTCATGTATTTACTTTTTTTGGACTACAAAATTATCCATAAGTCGCCAAAATAGCAAATATTTCAGCACAATTCTGTGCTCTCTTTCAATTTTTCTGCTTTGCGTACGTTGTATATATTATAAATGATGTATCGAAATGAAAATATTTGGCATTGGAATGAATTATAGTCGGCACACCACAGAACTTGAGGACGTGCTCAAAGATAATACGGCAAGGCTCGCTGCAAACGAGCCCGTCATCTTCACGAAGTGCGACTCCGCTCTGCTCCGCCCCGGCAACCCCTTCTTTCTGCCCGACTACACCAAGCAATGCGAACACGAAGCAGAGCTGGTGGTGCGCATTGGACACATGGGAAGAAGCATTCCCGAACGATGGGTGATGCGCTACATCGATGCCATGACGGTGGGCATTGACTTCACTGCACGCGATCTGCAACAGCAACTATCTGCCAAGGGACTGCCTTGGGATTTGGCTAAAGGCTTTGACGGAAGCGCTGCCATCGGCGAATGGGTTCACGTCGACGAGCACACAAACTTGCAAGACGTATCCTTCCGATTGGAGAAGAATGGTGTGTGTGTGCAAGAGGCTAACTCACGCGACATGATTCACTCCGTAACATATATCGTCAGCTACATCTCACAGTTTTTTACACTGAAAACGGGCGACCTCATCTATACAGGAACGCCAGCTGGCGTTGGCACCGTACAAATGGACGACCATTTAGTCGGATATCTGCAAGGAGAGAAGAGGATGGACTTCTTCGTGAAATAAACATCCCCCCCTCCCCACTTGCAACGGGAGCAACTGAACAGCTGAACAGCTGAACATCAGAGCAACTGAACAACTGAACAACAGAGCAACAGGCTCTCTTTTTTCCAACCTTAACTATACACACATTAGCTTAATCGAATGAAACAAATTCTCATAATACTTTCCTTGCTGATTCTGCCCTTCTCTTCTGGCGCAAAGTCACTCGTAGAATGGGACGGACACCTAGGGGCATCCTTCTTCTATCTCGACTGGCAGCAGCTGATGGTCGACAGTATTTGTCCTGTCTATAGTGAGGTCATCCCTCTCGAAACGGATTACAGAGAGAATGACTACAAGGTGGACCTTCTCTATCCGGAATGGGAAATCATGACACAGAGCGAATCGAAAAAGATAGCGCAGTGGGACAAGCGTATCGGTGAAGACCTGAGGCTCCTCACCCATGTGGGCGTGTCACGCGGTGATGGACTGCTCGACGTGTCTTTCGTGCCCATCGTGCGCCGAAACGGGAAATACATGAAACTCCTAAGTGCTAAGATGGAGATACGCCCCCTCAGGAAGGCAAAGAAGGCAAAGGCGCTGCACGCTAAAGCCATCACAGAACGATACACGCGAACGAGCAAACTTGCCGAGGGGAAATGGGTAAAGATTTCTATTGAAGAGGACGGTATGTATCGTCTGACACGTTCTTTCCTTAAGAGTCTCGGCTTCTCCAACCCCGACAAAGTGCATCTTTATGGTCATGGAGGACACCGCCTGAGCGAGGTGAGCGTGCCCGAAGAGGAATTTGACGATCTTGAGGAAGTGCCTCTCTTCAAGGCTGATGCCGACAGTTGGCTATTCTGGGGCAATGGTGTCCTCTATTGGAAAGAGAATGAACGTATCATCAATCCATACTCAACTTATGCCTTCTACTTTTTGCGAGAAGAGGAAGTGCCTTCACATATAGGCGAAAAAGATGGGGCAACCACGACGTCTACCCCCATCACCCAAACGGCAGCGCATGTGCTCTATGAAAAGGATGCCTTCTTTTATGCTCCTTATGGTCATCATCTGTTCGACCCAGACGACTATGCCATCAACAATCGCCACAGCTACACGCTTGCCATTCCCACGGCAACCAATGGTGGAGAGAAACTCACCATCGCTTTCACAGCAAGCAACAAGTCTGTCACCGAAGTATTGCCAAAGGTGAACAATGTTTCGCTCTCTTCGTTCACAGTGCCTAAGAACGGCGAAAATGATAAGGGGATGCTCCTCACCCAGAGCTACGACGTGGCATCACTGTCGAAAGGAAAGGCATGGAACGTGAATATCACAACCACACAAGGCAATACCGCCCATCTCGACTACCTGGCACTTCACTACAACCGACCCATCCATCCCGAGGGCTCGTTTGTTATGTTCTCTGCCGAAAAAGAAGGAAATGCCACATATCAGGTGAGTGGCTACCAAGTCGGTATGCGTGTGATGCAGATTGGAGAACCGGGAGAGCCTGCCACCCTGATTAACGGTGCGACGAGCGGCTCCACCTTCACTTTTTCAACAGAAGACGGAATGCGCCGCTTTGTGTGTTTCAACCCAGCAGCGTCATTCCCCGAGCCAAAGTCTTGGGGCAACGTCGCTCCGCAAAACCTGCACGGGCTTGACCAAGCAGACATGGTCATTATCGTGCCAGCCAACGGCAAACTGAATGCTGAGGCGGAGCGATTGGCTGAAGCGCATCGTGCCTACGACGGAATGAGGGTTCATGTCGTGCAAGCGGATCAGATATTCAACGAGTTCTCAAGCGGCACACCCGATGCAACAGCGTATCGCCGCCTGATGAAAATGTTCTACGATCGCGCCACAACCGACGATGACCGCCCACGCTACCTTTTGCTCTTTGGCGATTGTATTTTTGACAACCGCATGATTTCAACTCAGTTCTTTAACTATAACCCTAACGACTATCTGCTCTGCTTCGAGAGCGAGAACTCACTGAGCGAAACAAAAAGCTACGTGCTGGAGGAATACTTTGGCATGCTCGACGATGGAGAAGGCGCTGTGCTCACCAAGGACAAACCAGACCTGGGAGTGGGCAGATTCCCCGTGACCAATGCGTCCGATGCACGCGTCATGGTGGATAAGGCCATTAGCTACATCTCTCATGCCACCGACAATCCATGGAAGAACGTAGTGTTGATGCTGGGTGACGACGGTGACGCTAACAGCCATATGAACTACAGCAACCTTATCGGAGAAAGCATTATGCAGAAGAACCCCGACCTTGAGGTAAGAAAAGTCATGTGGGACGCCTACAAACGTGTTCTGAATGTCACTACTACCTACCCAGAAGTGACTCGTCTCATTCAGAAAGCTCACCAAGATGGTGTCGCCTATGTTAACTATACGGGGCATGGAGCAGACTATGTGCTGAGCCACGAAGCCGCTTGGAACAACGAACACTTCCGCGCACTGTCACAAGGCAACATGTTGCCTGTTTGGTTTACGGCAGCGTGCAACACAGCTCCGTTCGACAAAGGCGGAGAGGTGCTGGGTGAAGTGGCTGTGCTCAACCCCAATGGCGGCGCCCTCGCTTTTGTGGGCACCCCACGCACGGTATTCTCAAACGGCAACTACCAGATCAATCGCTACTTCACTCAATATCTTTTTGGCAAGGACGCCAAGCTGCGCCGCTACCGATTGGGCGATGCGCTACGTTTGTCCAAATGCGCACTCGTCGGGCAAGAGTTTGATGCCAGCGAAAACAAGATGCAATACACCCTGCTTGGCGACCCTGCACTCATCATCGGTGAACCGCTGAACAAGATACGCACCACCACCATCATCAACTCAAAGACTGGAGAAAAGACGCAGCAGTTGAAAGCAGGAATGCCTGTCACCATAAAGGGTGAAGTGCTCAACAGTAAAGATGAAACCATGCCCGACTTTAATGGCATCATGTCCATCCGAATCTATGATTCCAAGGATACAATTATTTGCCGTCGCAATGCTGGCGATGTGAAAGAAGCCTTCACTTATACTGACCGCAGCAACGTTATCTATACGGGACGAGATTCGGTGCGCAATGGCCAATTTAGCGTTTCATTCATCGTGCCACTCGACATCAAGTACAGTGGAGGAGAAGGACGCATCGTGCTCTATGCAGTGGACAAGACCAAACGCCTCGAAGCAAATGGATCTGACGAGACCTTCACCGTGGGTGGATTTTTCGACAACAATGATGAGGTGGGACCAGACATCGAACTCACGCTGAATGGCGAGTATGGAGGAAGAGTCAACTCGACGCCCTATCTTGTCGCACGTCTTCATGACGATTCGGGCATCAACGTCAGCGGAAATGGCATCGGACATGACCTTCTGCTCATGGTGGACAACGACCCCAGCCACACTTATATTCTTAACGAATACTATCAATCCGACTTTGGTGACTTCACGAACGGTTCACTTGCCTTCACCCTACCCGATTTGCAACCAGGAAATCACATTTTGGAACTTCGGGCATGGGATGTGCTCAACAACTCCAACACCGCACAGCTCGAGTTTACCGTCGACTCCAACTACACACCCAACATTTTACACTTGGAAGCCTCTCCACAAATTGCACAAACAAACACAACCTTCATTCTTTCCTACGACTTACCCGGCACAGAATGCATCTATGGAGTTGAGGTCTTCGACTTTTCTGGTCGCAGGTTGTGGATGCATGAAGCCAAGGGCAACAGTTCAACGGGTCAGTATCGCATTCCCTGGAATTTGGTGGTGGGAAGCGGAAGTGGGAAGATTGGGTCTGGCATTTATCTCTATCGAGCATTCTTGCAAACTCCCACAAGCAAACTTGTCACAAAGTCAAATAAACTTATTGTCAGATAATGTGAGTAAGCTTATTGTTAGATAGTGAGAATAAGCCTATTGTTAGACAATAAGAATAAACTTATTGCCGAATTGTAAGAATAATCTTATTGCCAGATAGTAAGAATTTTCAGAAAACGCCCCCGGCGTCCAGAAGGTATAACCAGCCGCGATAGCATATTGTAACCTGCCTGTAAAGGTATTAACTTTGCATCCAAAGAGAATATGGACAAAGTTGATCTTTACAGGCAGGTTTATTTTACATTCAAGGAGCTGTGTGCCAATGGTAAGCAGCCTTGCTCGTTTCGCACTTATTGTAAGGAGTATGGC
>JAGHUD010000009.1 GCA_018065005.1 Candidatus Physcousia equi
GGGATGGTGAGGAAGATGATGGTGGGCTTCTTGAAGTCCTTGAAGAGCATGATGAGCAAACCGATGATGAGGATGATGGCGAGGTGGAAGTTGGCAAAAAGATACTTCATCGAACGGTCGCTGGCTGCCTTTTCCCCCTTCCACGACATCTTATAGCCTGCCGGGAGCTTGATGCGGCGGTCTATCTCCCGGGCTAAAGCGGCACGGGTCTTTTCGGTCTCACCATCTGCCAGGGGTGAACACTGGACGCGCTGCATGCGTTGGCCGTTGTAGCGCGGCACGACGGGGTCTTCCCACTCGATGTCGATGCCACGGCTCACTTGGCGCAAGGGTGTCGTGCCGAGAAGTTGGCTGATGAGTTTGTCCTTCTTGATGGCGCCCGTGCGCAAGGCGATGAGGTTCTCTTCGCTGAGGAGGCCGTTGAGGTTGGGGGTCATCGAGAAGACTTGGAGATCCTCCAGATTGTCGATGGGGTCGCCGCCTTCGTTCACACACTTGACGAAGATGTTCTTGTTGTAGATGCCTTCGTGGAAACTACCCACGGGAAGTCCGCCGCCTGCCGTCATGAGCGAGACGCTCAGTTCCTTGCGGCTCAGACCTATGGAGCGGGCTGTTGCCTGGTCGTAGTCAACCTTTAGTACGGGCACACTGGCATCCCAATCAGTGGTGATGAGACGCGCTATGCCACTCTCTGCCATGATGGCTCGTGCAGAATCTGCCAACTGATGGAGCACAGCTGGGTCGGGACCTTCAAACTGCAGTTCAATGGGGTACTTCTTGAACATGAGGTTGTAGAGCTTGAGCTTGCAATAGGCGTCGGGATAGTGCGCAGTGAGATAGTCCTGAATCTCGTCCATGTTTTCACGCAATGCCTTGGGCGACTCGAAGTCGACGATGAGTTCGCCATAGCCCAAAGAGGGGGTGGCAACAGTGCGCACCAGGTTGTAGCGCGCGGGCGTGCCGCCTGTGGAGCATGTGATGTGTGTAACCCCTGGGCACTGGCGCAAATAGGCCTGAATCTGGTCCAGGTCGCGCTTTACGCGCGGACTGTTTGTGCCTTCGGGCAACTTGTATTCGATGTAGCACTGGTCATATTCCATATCAGGGAAGAAACCCTGGTGCATGAGCGGATAGCCCAGGATGGCAACAAAGCACAGGATGGCCATGGCCACGACCATGCTCCAGCGATGTCCGAGACAGAACTCGAGGATGCTGCGCAGGATGCGATAGGTCTTGCCGTCGTAGGTATCCGAACCGGAAGAGTCGACTTGCGTCTCCTTGCAGCCTGGCTTGAACAGACGGTTGGACATGATGGGCACATGAGATAGGGCTAACACCCAACTGAGCATCAGGGACACGGCGAGCACGATGAAGAGGTCGCGCACATAGATGCCTGCCGTGTCGGGACTGAGATAGATGGGCAGGAAGGAGAGGATGGCGATGAGCGTGGCGCCCAACAAAGGCATGGCTGTGCGCCGGCCTATGTCGGTCATGGCTTCTCGACGCGACTTGCCCGACTTGAGGTCGATGAGGATGCCATCAACAATGACGATGGCATTGTCCACAAGCATGCCCATGGCAAGAATGAACGAGGCGAGAGAGACGCGCTGAATGGTGCCGCCTGTGGCACCAAGCATCAGAATGCTGCCAAAGACGATGACTACGAGCGAGGCGCCAATAATCATACCGCTCTTGACACCCATAAAGAACATCAGGAGCACGACAACGATGAGCACAGATTCGATGAGGTTGACCACAAAGGTGCTCAGCGCATCAAAAACACGGGTCGGCTGATAGAAGACCTTGTTGGCTTTGACTCCGGCTGGGAAACGCGTTGCTTCCAAATCCGAGATGCAGTCTTCTACCTGAGCGCCCACCTTTGTGATGTCGGCTGACGAACCGCATGCCACCAACACGCCGATGGCGTTCTGTCCGTCATAATAGAGCGCGTTGCGAATGGGTTTTTGAACACAGGTCTCTACCTCGGCTATATCGCTCATCCGGAGATAGTCGTCTTCGTGTCCGCGAATGAGCATACGGGCGATGTCTTCTACCTTCTGAAACTTGTCGGTCACGGTAACGCGCACACGCTGGTCTCCATTGTCGTAGTAGCCGGCATAGGTGGTGCTGTTCTGACCACTCAGTGTGGCCAACACCTCGGCGGGCATGACGCCCATCGAGGACATCTTGTCTTGAAGGAGGCGAATCTCTATGCACTCATTCTGTTTTCCATACAATTCGACACGCTCCACGCCATCTATGTTACTGACTTCGCGCTTTACCAGTTCGGCATAATCTGCCAACTCACGTTCGCTCAGACCATCGCCGGTCATGGCGTAGAAGATGCCGTAGACGTTGCTGAAGTCGTCTTTGATCTTCACACTGACGCCTTCGGGAAGCGAGGGCTGTGCATCGCTCACCTTATGGCGCAAGCGGTCCCAACACTGATCTACATCGCTGTTCTTGAGGGTGGAACGCAACTCGACGGTCATGATGGCAAGATCGTTGTAGGAGTAGCTCTCGATATTATCCACATCACCCATCATGCGAATGTGCTTTTCCAGCACATCGGTCACCTCAAGTTCCACCTGATGAGCACAGGCGCCAGGATAGGTAGCCACAACCATGGCCATCTTCACCTTCACCTCGGGATCCTCAAGCTTGCTCATGTTCCAAACGGAGAAGGCTCCGCCCAAAATCAGCACGCCTACAATAAAATATATCAGTCCTTTATTCTTAAAGGCCCATTTCCCTATATCCATGTGTGTGTATTCTTTTTTCTCGGGTTATTATTTACTTCTTCACTGCTGAACAGCGACGGAATCACGTTAACTACATCAGTCCTCCTACGTTGGTTTCTGACACGGGCTCAAGACGATTCACCTTTGCGCCATCCTCGATGTGATGCACGCCGGAGGTGACAATCAAATCGCCTGCCTGAATCTTGCCACAAACGTCGACGGTTCCGTCCGTGTGGATATCGTGGAGTTCCACCTCCACCTGGTACACGGTTTGCTTCGAGGCGTCATAGATGAAAGCATAGTTCTTCTTGTTATGGTTCACGATGCTCGTGTTGGGTACACGCACCAGCCCATCGCCATGCTCCAGACCTTTGATGGTGACCCAGGTGGACATTCCTGGCGAAACCGTTTCGTTGTTCTCCAACAACTTCAAGCGCATCGTGTAGAGTTGATTACTGTTGGCCTGAGAGAGCACGCTGACGGGCTTTGCCATCAACACCTGGTTGGGCAATACGTCGAAGGTGCACTCGTAGCTCACGAAGTTCGCACGGTTGACGTATGCTGAGGCTGGCAGGTTTATTTCCACATCAGGCGCACCGCTCGAAAGCATACCTACAATGGGCAAACCGGCGCTGACGGCTTCGCCACGTTTCATGTAGATTTTCTGAACATAGCCATCGTAGGGTGCATAAATGCGCGTATAGCTGAGTTGGTTGCGGTGGTTCTGGAGCTTGGCCTCGATCTGCTCCAAACCATAACGTGCCTTGTCGTAGTTGCTCGCTGTGGTACCACCCTCTCCATACAGGCCGATAACGCGCTCTGCCTCTGCCTTTATCTGGGCGTATTCGGCTTGTGTGGCTTTCAGCTGCACCTGGTAGTCTGATGCGTCAAGTGTGGCGAGCAGCTGCCCCTTGCGCACGTGCTGTCCTTCCTTGACGGCGACATCCTGTATGACACCTGCCACCTTGAATGACACGTTGGCATCGGATGCTGCAACCACACGGCCGGGATACTGCTGCACAGCAGCTACTCCACTGGACTTGACCGTGTCAATGCGCACGGTGGCGAGGGGCGCTTCCGCTTTGGACTGATGGCTGCTGCATGAGACCAACATCATGCCACTCACTGCGGCAAGCACCATGCCTGCACGCCAGAACTTCTTTAATCCTTTTGTGTCGTTTCTCATCATTTTCTTGTGAACTTTAGTTGGGTAGGCGATTTGAACGGTTTCTTTAACGGTGGCGCTTGTTTCGATGCGGGTTGGCTGTTGAATCCTGCGGAATTGATTCGTTGCATCAACTGCGGACCAACAGAAAGGATGCACCAAAAGGGCACAGATGTTATGTTCCTCACCTACTAAAACATTATATAAATAATTTTGATTTCTCGATAAACTTTACATTTTTCTCATATCGTGCGCAAAATTACTGACTTTTTCCCATTTAGGCAATGCTGTTTGTGCGCTTATACTAATTTTGTTATTAGCATCACTTATCGAGCGGAACCAAAAATGAGGTTTTCCATGCTGAGCATTACGAAAGGCAATGAATTACTATTACGAACGACTAAGATACGAGAAGATGCTTTAAAATATACAGTATTTTAGTTCATTGAGTTCTTGTTGAACAGGAA
Source organism: Candidatus Physcousia equi (assembly GCA_018065005.1). Taxonomy (GTDB): domain Bacteria; phylum Bacteroidota; class Bacteroidia; order Bacteroidales; family Bacteroidaceae; genus Physcousia; species Physcousia equi. Next base: position 4,374 of record JAGHUD010000009.1, read on the forward strand.
CTAAAAGAACGGAAAGAACGGTTATGCTTTGAGTTCTTTGAGTTCTTGTAAGATTATAACAAGAATGTAAATAACGGAAAGAACGGTTATGCTGCGGAATTTTGGTTAAGTTTTTATAAAAAATATCTGAAATTAACGACATTTGAAGAAAAATCAGTACCTTTGCCGACAAATGTCGGCTACAAGGGACAAGAACCGCACTACAGACGTATGAACATAAGCAAATTCAGATACCCAATCGACAAAGATCAGTTCCAGGTGATACGGGAGCAAGGAATGTTGTATGTTGACAAGACAGACATGATGTACGATCTTGCCGACAGATATACTTATGTCTTTCTGGCTCGTCCTCGCCGATTCGGCAAGTCTCTTCTTTGCAATACCTTTAAGGCGTATTTCAAAGGGCAGAAGGAATTGTTTGAAGGACTGAAGGTGATGGAGTTGGAAAAGGAGTGGAAGACGTACCCTGTGCTTCATTTTACCCTAAGTGGACTGAAAGACTGTAGTATTCTTGATGCCAAGTCGAAGTTAGAGGCGTTCATCGGTGATTATGAGGCAGTGTATGGCAGAAACGAGGCAGACAAAACGCCAGGTGCAAGATTTCGTCGTTTGATTCACAATGCATTTGCACTAACAGGCGAGAAAGCCGTCGTTATCCTTGATGAATACGACTCACCTATCATGAGATTAATGAGTGAGCCTGATAAGCTTGACGATATGCGTTCCTTGCTCCGCGAGTTCTATCAAGTACTTAAGGATGAAGGTGAATATCTGCGTTTTGTCTTCATCACTGGTGTAACAAAGTTCTCACAACTCAGCATATTCTCAGAGTTGAACAACTTGAAACAAATATCCATGCTTGATGCTTATTCAGGCATCTGTGGCATTACACAGGAAGAACTTGACACAATGCTCCGTCCATGCGTAGAGGAGTATGCTCAGAACTTGAAGGTAACCGTTGATGAAGCATATGCATTATTGAAGAAAAATTATGATGGATACCACTTCTCAGAAAACAGTAAGGATATATATGCTCCGTATAGTTTATTGAATGCCCTCAATGATAATAAGATAACTCCATACTGGTTTGATTCAGGAACCTCTAAGTCATTGATAGATCACTTACAGCATCATCCAAAGTTCAATCCACTTGATTTTGATGGAGCAGAGCTGTCTATCAATGCTTTTAATGTGCCATGCGAAAAAGCAAGTACACCAATCCCTTTGCTTTACCAAAGTGGATACCTTACGATTGCTTCGTATGACAAAGATTTAGATTCATACACACTCCATTTCCCTAATTACGAAGTTAGGCGAGGCATGATTGAAAGTCTGACCAATTACCTGATGGATGCAGACGACTTGGAACGTGATGCAGCTGTCCTGGCAATGGCACGAGCTATAAAGAATGCGGATTTATCTACAGCTCTGATAGGGCTACGTTCATGGATTGCCAGCCTTCCATACGATATTATCACAAAAAAGGAGTGGATGGCAAAAAAAACGAGAGAAGCGTTTTATAAACTCATACTCTATGCCGTATTCTCGCTTCTTAACAGTAAAGTTGATACCGAAGTCAAGAGCATACTCGGTCGTGCTGATGTAGTCATAAAGACCAAGACAGACATCTTTGTGCTGGAACTGAAGGTGGATGACACTGTAGAGAATGCATTGGCTCAGATTGATGACAAGGGATATGCTATTCCTTATGA
>JAGHUD010000005.1 GCA_018065005.1 Candidatus Physcousia equi
ACCTTTTTCTACGCCTTCGCGGTAGATTTTGTCGGTGAGTTCTTGAATCTTTTCCATAAGAGATTGTTATAGTTTTTATGACATTTGTTTTCGTCGAAATAAATTTGCCGCAAATGTACGATTTTTTTGTCAAACGTCCAAAGGATTTCTCATTATTTCATGCTTGCCTTTTGTCGCGCCCCACTCGTGGAGTGATTTGCAATGCCTTCTTTCGTATTGTCAAAAGGATAGAAAAACGCCATGAAATGCTGTCATTATGACATTTTGTTTGGCTGCCCGAAAAATTCTGAAAGAGAAAAAAACAGGCGATTTTCGGACAAAAAAATAGCGTTCTGGCAAGCCGAAAAATTTTCTGCTCGAGAAAAAATCAATTTCTGCTGCAGAAACCTTTAGTTTCTCGAGCAGAAAATCTCAGTTTCTGCATGAGGAAAACGCACGAAATCGAGGGTAAAAATCAGTATTCATTGCCGGATTGGTCTCGCAACATGCTGATTACCAGGACGCGCAATGGTACAAAAAATGCCGCCGAAGACACGATTTGTTGTCTTCGGCGGCATTCTTGCGGTATTTAGTATTATCAGGATGTAAGCAAAAACGCCATGTGTGCTTACATAATGATACTTCAGAAACTATATCCTACACCGATGCCGAGCACGGTTTTGAACTGCACGCGCTCGGTGCCGTAGCCAGTTTCCTTGTCGGCAATCATCACACCATTGTAGTATTTGAGCGAAGAGGTGAAGCTCATCTGCAGGCACTTGAGGAGCTGATAAGAGAGCGCTAGGTCCCAGTCGACGTCGAAGTTGCCAATGCGGCGGTTGTTGTCGCGATAGATGCAACTGTTGTTCTCGCTGGCGGGGATGAGCGTCTTGTCACAAGCATAGGGGGTGTAGAGTCCGAGCGAGGAGGTGAGTTTGAGGTCTTTGTAGCTGTAGTTCAGTTGCCCCTTCAGCGAGAAGCCCAATTCGGCGCGGGTGTTTGCCGTGTAGCTCTTCTGGTTGTCGTCGTCATATTTCCACACGCCATACTTCTCCTTCAGTGCCTGCTCCAGTCCGCCGTGCTCTTGGGGATAGAGTTCCTCATATTCGCGGTTGAGCGAACGGCTCACCGCCACTGTGGTGAGACGTCCGGCTATGGGGGAGAGATAGAGCGAGAAAATCTTGTTGGGCTTCCAGTCGATGCCGACGGAGATGTCGGTATAGGCAGGAGCCATGAACTTTGAGATGATGGGGTTGTCTTCGTTCAGACCCTTGTATTCGCGACCCAAAGCAAACTGGGTGTTGAAGCCGATGAGTCCCGTGGCATACCAATTCTTGGCGAACTCATAGCCCACCTTCGAACTCAGCTTGAGTGCGTCGCTCGACTTCTGCAGCTTGTCCTGCGGTTGGTCCACATAGGACAAGCCATATTCCATGTCGAGGTTCGTGTCCCACGCCACCTTCTCCTTATGATACAACGCGCGCAGGCGGGCGAAGACCACGCCGTTCACGTTGTTGTTGCCGCCCGCAGCCCAGTTCACCAGCCCCGTGGCAGCAGCGTTCAGTCCCGTCACGCCCGAGATTTTCCACACCTTCTCGCCCGTGTCGACCTCCTTGAGCCCCTTTTGTGCATCGGCAGCCGCATTAGCCTGCGCCTGCACCTTGCCTTTGTCTACTTCTTGAGCCGTTGCCGTGAGACACAGCAGCAAGCCCGTCATCATAAGTGTTTTCTTCATCATGTGTATAGAGAGATTAAGGTTGTTAGCGTGGGCAAAATTACAAAAAATCTCGAACACAGCAAACTCTTTGCCCAAAATCTTAACCCCAAGCAACGGAAATGCAGGGGGGGTGGACTATGCCAAATAAACCTTTATCATGTGAGAACTAATCTCACCCTTCACTTACTTAGAAATCTTTCGCTACCAAAGAATAACAAAGGTTCAAAGAAAAATCATGCTCGGGGAGCAAGTTTTTGGTAAAAGATGCACGTAAGTCATTTTTTTATTTTTATATTTGCACGCTATTTTTAATTCATACCTTTATCTATCACTTCTTATGTTCAGAAAACTACAAATCGCAATCTTTGCACTACTGCTTCTGCCTGCGCTCAGCGCGTTGGCCGACAGTTTCGGTGGTGAAGGCAAGTATTACTACATTGTGTGGCACAAGGACAGTAACAGTTACTTGACCGAAAAGGAAGCTGGTGCCATGCAAGTGGACGCCAAGAGTAAACAGGAGAAGCAGTATTGGCAGTTCATCCCTACGGAGAATGAAAACTGCTACTACATCCGCAATGCTGTGACGGGCCGCTACGTTGAAGCCTGCAAGACAGCCAAGGACGATACCTACAACTTGGGCACGGTGGAAACCGCTACAGAATACTACGTTGCAAAAGAGTCGGCCGTGGGTGGAGCCTATCGTCTGACTTCGACCAACTGCCCTAACTACAGCAACACCACGCTCACGCCCGTCGGGATGAACAAGAGCGGAAAGGACAATAGCATCATCACATGGGATGCCGGGACTAGTAATACAGGCTCTTATTGGGATATAACCGAAACGGAGTTCACCTACGGACAGGAAGAGGACCCCCAACCCAAGATTGGCGGCGAGGACAAGTACTACTACATCGTGTGGCACAACAACAACGGCAACTATATGACCGAGAAGAGTGGTGGCGCCATGCAGGTGGAGGGTAGGAGCACGGTGAAGAAACAATACTGGCAGTTCCTGCCCACTGAGAAAGAAAACTGCTATCACATACGCAACGCGGTGACCGGTCGCTACATCGAAGCGTGCAAGACAACCAACGACAACACCTACTCCATCGGTACTGTGGACAGCCCTATCGAATACTATGTGTCTCAGGAGTCGGCTGTTGGCGGTGCTTATCGTCTGACATCGACCAATTGTCCCAACTATGGAGATACGAGCAAGTCGCCAGTCGGACTGAATAAGAACGGTGCCAACTCCAGCATCATCACTTGGGGTGCAGGAACTGGTAACACAGGCTCCTACTGGGACATCACCGAAACGGACTTCACCTATGACTATGAAGGTGCTGCCGCGCTGACCAAGCACACGGAGTTCGCTAAGCAGTCTCAAGTCTATTTCATGCCCTGTGGCAGTTTCCTTGCCACCTATTGCGCCCACTCGCTGCAGCTGACGGGCGACGGATGTGTCAAGGAACTCGACTATCCCTGCAGCACCCTCAACGGAACGAACATCAGAAATGGGGCAGCCAACACCTCATCGTGGTGGACACTCTATACGACCGACAAGGCAGAGGTGGTGCCTGGTGGAAGCATCGAGGTCAACGTGAAGCTCGCTGCCGCACCTCCTGCTGGCTATCTGGCACAGGTCTGCTTCGATTGGGACCACGATGGTGTCTTTGAGGACGTGCAGACCATCGAAGAGCCACGCAGTGCAGTGCTCCAGTTCACAACGACCGTGCCCCTCGATGCCAAGATGGGCGAAGGACGCATGCGTTTTCGTATGACCGAAAGCGGCGAGAAGGAACCCGAAGCCGAAGTGGTGGGCGGTCAGGTGCTGGACTGCATGGTCTGGACTGTTGCCGAGAAGGAGGTCGACATCGCTGTGGCAACCAATGATGCCACACGCGGCAGCGCAGTCTTCGATGCAGAGAAACTGCAAGTGGTTGCTACACCTTGCGGCGACGCTCAGTTTGTATGCTGGATGGAGGGCAAGAAGGTGGTCAGCACGGATGCTGAGTATGCAGTCTCGATGACTCGCCCCCACAAACTCGTGGCAGTCTTCAGTGCCAACACCACCAGCGAACGCCCCCAACCCACCAGCGTGCAGCAGGTGAGCACAACAGAGCCCTACGCAGCTCCTCTTTTCTACGACCTCTCTGGCCGTCTGGTGCTCTCGCCCGAAAAGGGCAAGACCTACATCCGCAAGGATGCTCCTGAGAAGGGAAAAGTCATTAACTTCTAAACCACACAAGCTTCAACAATGAAAAACCTGATACTCGGCCTCGCGCCTCTCGCTTCGATGGCGGCATTCGCTCAGGAGCGCCCCAATATAATATATATAATGTGTGACGATATGGGCTATGGAGACCTCGGTTGCTATGGTCAGCAATACATCGCCACACCCAACATCGACCGTATGGCAGCACAGGGCATGCGCTTCACGCAGGCGTATGCCGGAAGCCCCGTGAGTGCGCCCAGCCGCGCCTGCTTCATGACGGGTCAGCACAGCGGTCACGGCCATGTGCGTGGCAATCGCGAATATTGGGGTGGTGGCAACTTCAACTATCAGTTTGTGGGAGCGAACGGCAACACCGTCACAGATTATTCGGTAGTCGGGCAGGAGCCTTATGACAAAGACCACGTCATCATCCCCGAAATCTTCAAAAAAGAAGGCTATGCTACGGGTATGTTTGGCAAGTGGGCTGGCGGCTACTACAACCTCAACGACAATGCGAAGTCGTCGCACTCGACGCCCGACAAGCGCGGCATCGACTGCTTCTATGGCCCTATCTGTCAGTTCCAAGCCCACACCTATTATCCCAATTTTCTCAACCGTTACGACCCGAAGAACTACGGCGACACGCATGTGGTTGTTGACACCATGAAGCAGAATATCCTTCACAAGGATGTGCGCAGTCAGGATCCCGACTTTGAAAACCGCGAACAGTATTCTGCCGACCTCATCCACCAATATGCATTGCGCTGGATCGACGAGCGTGCAGAGGCTATCAAGAAGGACGGAACGCCCTTCTTAGGCATCTTCACCTACACTCTGCCACACGCCGAGCTGTGGCAGCCACGCGACAGCATCTTGGCTGCCTACGATGGCCATTTTTGCACCGAGAAGACTTTTGGAGGACAGAGTGGCAACTGGTATTACAAGAACAACAACGCCCATGCGCAGTTTGCTGCTATGATTACACGTCTTGATGTCATGGTGGGACAAATTATGGAAAAACTCGACGAGCACGGATTGGCTGAAAACACGGTGCTCATCTTCACCTCCGACAACGGACCTCATGAGGAGGGTGGCGCCGATCCCAACTTCTTCAACCGTGACGGACTACTGCAGGGCAAGAAGCGTTCAACCTACGAGGGCGGCATCCGCATTCCCTTCATCGTGCGCTGGCCTGCTAAGGTGGCTGCTGGCAGTGAGAGCGACCACATGTTTGCCTTCTATGACTTGATGGCTACGTTCAGCGACATCATCGGTGTGGATAACTACAAAAAGTATAATCCTAAAGGAGAGGATGACTACTTTGATGGCATCTCCATCTATCCGACACTCACGGGTGAGGGCAAACAGGAAGAGCATGAACACCTTTACTGGGAGTTCCACGAGACGAACATGATGGGACTGCGCATGGGCAATTGGAAGATGGTAGTGAGCGGTGGACAGTGCAAACTCTTCGACCTTGCTACGGATATTCACGAGGACAACGACGTGGCGGCTAAGTATCCCAAGGTGGTTGCGGAGATGAAGAAGCGCATCCGTGCTGAGCACGTGGAGAATCCTCTCTTTAACGTCACACTGCCTCAGTGATGCAGCGATTCATTATAAGAGGGATGAACAGGGTGGTTGCAGCAATGCTTCTGCTCTGTTCTTCCTGTTGGTCGATGGCAAACAATGGGCGCATGGCATGGCGAGGCTTGTTGCTCGACTCGGGTAGGCAATACCAAACGATGGCCTACATCGAGTCGCTACTTGACTCGATGGCAGCTCGTCAGATGAACGTTTTCCACTGGCACCTGACAGAGAACGACGGGTGGCGCATGCAACTGCCCAATTACCCCCGTCTCACCAAGGTGGGGAGCTCGGTGGCTAAGGGAAAGGAGCAGCAGGGCTTCTACAGCGTGGCGGAGATGAAACACATTGTTGCCTATGCCGAGGATCGGGGCATCATGGTTGTGCCCGAAATAGATCTGCCAGGGCACAGTGCTGCGCTCATTGCTGCCTACCCGGAGTTTGGGTGCTCGAAGGAAGTTATTTGTCCTGCGAATAGCCAACTGCTCGACTTCCTCAAGGGTGTTCTCGATGATATGTGCGAGATTTTTCCGTGCGAATATGTACATCTTGGGGGCGACGAGGTGGAGCAAGGTGTGTGGAGAAACTGTGCCGATTGTCAGAGGCTCATGCAGCAAGAGGGTATGGTCAGTGTGGCTGCCTTGCAGGTGTGGTTTGAACGTCAACTCATTGAACATCTTGCAGCAAAAGGGCGAAAGGTGATTCTCTGGGAGGATGTGCTATACGAGACGAACGATCCGCTCCCAAACAATGTGGTCATCCAATGGTGGAACTATCGCACAAAGGGAGAGACTGGACTGCGCGAAGCGCTCAGGCGTGGCATTCCGGTCATCTGCAGCAGTAACTACTATTGCTACCTCAACTTCCCCGAAACTCCTTGGGGCGGTTATGCACAAGACCGCACCTGCACGATGGATGACATAGAAAAACGTAATCCGTCGCATCTGCTCTACGATGCCTCTAATCCGCTCATGTTGGGCATGGAGGCTTGCTTGTGGACGGACTACAATCTGACTCAAGATGTGCTCGACAAACGACTCTACCCACGATTGGATGTGCTGGCACGGCAAATGAACGGGATGAAGTCGAAACGACATCGCCGAACCTTCTTGAAACGGCACCGACGGATCAGGTGAACGCATACAAAAAAACACTGACCCTCAACCAAGGATATTGAAGGTCAGTGTTTTTTTGTGTGGCGGAGTATTTCCGAAAGGAGCAGGGGCTGCGTATGATGCTTCAGCGCTGCCTCAAGATGACCCACAGAACGATGGGTGCACCGATGATGGGGGTGATGACGTTGATGGGGATGATGGTGCCGGCAGATGGCAGGTTGCTCACCAGGTTGCAGAGCAACGCTAGAAGCGACCCCATGAGCATGGTGGAGGGGAGCAGGAGCCGATGGTCGTGGGTGCCGCTGAGCAGACGCGCCAGGTGGGGCACTGCCAGACCGAGAAAGGAGATGGGACCGCAAAAGGCTGTGGAGGTGGCGGTGAGGAGCCCGGTGACGAGCAGGAGGCGCGTGCGCAGGGGGCGTGTGCGATAGCCTAAGTTGGTGGCATAGTGGTCGCCGAGGAGGAGCGCGTTGAGCGGTTTGATGAGCATGAGGGCTGCGAGCAGACCCACGAGGCAGAGTGTGGCGAAGAGGGGCAGGCGGTCGAGGCTGACGCCGTTGAAGTTGCCCATGCCCCACACCATGAAGGCTTGCACACCCTCAGCCGTGGCACTGAAGTTGAGCAGCGAGATGAGGCTGCCTGCCAGATAGCTCACCATGACGCCAGTGATGAGCAGCATGAGGTGGCTCTGCACCTTGCGAGAGAAAGCCAGCAGCAGCAGCATGACAGCCCAGGCACCCAGCATGGCTGCTGCCACGATGAGCAGATGGCCGCTCAGCGACATGCTGCCGATGGTGACCATGCCGCCCAGCAGCAGCATGACGATGGCAACGGCGAGGTTCGCTCCGCTGTCGATGCCCAAAATGCTGGGACCCGCCAGGGGGTTGCGGAAGGTGGTTTGGAGCAGCAAGCCACCCGTGGCAAGGCAAGCTCCGGTGAGCATGGCGGTGACAACCTGCGGGATGCGGTTCTCGATGACGATGTAGCGCCAGGCTGGGTGGTCTGTTGCGTTGCCCATGAGGATGTCTACCACCGACGACAAGGGGATGTGGATGGAGCCCCATACAATGTTGGCGACAGCAACGCCCACCACAAGGAGAAGGAGCAAGGCGAGCCGCAAGCGGTGGCTGATGAGGCGCCTTGCGCTGGAGGCTTGGTGTGAGGGGGGGCAGGAGGACTGCCTTTTGCCAGGATTCATAGTGCGTGGAAATAGGGGTGGGAATCGGAAACGTGGAGCTCGGGGTGGAGTATGTTGATCAGGTTGCGCAGTAGGCGCTCGGGGTGGAAGGGCGTCTCCTCGAAGAAGCGCACCTTGCCCGTGTTGCACCCATAGATGTGCTGCTCGCGGAAGGGGCGGAACTGCTTGTAGGCGGAGTGCTCGTTTGCCAGTTCGTCGTAGCTCAGCTCATGGTCGCTGTGGTACTTGATGAGCCAGACGTCGGCGTCGAGCGCGCGCTCCATGATGTGTTCGAGCGAGAGCGAGAGTGAACCGCTCGCAGGACTGTCAGCCCAGAGATAGTGGGCTCCCGCGTCGGTGTAGAGGATGCCCATCGTGCTTTGTCCGCCGGGTGTGTACCAGGTTCCGCCCACCAGTTTCTCTGCCATCAGGCGTGGACGCTTGCCCACATGCTCTGTTGCCGACTTCAGTTCGTGGTATTGGCTTTCCACCTCGGCATAGAGGCTGTCTGCACGTTCGCCCACGCCAAACAGCCGTCCGTAGAACTTGATCCACTCTGCACGTGCCAGCGGCGACACCTCCATATAGTCGGCACACTCAATGATGGGGATGCCGAGGCGCTCCAGGCGGCCATAGCCTCCGCTGTTTTGGAAGGGCGACGGCATGAGGGCATCGGGACTGAGCTCCATCACCCGCTCCAGGTTGGGCGCCATGCTGCTGCCGAGGTCGGCGATGCTGCCATCGTGCAAGCGGTGCTGCACGGCAGAGAGCGTGAGGTATTCGCTGTCGGTGACGCCGCCAATGGCGTCCAGGACGCCCAGTTCGCAGAGCAAGGCACTGTGCACAGCGCAGAAGACGGCTGCTCGCTGCAAGGGCACCCGAACAATGGTGGTGGCATCGGCGAGCGTGGGCAGGTGGGCTTCGTTGCGGTCGACCAGGGCATAGCGGTGGAGCACTTGCGTGGTGTCCCACGGGTTGCGCAGTGTGGCGAGTGTGTAGTGTTCGTGTTCCACCATCTGCAGGTTGCGGGCATAGTGCAGCGCCACGGTGTCTCCCTCCTTGTCGGTGCCCTCCTGTCGGGCAGGTTGGCAGGAAGTGAGCAGCAGCAGGGGGAGGAGAAGAAGAAGGAAGATTCGGTTCGTTGTCATAAGCGGGTGTTCAGGATGAATACGTCTATGTCGGGGCAAGCATGACAGCCGAGATGAGGTGGGGTCACTTGCCAAGTTTCAGATTGAGGAAGATTTCGAAGTTGCGACCGGGCATGGGGCGCGACAGCACGGTCATGTAGTGCTCGTTGAGCAGGTTGTTCACCACCGCCTTGAGCGAAAGCTGCAGGTGGCGCAGGCGGAACCCCTTTTCGATCGAGACATTGTTCATGAAGTAGGGCAGGAGTTCGCCCGTGATGCGGTCTACCTCGTTGCTTGTCGTGGTGTAGCGTCTGCCGTAGTGCACCCACTGATAGTTGAGCCTCCAGCTGCGCCACTGCACTGCCAGTTGTGCGTTGGCTGAGATGCGCGGCACATAGCAGAGTTGTTTGTCGTAGCTGTTGTCGTTGTCGTTCACACGTTCCCCCTTGTTGAGTGACGGCGTGTAGGCTAGGTTGCCGCGCAGCGTGGTGTGCAGCTGGGGCGACGGCGTGTAGTTTATTTCTGCAGCCCATTCCATTCCGTAGTTGTGCACCCGCTTCACGTTGGCAGGTGTCCAGTAGCCTTTGGTGTTGGGCGTCCATTGGATCCAGTTGTCGATGTAGGAGTCGAAGGCGGTGATGTTGCCTTTCACGCTCCAGCGTCGCCGTTTGATGTTCAGCTCGAGTCCGCCATCGTAGGTGAAACCCTGCTCGGGCAGCAGCGCCGCGTTGCCTCCGGGCTGGAAGTAGAGGTCGTCCATCGAAGGGTAGCGATAGTTGCGCGCCAGGGAAGCTTTCAGCACGAGGTTCCAGGGGCGATAGATCACCCAGTCGGCGTAGAAAGCAGGAATGAGGGGCACGCCATCGGCGGCGTATGCCTCGGCACGCAGCACAGCATGGAAGGTGAGCGCATCGAGCGGACGCCAGCGTGCGGATGCCGAGAGGTGCTCCTCTGCCCTTCCGCGTTGGTAGTTGTTGCCCGTGTGGAAGGGACTGCGGTCCCAGCTGCGCACGTGGTTGTAGTAGACAGCAGCTTGTGCGCCCAGTTGCCAGCGTGGCGAGAGGAAGTAGTCTAACAGCCCTTGCAGGAATCCCGTCTGCGTGTAGCTTCGGCTGTGGGTGATGGTGTTGACGACGGCTTCGCGTTGTGTGAAATAGTTGTAGTCGACGTCCTGATAGAGATAGCCTGCACGGACGCAGAGCACCGATGAGGCATTCGTGTGGTTCCAGAAGAGCACGGAGCGCAGTGTCTGCTGTTTGTGTTCGTTGGTGAAATGGCTGTTGTCCTTGTAGTCGACCGAAAGAAAGGGCAGACCGCGCAGGCTATAGCCATACCAGGCAGTGGCGCCCAGTTCGTTGCCGTGTAGGTCTCGCCATGCCACTTGCTGCATCACGTTGAGGTCGTCGAAGTAGCCGCTGCGGTTCGTCTCGGTGGGGTGGTAGCTGCTGATGAGTTTGCCTTGCTCGTCGCGCAGGTCCACCTTCTTGTCGTAGTTGACGAAGCGGAAGTTGTTCAGACTGTGCCCGAAGGAGATGCGGGTGTTCGTGCTCCAGTGCTGGTTGGCATAGTTGAGTTTGAGAAACTCATCGAAGGTGCGATACGAGCCCACGCCTTGTGTGAACTCAAACTGCCAGCCAGGCGCCCATTGCGGTTCGGTGTTGAGGACGATGGCGCCGCCGAGTCCGCCTCCCGTATGGCTGACGCTCGATGCGCCATGTAGCAGTTTTGCCTCGTCGATGAAGTGGCTCGGGATGTAGGAGAAGTCTACAGAACCGAGCATAGGCGAGTTGATTTTCATGCCGTTCCAGGTCACCTGCGTGTGACTGGGACTCGTGCCACGAAACTCTGCTGTGCTCTCGGTGGCTCTGCCATAGCTCTTCACGAAGAGTGCGGTGTGTGCTTGCAGAATGTCTGCCATCGAGTACGCCACATTCTGGTGCAGCAGGGTGGTGTCGAGCACGGTCTGCTCGATGCCCGTGTCCTTCATGCGTCGGGCTGCGTCGACCGCCACCTCGCGCAGCGTGTCCGTCTGGGCTGTCTGCTGCGCTGCAGTGCCGAACCGTGTGTCCGCCTGCGCTGCTGTGTCGCACAGCGTGTCTGTCTGCTGCCCCACCATGTGGCGCGGCAAGAGGCACAGGAGGAGCAAAGCCCCCCGCCGTGCGTTGTTCGTGAGATATCGTCTTGTTCTTGCTTGCACCATGTTGGCGTGTTGTGGTTGTTATCTTTTTTTTTTATTCGACCTCCCAGATGCCGTAGACCTCGGTGCTTATCTCACCTAAATTGGGTGAGGCGCCCGTCTGTGCTGTTTGCACCTTGACGAAGTTGATGTAGGGGAGGTTGGCTGGCGTGCCGTCGCTACGCACAGCCTGACTTATCTTGTAGTAGCCTCGTGTGCCCAAAGGACCGTTGAAGTAGTCCGAACCTAAATTGTCGACATAGCCCCAAGCGAAGGGTGGCTCGTGGGTGACTCCATCTATGAAGGTGTGGGTGTCGCGCAGACGCGAACCATAGTAGGTGCGGCAGGCGCGCCCCTGGGCATCGGTCTCGGTGGGCACCCAGTCTTGCCAGTAGCTGTCGTGGGTGTTCCACGCAGCCATGTAGGGCACGATGCCTTCGCCGCCTTGGTTGTCGGTCCAGCGTATGTCGGAGTGGGGAGCTGTTGGCTTGTAGTAGGTGATGGCGTAGTCGAGCGTTTCGTTGTCTGTGCCATACTCGCTACCTGCCAGTTCGTACCAGGTGTCGTTGGGCAGCCCGTCGCCGTTCTCGTCCATGCTCACCCAGATGATGCCTGGTTCCGACTGATAGTTGAAGGGGTTGCCCTTGATGCAGAGCTCATAGGTGCCGTTGCGGTTCACCACATTGTGGTCGAAACCCGCAATGAGGTAGCCGCCCTGTGCACCGAGACTGACCATGTACTGGCAGCGGAAGTGCTCCATGACGCGCTCGCAAGCCTCTTCCATAGACGCCCCGGCGTGTATGAAGTCGCCGGTGATGCTGTATCCATTCACCTGATGCCCTGGGGCAGGCATATACTCGAAGACGCGGCTCACGAGCAATCTTGCGTCGCGTTCTGCCTCGGTTTCTTTCTTTTCGCTCTCGCCCCCCTCGATGTGGGTGTTGCCACGATAGAATGCGAATCCGTTGGGATTGATGCCCACACGGAAGACGTCGAGGCGCTCTCCTTTGTGGCTGTAGCGATAGATGGAACCTGCTTGTAGGTAGTCCACCGCATCGGCAACGTAGAGCTCACCCGTCCAGGGGTCGCAACTGATGCCGTAGAGCTTGTGGCGTGTGCCCTTGCTGTCGGTGGGTGCCAGTATGAAGGGTTCGGTGGGGAGGTGTGCGGCACTGATGGGCATGCGGTAGACATCGTTGTTGAGCACATAAAGGGTGTCGCACGCCGGATTCATGGCTAAGCCCACGCTGGCGTCGTCGGCAGGGAGGGTGAGGTCGAGCTCGATGGATCCTGTGGCAGCGTCGATGCGGTAGAGGTGGGGCAGGTTCTCGCCAAAGGATGCCTCCTCGGTGGCATAGCCTCCATCAGTGATGACCCACAGTCCTCCGGCAGCATCCACCGTCATGCTCTTGGGCTGCCAGCTGCTGAGCGTGATGGTGTCGACAAGTCGGTCGGTGCGTGTGTCGATGACAAGGATGTTGCGACTGTAGCACCAGCAACTGACAAAGACGAAGTCGCCCCATTGGACCATCTGCTCCGTGCTGTTGTAGCCCATCAGGTTGGGCTGCTCGGTGGCGATGCTGCCCAGCGGTGTCATGGTCTGCGGATTGAAGATGGTGATGTAGGGGGCATAAAGGTCGGTGACGTAGGCCTTCATGTCTGACACGATATGCACGAAGCGTGGGTTGATCATGTGCTCCGTGTCGCTCGCCAGAAGCTGTCCTTTCACGCGCATCGTCTGGGCATCGATGCTCCACACGATGCCGCTGTTCTCCACGGCTACATAGGCCACCCCATTATGCAGGGTGATGGACTGGCCCGTGTCGCCCAGTTTGCGGTCGTTGGCACGTTGGAAGGCTCCGTTTCGGACGGCTTTCGTGGCAGGGTCATAGAAGCTGATGCTGGCATTGCCGCTGTTGAAGTTGCCCTCGCAGAGCACCCATACGCTCTCGCCCTTGCCCGCATCGAAGTGCTCCTCTTCGTAGGGCTCTAAATCAGCGCATGCCGCCAGCAGTCCGACGACTGCCAGCAGCATGCTTAGGTATTGTGTGGTATGTCTGAGCATCTTTCTCTCTTCTTCTTACTCAGCCTTGCCGGCAAGGACAACGTTGTCAAAAGCAAAATAGTTGGGCTGCTTAGAGTCGGTTGATTCGATGGTGAAGGTGATGCTGTTGATCTCGCCCAGCGAACTGAGGTCGATGTTCTTCCAGGTGTCGAGTATCTTGTTTTCGTTGGCAAAAGCGACCTTTACGGTGCCTGCTGCCTCTGTGCTGCCAGCCTTCTGACCTGTTATGACGAGGTAGATGCTGCCATCCTCGGCGAGTTTGCTGGCATAGCCGTCGAAGCCCTTGATGGAGCCAAGCAGCCAGGTGGTGGGGCAGATGTCGATGGACTTAAAGAGACGGTTTTCGCCTTCTGGCAGGGTGATGGTGGTGGGACCTCCCCATCCACAGAAGCCAATCACGAAGTTCTTGCTGCCGTTGCTTGCGGGCACGCTCAGCTGGTAGTCTGCGGAGCAGTGGGTGTCGAATGCGGGGTCTACATAGTTGCTGATGGCTGTGCCGCCGTTCCAGAACATGTAGGTGACCGTTCCGGGATGGTAGTAGTCCTCAGCACCATTCACCCATCCGCTCAGACCGGTCTTGGCGTCGCTCCACTTGTATTGTACGCTTTCGTTGTAGAGCAATGTGCCGTTGTTCTGCTCTGGGTCGATGAGTGCAGCCCAGCTGTCGCCTTCAAAGTCCACTGTGACGTCCTTCGGCGTAGGTTTTACAGGGGTTGGTGTTGGGGGTTCGGGGTTTGGTGTAGGTGTGTCGTCGTCATTGCCACACGACGTGAAAGCAAAGCCTGCACACAGCAGCATTGCCACAAAATAAAACTTTTTCATTTTGTTGTTTTGTTAGTTGGGATATAAAGTTGATTAACACGTTCTCCTCGGTTCGTGCATCATGCACCACTTCCCCTATGCGCAAGCAAGAGTCGGGTGCAGAGCGAAATCGGCAGGTCTTCTGACTTGTTCGAGGCTTTGCGCAACAGTCTTCCCAACCCATTTCTCCAGTACATTCGTCGTCTGAGATGTTGGTCAGTGACCAATTGTTGCTGCCGCTTTGTTGAACTTACAGCTGCGGGACAGTTCAGGACTCTCACCTGATTCCCTTATCCGTTTTCGTTGGCAAAGTTAATAATAATGTAGCAAACTGCCAAATAAACGAGCGAAAGTTTGCACTTTGTTAGGTTGTGGCGATTGGTGCCCCCCACTTTCTTCTGCTACGGGTAGGGGGTAAAAAGGGTTCCGGATCTTGTATCCTGCTTCGGGTGGGTCGAGACTGTTGTAGGCGTAATAGTGTGTGCGCTCATAGATGACCTGCGTGATAAAGGCTTGATTGACCATACGATGAAAAAAAGAGCGCATCACTTGCGCTCCAATTCACTGAGTTCCTCCATTTTCTTTGTTTCGAGAAATTCGTAGATGCCACATAAGTGCTCACGCACCCGTTGGTGTCCAAACTCGTAGACCTTGCCCACAAGACCATCCAAGAAGTCGCGGTCGTGGCTCACCACGATGAGTGTGCCGTCGAAATCCTGCAGGGCTTGCTTGAGCACATCTTTGGTCTTGAGGTCGAGGTGGTTGGTGGGCTCGTCCAGGATGAGCAGGTTGACGGGCTCGAGCAGCAACTTGAGGATGGCAAGGCGTGTGCGTTCGCCACCCGAGAGCACCTTGACCTTCTTTGTCGATTCCTCTCCGCCAAACATGAAGGCACCGAGCAAGTCGCGTATCTTGTTGCGTATCTCACCCTTTGCCACGTCGTCGATGGTTTGGAAGACGGTCAGTTCTTCGTCGAGCAGTGATGCTTGGTTCTGGGCGAAATAGCCAATCTGCACGTTGTGCCCCAACTGCAGGCTGCCTTCGTGCTCCAGCTCGCCCATGATGCACTTCACCATGGTGGACTTTCCCTCGCCGTTGCGGCCCACGAATGCCACCTTCTCGCCTCGTTCGATGGTGAACGAGGCGTTGCGGAAGATGCAGCGGTCGAAACTCTTGCCCACACCGTCGGCGATGACAGGATACTGTCCTGAGCGCAACGAAGGGGGAAACTTGAGACGGAGGCTGCTCGTATCTTCTTCGTCCACCTCGATGAGTTCTAACTTCTCGAGCATCTTCACGCGACTTTGCACCTGGAAGGTCTTGCTGTAGGTTCCCTTGAAGCGCTCGATGAAGTCCTTTGTCTCTTGTATCATCTTCTGTTGCTCCTCATATTGCTTCTGTTGCTGCTCGCGGCGCTCGCGGCGCAATTCGAGGTAGTGGCTGTAGCTGGCACGATAGTCGTAGATGCGACCCATGGTGACTTCGATGGTGCGTGTGGTGATGTTGTCGACGAATTTGCGGTCGTGGCTGATGACGATGACGGCCTTCCCACTGGTTGTGATGAAGTCTTCAAGCCAACCGATGGACTCGATGTCGAGGTGGTTGGTGGGCTCGTCGAGGAGCAGCACGTCGGGGTTCTTCAGCAGCAGTTTGGCGAGCTCGATGCGCATGCGCCATCCGCCCGAAAACTCACTCGTCTGGCGGTCGAAGTCAGTACGCTCGAATCCCAGACCCAACAGAGTCTTTTCCACATCCTCCTCGAAGTGGGTCATGTCGATGGCATAGAACTTCTCCGACAATGCGCTCACCTCCTCAATGAGCGCCATATACTCGTCGCTCTCGTAGTCGGTGCGCACCTCCAGTTGGTGGTTGATCTCGTCAATCTTCTTCTCTGTGTCGCGCAGATGCGCAAAAGCCTGCGAAGCCTCTTCGAAGACGGTGCGTCCGTCCTCTGTCATCAGGTGCTGAGGCAGGTAGGCTACCACGCAATCCTTGGGCACGCTCACCTTACCGCGTGTGGGTTGTCTGACGCCTGCCAGAATCTTGAGCATCGTGCTCTTGCCCGCTCCGTTCTTGCCCATGAGGGCGATGCGGTCCTTCTCGTTTATCTGGAATGAGATGTCTTTGAATAGTGTGGTGCCGCCAAACTCTACGGCGATGTTGTCTACTGAAATCATAACTATGTGTTCACATTTATTTGCTCCATGGGACAAGTGACAGCTGCTTTGGCGCTCTCCACAGCTCTCACGCAGGGTTTGTCTTTTCTTCCTGTCCCTCCTCCGTCTGTTGAGGCTAACGGAGTCCACCTTTTTCTCGGTTTGCAAATGTACGCAATAAAGCTGAATCTGCAAAACAAAACCGAAAGAAAGCAAGAGCATTCACAGAGAAACCAAAAGTTTCTGCAACGAAAACTAAAGGTTTCTGCAACGTAAACCAAAAAGGGAAGGGTGGGCGTCGTCTCTACTTCATGTCGGCAATCCACTGGCATATCGCCACCCAGACAAACTTGTTGCGTTGGAAAATGTCATGAATCTCTGCCACGGGCACAGGGTTGCGTGTGCCCACCTCAATGGTGACACTGGGACGACGGAAGAGCGGCATCACCTCGTCTGCCCAGCTGCCGCAGGGCGTTTGGGCTTCAGGACCCACCGTGCGGTAGCCGTTGAGGGCACTGCACAGTTTTGCCATCTCAAGGGCACGCTCGTTGACTGCCGGAAGCACACCTTGTGCGCCCCAGTAGATGAGGTTTCCGCTGCTGTGCAGGTTGAGAAAGGCTGCCGGCGCGCACGCACGAGCCACTGCCATCATGAAGCGCGACTCTACCTCCGAATAGGGTTGAGGTCCCTCATAGTAGAAGAAGGACTTGCGCCCCTCCGCTTCCGTCTTTCTGCCAAATCCGCATGCAAAGTTGCGGTTGATGTCCACCCCATTTGCATTGGACTTAATCTTTGTGTGCGACACGCCCCCATCCACCACCGACTGCACCCATCGTCGTGCCTCGTCGGTGCGGGTTCCCTCAGCGCCTCGTTGCGCAATTTCCACCCCATCGGGATTGACCATGGGAAGGAGGGTGATGGCAACGGAGTCGAAGGTCTGCCTATAGCTATGGCTGCAGAAGGAGAGACTGTCGTAGCCGGCGGCGTAGTGTTCGAGCATAAACATGGCAAGTTGTGAGGTGAGATACTCGCGTGCGTGCATCGCAGCCTGTATCAACACCCGATACTTGGCGTTGGGCGAACCAAAGCGGACGACGGACAGCGGGCGCCCCTGCTCGGTGGTGTCGGGCAGTTCAACGTGCAGGAGGTTGGGGAAGCGACGCTGCAGGAGGCGCAGGTCGAGCATCATGCGGTCGTAGCCATAGTGCTGCAGCGTGGTGTCGACGATGTGGTTGCCGCGTTGGGCAAGCAGACTGTCGAGGTAGCGCTGTTCGGGTGTTGGCGACAACGATGAGTCGCTTTCTCCGAGGGCAGAAGCATCGGTGGCAGGCATCACCACGAGCGACTTCTTGCTGAGCAATCGTGTCAGTCGCTCCATCTCGGCAGCGCGCACCATGATGCAGCCCGATTGGTTGTCAGGAGTGAGTTGGGTGTTGAGGTAGGTGCCGTGCAGGAGGACGGTCCGTCCGCTCGTCTTTTCCTTCAGTTTGATGCAGTGGGTGTTGTATGCCCCCTCAGTTTGTTTGCGCAGAAAGCCAGGCTTGTCCTTGGGCGCTTCCTCTTCGTGCACCCAGCGGCGCGTGTGCTTGATCTTCTGGATGGTGAAGGTCAGTGCGTCGTGCCTGTCTGTGGCAAAACCAATAGCGCAGGGCATGCGCAGGAGTGTGTCGCCACACTGACTGACGACCACGAGCTTTTGCGCATCGCGCAAGAGTTCCACCCTGTTTTGTGTGCGTAGCGGAAGGCTAAGCAGGAGCACCAAGACAACCAAGCAGCTGCGTGTCCAGCTTGCGTGTCGGCGAACGACGTCGCGCTGCGCTTCGTCGTGCACCGGGCGTGTCGCACTCAGGCGTAGGGGCTGGCTGCATAGGAAGGAAAGATGAGGCATGGCTTGAGGAATAAAAAAATAGTCCCCCGGCAAAGGGGGGACTGTTGGTTCTGCTCTCGTGTGCCACGCGCTGCTTGTCGGCGAGCGCTGCCCCATGAGGCAGCAAGGCTCGCTGAGAAGCAATACGATGGTCGTGCGCGTTAGAGACGGATTTCGGAATTGGTGTTCTGGTAGTCGTCCACCGTCACGTTGAACTGTACGGCGTGGAGCACATTGGCACCGGGAACTACGTCGTTACCGCCTTCGGTCTGTGTGGGAGGAATGTAGCCGGCACCTTCCTTGAAGTTGAAGGTGTAGGTGTATTTCTTACCCTCTTCCCAGTTCACAGCAACGGGGATGGCGATGTCAACATAGGCATTCACGCCCGAAGCAGGCCAGATGATGATCTTGTTGCCGTCAGAGGTCTTCTGCTGCAACTGGCAGCGGATGGTGAAGTAGCTACCCTTCTGGGCGCACTTGGGGTCGTTCTTGGGATCCCATGCTGTGGTGCTCTGGGGGAGGAGGAGCAGAGGGAGTGAGCTGGACGAGGTGAGTTCTACGACGTCTTCGCTGATGTTCTTGACGGGTGACTCCAGACCGGTGTTGTAGCTATGGAGTTCGTCAGCGAGGTCCCATGAGCCGCGCACATCGTCGTTGTTGGTGAGGGGGGCTGTTGTCTGCATGGGGAGGGTGTAGACACCGGAAGACTTGAGGTTGTGCACCTTCACGTCGCTGATGCTCACTTCCCACTGCGTATTCTCACACTTAGCCTTGAAGACTACCTGCGAGAGGGCGTGACGGAAGTTGACGTTGACGATGGATGATGCGAGTGAGCCGGTGAACTGATGATCTGCGTTGACAGCGTAGAGCACGTCTGACTGGTTGGCTGCATCAGAGGCTGCAGTGAAGGTGAAGGTGGGTGCCACGCGCTCGTAGTCGTCAGCTGCGGGCATGGTGGTGTTCAGGGTGCTGGGTGCTACAGAGTAGAAGGTGAGCGAGCCGTTGTAGGGCCATACGTATTTGTCGGCGGTGACCCACTCTCCGTTGGCCTGGCTGACAACGGTGTTCATGAAGGTGTTATAGGTGTTGTCCTGCTTGAGGAAAGCGGTGGTCTTGAACTGCTTCAGACTGCTTCCGGTGGTCACCGAGCGGGTCATGGCTGTGATGTTGGTCTTGAATTTCACTTCTGCCTGAGTAGCAGACTGGCCCTCGACGTGTTCTTCGTTAGAGCATGATGTGGTGGCGATGGCAGCTGCGCCCACGATGGCAGCAGCAAATAAAGATTGAAGTTTCATAATATGTTAGGTTTTTGTTTATTCGTTTTTGTTTTCTCTTTTTGATGTGTTTCGTTTAGATCTCAATGTCTTCGTTGACTTCGTCCTGGAAGTTGTCAACGTCGGGCGTGAGATCGCCCTCGATGGGGTCATCATCCTCCTTGAGGTCATTGAAGTCGACGATGATGGTGAGGTTGCGGGGGTCGGGGGCGTTGTCGATTTGCTGTGTCACGTCTACCTTATAATAGGTATATTGGTTTTGCTCGTTCTTCGCTTTGAGGTGGAGGATGTTGGTGTTACCATCCAACTTGCCGAGAACGGAGATGGTGGAACGCTGCATGGTGGACTGCTCGTCAGGAGAGAGTGCAAAGTGGCGGTAATGCTCGGTGGCTGTGGGAGCACTCTTGCCTGTGCTGAGGAGGATGCTGTTGGTGAGTCCGGTGAGGGTGGCTGTCCAACTGTTTTTGCCACGGAGGAGGTTGGTGTTGTGCACCTCAACGTGGTAGATGCAGTTGAGGGGGAGAGGTTTTGTCACGATGACCTGCACCTCTGGGTTGTCGGTGCCGTTCTCGATGAACTCGTTTTGTGTGAGTCCGTAGATGGCTGGAGTGTCTTCGTCGGGGTCGGTGACATGGAGGGTCACGTCGCCGTCAAGGGTAGGGATGAGTTCGACGCCGGGATTGTCGTTTGAGATGCCTCGGATGATGCAGTCCATGGGCGGCAGCTGTGTCTCGAGTCCTTCGTTGGTGGGCACTTCGTATTCTTTAGACACGAAGCCGTCCTTCGTTTCTCCGTCGAAGTACATGTGCATCCCTTCAGGCTGCTCGTCGGTGGGGCGTAGGTGCTCCCAATCGAAGACGAGGCGCACGGCGCGGGGTTGGCTGTCGAGGATATAGAGTGGCTTGTGCTCGCAGGAGGTGTTTGCTGTAAGTCCAAGGGCGAACGCGATGCCGTAGGTTATTTTCTTTAAGTTATGCGTGAGATGCTTCATTTGTGCGATAATTCTGTCGTAGGGTGTTTACTGGTTGTTTGGGAGGGTTCGCATTGTGGATTAGAGGTCGAAGTTCCACACGAGGGAGAGTTTGGCACTGGTGGGACCTACCCAATTGAGCTGGTGCGTCTTGTTGTAGAGATACTTGTCGCGGATGCTGCTGGGGTTGTACTCATAGTACTTGCCTCCGAGATAGCCGATGCTCAGACCAAAGTCGAGGGTGAGGCGCTTGCCGATGCCCATGGCATAGCCGTAGCTCAATCCGCCTCCATAGAGCCACTTGGGACCCTGATAGCCTACTTTCTTGTTGAGCTCTACGTCGAAGGTGAGCATCTGTGCATAGAGTCCCATGTGGTGGCCATGCCAGAGTTTCTCTTTGTTGAACCAATAGTCGATGTGGGCATCGCCGCCGTATGCTCTCCAGTAGAACTTCTTGTTGTCGTTCTTCCACCAGGTGTACATCCAGTTGGCGCCGATGGATATCTGTTTGCCCAGATAGATGTCGAGACCGATGTTGCCCAGCGTGACAACGTCGTAGAGCAGGTTGGTGCTCAGCGCAGCATGTATCTTCTTGCGTGGCTCCTTTTCGGCGGGGGGCATGTGTATGAACACCGTGTCGGGACTTACGGGTTGCTGCACGACGGGCACGGTTGCGGTGAGTGTGAGGGCTGAGTTGCGCATATGGGGGAAGAAACGCTGGCGCATATACTGATAGGTGATGCCACCGCCTAACTTCTCAAGGCGACTCTTGCGCACGTTGACGCCTCCTTCGAACTCGGGTTCCTGCATGATGCGCAGTGCTTCGTCCTTGAAGGGACATTCCGACTCACGTGTCATGCGCATGAGGGTGTTCCAGTCGAAGACGTTGGGGTCGGTGATGATGGGCACATCATTCAGCAAGACGAACTTGCGGAGGTAGTCTCTGAGCGACTGGGTGCGCTTGCCTGCCAGGTCATAGTTGTATTTGTCGGATGCTTCGAGCGAGGCATACGAGGTGATGTGGAGTTGCACGTTGCTCGCCTTGCCGTCTTGCTTGAGGTCGCGCAACTTGTAGAGGATGGAGTCGATGGCGCGGTCGTTGCCGTTGAGCGATTCGTCGATGTCGTACTTGTTTAAGCGGAAATAGAATCGGGTCTCATAGCGGTAGTTCTGCGCACAAATGTGCTGGGCACAGAACACCATGCCAAAGAACGATAACAGGAGTGCTTTCTTGATCATTCGTTTCATTCTATTTTTTCATCTCTAATTAAGTGAATGGCACGCGCACTTGCCTGGGCTCAAGCTGTTGGGCGCAGGGGCTCTTCCTGTAGCCTGTGGCGTTCCTTCGCTTTTGTCTTTTAAAATATAAATGTTTGGTTTAGTTCGCTGTCTTTTGTGCCGAAGACACGGGGAGTGGGTGGAAGATATGAATAAAGTATCTATTCTGTAGTCTGTGCTGGTCGGGCGGGGAATTCCTGATCTTTTCTTATAGAGCGGCGCATAAGGTTAGGTGCTGCTGCTTTTGGCTGCTGCATCTTCTGTGTGGACAAGCGTAGACTTATGACGTGCACTGCACGCTACATCCAGGGTGTTGCTAAAATCCTTATATTTTAAATTCCCCCCCCCCATTAAGGAAAGAGGAAACGAAAGGTAGGGAGAAAAGCTGCGCCTTCTCCTTGTTGTGATAGTTAAGGGCTTCTTGTATTTCTTTATTTGCGTCATCTTGTTATCCTGATGGATGAACTATCTATCGTCTGACAGCAAGTAGTGGCTGCTTGATGCCTTGTGTCTGCTTGCGAAAGATGTCTCCTTGTTTCAAAAACGTTTGCAAATTTACAAAAAATTATCAAAAGTGGTATGTTTTTCTTATAGTTTTTTTTATTTGTAGTGCGATTTTTTTATAATTTCTGCAATTTTGTTATATTTTGCAACAGGTTTATTAAGAAATATTCACAAAATCCCTTCCTCTCGTCATTAGGCAGTATTCCCCATTTCCTTCCTCTCGTCATTAAGAAGTATGTACCATTTTCTCCCTCTCTCCCGTGCTGCCAACGGCTAAATTAAGCACACAAAAAAGCCCCAGCATTGAACACTTGTGCGCGTCAAAGCTGGGGGTGATTAGAAGCGTGTGTGTGTCTTGTGCACCTATGCGGACTGAGACCAGCGTTCATGCAAGTGAGGAGCACGTCGCATGTCTGGCGTTGGCACAGGGATGGCGCAAGACTCAGAACTGTTCGAGATAGGCAATGCGATCCTCTGTTGCGGGGTGCGTGCTGAACATCTTAGAGAACCATCCCGAGATGCCTCCCGTGAGGGCTACGGGGTGAACGATGTAGAGCTGCGCAATGTCGTCGCGCCCTGCTGGTGCGGCAGCCGGCATGCCCGAAATCTTGCGCAGGGCAGACGCCAGAGCAAGCGGGTTGCCGCAGAGTTCTGCTCCGCCAGCATCAGCCATGTATTCGCGTTTGCGACTGATGGCAAACCGAGTGAGGATGGTGAAGAAGTAACCGATGGCAGCAAGGACTATGGCAACGAGCGCCACCACGATGATGCCCGCTCCGCTGTTCTCCTTCTTGTCGCGCCGATTGCTGTTTCCTCCATAGAGTAGGGCATGCCAGATGAAGCGCAGAGCGATGCTCATGATGGTGCTCATGATGCCCACAAAGATGATGGACACGATGAGCAGACGGGTGTCTTTGTTGCGGATGTGGGTGAGCTCGTGAGCGATGACGCCAGTGAGTTCTTCATCATTGAGCCGGTCGCAGAGCCCTGTTGTCACGGTCACGGTGTACGACTTCTCGTCGATGCCGCTGGCAAAGGCGTTGAGTTCGGGTGTGTCTATGACGTTTATCTTGGGCATATTCATGCCAGCCGTGATGCAGAGGTTCTCCACGATGTTGTAGATGCGTGGATTCTCCTTGCGCGTCACTTCGTGTGCGCCAGTAGCCATCTTGATCATCGCGGTGTTGAAGAAGTAGGCGATGACGAACCACACAGCCACCACGCCTGCCACCCAAGGCAGCGTGGCGAGAAACTCGTGGTTCACCCAGTCCCAATCGGTGTAGCCGTTTGAGCCAAAGATGGCGATGGCTGCATAGAAGGCGTAGGTGAGCAACAGGATGATGCCAGGAAAGAGCACAAGCAGCAACATGCTCTTCGTCGTGTTGCTGCGTTGCTGCGAATATAATCCTACATATTTCATTCTTAGAATTCAATCTTGGGTGCCTTGGACATGGCAGCACGTTCTTCCTTGGCAATCTCGAACATGGGTTCGGTGGTGAAGCCGTGCTTGCCTGCAATGATGTTGCCGGGGAAGGACTGTACGGCGTTGTTCAGTTCCTTGGTGGCGCTGTTGAAGAAGCGGCGACTTGCAGCGAGTTTGTTCTCCACGTCGCTCACCTCACCCTGCAACTGCAGAAAGTTCTGGTTGGCCTTCAGGTCGGGATATGCCTCGACAGCCACCTTCAAGCCAGCCATGGCTGCGCTCATCATGTTGTCTGCCTGCACCTTGTCGTTGATGCTGGTGGCGTTCATGTAGGCTGAGCGTGCGTTGGTCACCTTCTCCAACACCTCCTTTTCGTGAGCGGCATAGCCCTTCACCACGCTCACGAGCTGAGGAATGAGGTCGAAACGCTGCTGGAGCTGTACGTCGATGTTGGCGAATGCGTTCTCGCGGTTGTTGCGACGTGCTACGAGTCCGTTGTAGGTGCTGATGTACCATACAACGATGAGCAGTACGATGACTGCTACTACGATAAGTGCTGTAATCATGTTTGTTCTCTTTTTTTTTGGGGTTGTTACTAATGTTAGGCTTGTATGCTATTCCTTGTTGCAAAGTTACACCTTTTATATATATAGGGCAAGAAGAAGCGGTCTTTTTTTCCTTTTTTTATTTTATTTATGCACAAAAATGTGCGTAATGTTAATTATTCTTGCTAATTTTGCGGCAATAAGCTGGTTTTTCCATGCTCCCTCACCCGATTTTTTTTTATACACACACGAAAGAACGGAAAAATATGAAGAAACTACTCTTGCTGTTCATCGCAGCCACATTCTGCGCACCTCAGTCAGCCGACGCTTGGTGGTGGAAGAAGAAAAAAAAGAAAGCCAAGACCGAACAACCGGCTCCCAAACCGGCTCCCAAACCGCAGGTGGACCGTCAGGGACTCTTCCATGTGACGAAGACCAAGACGGACTGGTTCTTCCAGGTGCCTGATTCGCTCTTAGGTCGCGACTTCCTCACGACCACGCGCTTCACCTCCACGCCAGCCGGAAGCGGCAAGTTTGGTGGCGAACAACTCAATGAGCAGACCGTCTACTTCGAGATAGTGGCTGACAGCCAGATGGTGATGCGTGCCCGACTGCTCGTCAACTATGCCGACTCCACCAATGCCATCTCGCGCGCCATCACGGTGAGCAACGAGAATCCCATCATCGGCACCTTCAAGATTGAGGGCAAGAAGAACGGATGCTACAAACTGAAGGTGAACGACTTCTTCAATGCCGACAATGCAGCCATCGGCGTGTCGGCATACACGAAGAAAGACTTCGCACTCGGGGCACAGACGGGCAGCTACATCGACGACATCAAGTCCTTCCCCAACAACACCGAGGTGCGCCTCGTCAAGACCTACGCCAGTGCCGGACAGGAACTGGTTGCAGCGCGTGCCACAGGGCGTGTCACGCTCGGCCTCAACATCTCCTTCATCCTCTTGCCCGAGCGTCCCATGATGCCCCGCTACTACGACCCGCGTGTGGGCTATTTCACTGAGTCGTTTAATGACTACAACGACGAGCAGCAGCGCGTGCGCCGCACAGTCTACATCTCGCGCTATCGCCTCGAACCCAAGAACGAAGAGGATGCTCAGCGCATGCGCCAGGGCGAACTCATCGAACCCGCCAAGCCCATCGTCTACTATATCGACCCCGCCACACCAAAGCAGTGGCGCAAATATCTCATACAGGGCGTCAACGACTGGCAAGCAGCCTTCGAGCAGGCAGGATGGAAGAATGCCATTCGCGGCGAGGAGTGGCCCGAGGACTCCACCATGTCGATGGAGGACGCTCGCTACTGCGTCATCCGCTATCTCGCTTCTCCCATCCCCAACGCCTACGGACCACACGTGAGCGACCCCCGAACGGGCGAAATCCTGGAGAGCCACATCTGCTGGTACCACAACGTGATGTCGCTCGTCCACGACTGGTATATGGTGCAGGCAGCCAGCATCGACGAGGCTGCCCGCAAGATGCACTACGACGAGGAACTGATGGGCCAGCTCATCCGCTTCGTTTCCTCGCATGAGGTGGGTCACTCGCTCGGTCTGACCCACAACTTCGGTAGCAGCAGCACCGTGCCCGTGGATTCACTCCGCAACAAGGCATGGGTGGAGAAGTACGGACACACACCTTCCATCATGGACTACGCACGATTCAACTATGTGGCACAGCCCGAGGACGGCATCTCGCACGAGGGCATCTTCCCCCGCATCAACGACTACGACAAGTGGGCGATCGAATGGGGCTATCGCCCTATGCTCGACGCCAAGGATGCCGACGAGGACCATGCCATGCTGGAGCCGCGCGTCAAGGAGAGCATGAAGAACCGCCGCCTCTGGTGGGGCGATGGTGAGCGCTACCGCCTCGACCCACGCCGGCAGACCGAGGACCTGGGCGACGATGCAGTGAAAGCTTCTGAGTATGGACTCAAGAATCTGCAGCGCGAATGGGTGAACCTGCCTCAGTGGACCCTCGACGAGAAGGATATCTACGACGAGAACCTGCCTTCGATGGCAAACCAGATACTGAATCAGTTTGGACGCTACAACGGGCACGTCATCAATAACATTGGAGGCATGCTTCGCGAGTTTCATGTCAATGGAGAGCAAGGCGACCAATACACACCACAGCCCCGCGACAAGCAGCTTGCTGCCTTGCAGTATGTCAAGCGAAACATCATCCAGGAACCTCGTTGGATCAGAGAGGCTTCTTTCGCACGACGCATCAGCAACGACCCCGTCACCCTCACGCTCTCCGTGGGTAAACCTATCATCAGTCGACTTCTGGGGCGCATACCCGAGCTGAACGAGCTCTACACGGCTGAGGAGTATCTGCGCGACCTCAACAACCTCATCCTGCCCAACACGTCAGCCACACCAAGTCGCTACACGCAGGAACTCCAGAACACCTACGTCGAAGGTCTCCTGGCGCAGTTCGGCTCTGCCAAAGGCACCACACGAGCTGCCGTGCTCCAGGCACTCAAGCAGCTCAAGGGGCGCACCGCATCCTCTTCGCTCCCTCACTTCCAAAACATCAACGACCTCATCACACGGGCTCTTGCTGTCAAGTAGCAAGTTTGCACGCGTTGATACCTGAAACCTAAAAGCAACGAACTGCACGGAACTGCACGAACTAAACAGAGAGAAGAAGAACTTGGTTCGTGCGTTGCGTGCAGTTCGACGTTCAGCCCTCCACACCATAAAACATACAATAAGCATGGAATACATCGTACTGAGCCGGACGAACGGCATCACATCCAAGGGAAGTCCCTTCATAACGCTCAAAATGGCAAACCTGCAGGAAATAGCGAACATCGCAGTCTGGGACGTGCCCGCCACGCAAGGTCCCACCGTGGGGCAGCTTGTGTCCTTTCTCAACATCAAGGACAATCAAGGCAAGAAGTCGGCTGGCGCCAACGATATGCTCGTGCGACAAATGGCTACACCAGAGCATCCTCTCTACCACTTGGTGCCACGCCCAACTCCACGCCACGATTGGGACAACACGATAGCCCTCCTGCTCGACTACTGCACCGACCAACGCCTAAAGCCCCTCATCAAAGACTTCGCAGAGAAACTCTATCTGCCCTACTCAAAATATCCCGCTGCCACCTCTGTCCACCATGCTTATCCTGGCGGACTGCTCACCCACACCTGGCAGATGCTGCACATGCTCTCCGGACTCTATCCTTGCTTGCCCTACGCCGTCAAGATGGAGCGCTGCATCCTCGGCATCCTCTTCCACGACTATGGCAAGGTCTACGAATACAACACGGAGGGTGAAGCGCGAGAGGATATGTATTTGTTGGGACATATCTACATTTCTGCTTATAAGCTCCACGACGAGTTGAAGAAAGTCTACCGTAACGCCGAAGGCAAGATTGCACCGGCTGATGATGCAGAGATCAACCGTATCGTCCACTGCGTGCTTGCCCACCATGGACAACGCGAATACGGGAGCCCCGTGATGCCGTGTCTGCAAGAGGCTGTCGTCATCAACCTCCTCGACAACCTCTCCGCCAAGACCGATGCCATCGAAGGGGCTGGACACATGGAGAGGGTGTTTGCGCTGGACACGCATGTGGTGAAGTGACGGGGTGTCGATGCGCTCCTTCCCCACACCATCCGAAATCTTTACAAACGCAGTGCCCTGTGTTCCCATGCGGCGCCTCCTTTTTCTTTGCCATCTCTTAGCGCCACGCGCAGCCATCCCAGATAGCGGTTGCTGCAACTCAAAAAAGTTTCCGCTGCAGAAACTTTCGGTTTCTGCAGCAGAAACCGCCAGTTTCTGCTGCAGAAATTCTTAGTTTCTGCTAAAGAAATTTTTACTTCTCCAAGAAGAAAAAGTTGGCCACTGAAAAACTTGCAGAAAATCAATAAGAAAGATAAACAGGGTGCTTTCCCGGCTCCACCGTCTGTCTCGCCCCTCCGGCTGCGCTGCTCGTGCCTGCCATCGCTTGCCACCCTCACGGCATTCTGGCAGCTAAGTAGGGAGGGTGGGCGCCCTCCCGCAGAACAGTAGAAACGTGAAACGGAAAAATCATGACAATTCACATCCTCGCCGAAGCCAGTTTCTGGTCTTCGGCGAACGC
Organism: Candidatus Physcousia equi; assembly: GCA_018065005.1. GTDB lineage: Bacteria > Bacteroidota > Bacteroidia > Bacteroidales > Bacteroidaceae > Physcousia > Physcousia equi. The sequence continues at coordinate 28,094 of JAGHUD010000005.1, forward strand.
TTTGCACGAAGAGGGTCTGCGCCGTGCCCCAACTTTCCGCTACACGCACATCAACGCATCATACGCCTTCGACTTGTCGGCGACGGGGGGCAAGCGGCATCTCATCTCCAACTTTTTTTGCACTTTTTTGGCAAAATCCTTGGCGGATTCTTTTTTTTGTCCTACCTTTGCATCCGAAATACCGCACAAGGGTATTTTTCTCTCTCTACCGCGTTGCCCAGATGGCGGAATCGGTAGACGCGTTGGTCTCAAACACCAATACCGCAAGGTGTGCCGGTTCGATCCCGGCTCTGGGTACTAAGCGTTGCTCAAGAAACCTCTGTAAGTCAACAACTTACGGAGGTTTTGCTTTTTCTTGGGAGCAACACGTGGAGCAACATTTTCTTTTTTACCTAATATTTTCTATTTCTTGAATACTATTCTACTTCTTTGATTTTCAATACAATAATATAAATTCTCTAATTTTTAACTTCTGCCGATTATTCTTTCAAGTTTATTCCACGATTGATTTGTTATTAATAAATTCTTTTTTGATTGATTGAACTGTCGGGACAGATACATTGCAATATTTGGCAACGTCTCGAATGCTGTTCCCTTTTTTTAGCATATGGATTGCTTCTTTGTATTTCTCTTTTCTGTCTGCTTTATTTTTACTTCCAGAGGGTCTTCCCATTTTCACGCCTTGTTTTTTTGCAAGCTCTCTACCAGAGTTTAAACGGAATTTTATATTCTCTCGTTCTGTCTCTGCCACAAATCCAAGGCACGCCACCAAAATAGGAAATAATAGACTTTCGTTTCCGTCTTTATCGTAGAGAGAAATATTCTCTTTTTGGAAATAGATGTTAATGTGTCGGTCTTTCGCCCATTTGATTGTGTCTTGCAATTCATAGATGGAGCGTGAAAGACGAGACATTTCGCTAACACAGATTATCTCGACCTCGTTCTGTTCGCAGTACTGCTTGCATTCTATCAGCACTTCACGCTCATCATTTTTAGTTGCACCGCTGATATGCTCGCTGTATTCTTTTACCACGTCAATGCTATTATGTTCAGCATATTGGCGTAGGTCTTTAATTTGGCGTTCTGTTGACTGGCGTTCACCAGACGAACTGACACGAGTGAAAATTACACCTTTCATTCCTATTCTTGGTTTTGTCGCTGCAAAGATATGAAAAAGTCTCGAAATGTGCAAGCTTTATTCTTTGATTATCTTTTAAACAATTAAATAATTCAAAAAATAGTGCAAATAGATTATTTTTTAAACAATATTATTTTCTACACATTGGTTAAACAGAACAAGAGGTCGTGCCAGTTAATTTGGCACAACCTCTTGAATATAGACTGCCCAAAGGCAGTTCACGTTAAAATTGCGAGTTAGCGTTATGACCACTCCCAAAAGGAATCACTCCAAATGCCACCTACATTTCTTACGTTATAACCAGCATCAGATAAAGCCTTAACGAGGTCGGGATAATTGTGATTGTTCTGCTGTGTAGAAACAATGACGCAAAGCCCCTCTGGCAACTGAGAGTTGATTCTGGTCTTCAGTCGTACATTCCAACTTTTACTCATAATAATCAGATTTAAATGTTAATAAAAAAATAGAAATCTCTGGACTGTGTTTAATCTAAAATGGCAATTGATTATCTAACAAAACGGTAGTTAGTAATTGCTTTTGGTAATGTATAAAAACCACCGATTTCCTCACATCGTGGTACACCATTTGAGTCAACAGACTTAACGACCTTCACTTTCTGTGCGGATTTGTCGTAGAAGACCAAACCTTCGTAAGCGTCTGGCAAATCATCAACATTGTCCACTACAGTTTTAACATCCAATGGTTCTGCATATGGATGAATTAATTGTTTGTTATATAAATTTATTGCCATTTTTTATTTTAAAGTTTTTTTTATTCAGCGGTAAATGTCCATTCTGTTGCAACATTATAATTATGGAATATACAATAAACCTTATAAGTAATTCCATTATATGTTATTGTCTTTGTTCCATCAACTGGAGTAAA
>JAGHUD010000053.1 GCA_018065005.1 Candidatus Physcousia equi
CTCAAGGAAACGAGTCGCATAAAGGCTTTTGTCTTCAGCTTCATCTCCGTACCTGCCAAGTGGATCATGACAGCAAGGCAATACGTGCTGAATATCTATACTGAAAACCGGGCTTATGCAAGACCTTTCAAAACTGGATTCGGATAAAGTCCGTTCCTTATGGTTTTAATCTGCGTATTGCCTCAAGTCGCATTGTGGGGTAAGGGAAAGGTATGCACAAATCGGACAAAATTCACGCTCATACTATCATGATGCATAGTGTTCAAGCTCTTTACTGCAATTGAGATTGCCATTGAGATTGCTTGCGGATTTTAGGGAAAAAAGAAAAGAAGACAACGGTAGGAGTGCCAAATCTCTTCAACCTTGATTTCGCAAATCCTGCCACCGAAAGATTGTTCTTTCGGTGTTCAAGATATATGCGGAATGCAACCCCCGACAAAAGAAAAAACGGAATATTGACTGCTATGTACTCGATGTCCCGTATGTGGGTCTCATGCTCAGAGGGAATATGAAATAGCACAACCATCACCATAGACAAAACATTTGCCCAGTCTAGCCATGAGTACCTGTTTGAGGAGGATGTGTGTTGGGAAACCATGCTTCAATGCTGATTAAGGGTGTGTTGGAAAGCGCTTCAGGCTATTGTCGTCATGACGCAGTAACTGGCTGCCTCGCTATAGAAGCCATCTTCTGCTGTCTTCAGAAAGCTGTCATGATGGATCAGAGACGCATCATAGAGGCGGTCGGTGATGTAGCCAACGAGAGGGCGTTATAGTTTGTTCCGGACTGTTTTCAGTCCATGCGGTCGCGATAGTCCTCGTAGCGGTATTGGCGAAGCAGTTCCTCGGTTCCGTCAAGATGTCGTATGGCGATAGCCGGATGTTGGATGCCATTGAACATGTTCGTCTTGACCGTTGTGTAGTGAATCATGTCCTCAAGGATGATTCGTTGCCCAATGGTGAGCGGCTTGGGAAATTCCCACATCCCCATGAAATCTCCACTCAAACAACTGTTTCCTCCGAGTCGGTAGGTGCGGTCGTTGGGCGCAGCCACAGCCGTCTCGTCCGTTCGTTCGAGGATGTCGTCCACGATGTGCGCCCCACGCACCGTCGGTTTATAGGGCATCTCCAGGCAGTCGGGCATGTGGCAAGTGAAGCTGACGTCGAGGATGGCAGTCTGCGTCGTGTGGTTAGAGACGATGTCCACCACCGAGGCTTCCAATGTGCCCGTCTGCCATGCAAACGCACTGCCGGGTTCGAGGATGACGTGAAGGTTGGGGTATCGTTTGCGCAAAGCCAGCAAGGTATTGATGAGCAATTCTGTATTGTAGCCCTTACGTGTCATGAGATGTCCGCCTCCCAGGTTCAACCACTTGAGTTTGGGCAGCCATGTGGCGAAGCGTTGTTCGAGATGGCGAAGTGTATCGCAGAGATCCTCAGCGCTGCTTTCGCAGTGGCAGTGACAGTGGAAGCCCTCGATGTCGTCGGGTAGGGTAGAGGGCAGGTCATCAGCCAGTACGCCGAAGCGCGAACCAGACGCACATGGGTTGTAGATGGCGGTCTCTATGGGGCTATGTTCGGGGTTGACGCGCAGTCCAAGCGATACGCGCTGCTGTGCATGTGCATTGTGTTCTGCCGCCATGCAACGGAAACGTTCGTATTGCGAGAGCGAATTGAAGGTGATGTGGCTGCTGCAGCTGAGCAACAAGGGGAAGTCTTCCTCGGTGTAGGCAGGCGAGTATGTATGTGCCGGTGACCCGAACTCTTCGAACGCCAATCTTGCCTCGTGTGGCGAACTGGCAGTGGTGTGGTTGATGTATTCGCGGAAGATGGGGAAGGTCTTCCAGAGAGCAAATGCCTTGAAGGCAAGTATGATTTCAGCACCGCTACGATCGCTGACGTCCTTAATCAATGAGAGGTTGCCGCGCAGCAACCTCTCGTCGAGTATGTAAACGGGTGTTTTCATTAATTTTCTTTATTGTGCTTCAATCAGATTAGTAGCTCCAGCGAACGTTGTCTACCCAAAGTGTGGTGCCAGGCGTGCCAATGTAAGCACCGCCGAAACTCGAGTCGAACTTCACAAGGGCGTGGGTCGGCGTCTCGTTGGCATCAGCCCATCCCTCCTCGATGATCTTCACGTTCTTTCCCTTGCTGTTGAGTGCATAATAGACGGTTTCGCCACTGATGAGACCCATCCATGACTTGAAGAAAGGCTCCTTGGTGATGTCGCCGTAGTTGATGGTGAACGACTGGTCGTTCTTCCATCCTGTGGACTCTTTGAAGCGATGAACTGCTGTGCCGACGCGCAGGGCGTGGATGTTGCCATCCTTATCTTCCCAACGCTTCTGCAGGATGCAGGTCAAGCAGGGATAGTCTTTGCCTGCAATCTCTTTCGTCTTGCTGAAGCCCGTCTCGCGAATGCGGTTCGGCTCGTCCATGATCTTCACCTTGTAGTCGAACTTGAGCGCTTTGGGACGTTTGGTGAACGGATAACCCATCGACATCTTGCTCATGGGGTTGCTCGTTCCGGTGATGGGCTCAAGCATTTCACCTGTGAAGAGTGAACCCGCTGCAAGGACGGTGATGTTGATGAGGCCTATAGCCTTGCACTTTTCGATGTGGGTTTCCAGACGAGCACACGATCCGCCATCGTGCTGGTCTTGATAGACGCTTGAATTAGTCTTGACGATGCCCACCACTTTGGCATAGACGTTACTGGTGGCCCATGGCGAACCACCTCGGTTCTTATAGGCCTTGTTGCCGTTGATGGTCTCGTTGGGTCCCACCTCCATTAACACCTTCTTGGCTCCTCCCAGGATGCTGCTTTCTTCAATATTGCGGGTAATCCATTTTTCGAAGTTTCCATATCGGATGAGTTCGTCGTTTTGTGCATGTGAGGCTGCTGCAGTCATAATCATGAGGCTGAGACATGCAAGAATCTTCTTTTTCATTGTATTTCTTACTTTAAATGTCTAATTAAATTAAAATGCTCAAATAAATCTTTAGCGACTGCAAAGTTACACAAAAAGCGAATAACTGAATAACATTATCGGTAAAAAATACCACGTTGTTTTGGTAAATCAAGTTATTTTGACTAATTTTGTGGCAAAATGACTACCAAAACATGATTACGGAAGAACAAATAAATGCCGACATGCGCGTGCTGCAGCTTCTCTCGCAGTCGTTTCCGACCGCAGAAGCTGCCAGCACAGAGATCATCAATCTGCAAGCCATCCTCAATCTGCCCAAAGGCACAGAACACTTCATGGCAGACATCCACGGAGAGCACGAGGCCTTTCTGCACATCCTGCGCAATGCCTCGGGCAGCATTAAGCGCAAGGTGGGCGAGATATTTGCAGCGACGATGAGCAGCGAGGAGATGCGCGAACTCTGCACCCTGATTTACTATCCTGAAAAGAAGCTTGAAATCATCAAGGCACAGGAAGAAGACATGCCCACCTTTTATCGCCAGACGCTCAAGCGCTTGATTCCCGTGTGCCAGGTGGTAAGTTCGAAGTATACGCGAAGTCGTGTTCGCAAGGCACTGCCCCGCGCCTATGCCTACATCATAGAGGAATTGCTGCATGAGTCGCCGAGCGACATCAACAAGCAAGCCTACTGGGATGCCATTATTGAGAGCATCGTGGAGACAGGGCAAAGCGACTCCTTCATCATTGCCATCTGTTACGTCATACAGCGCCTCTCGGTGGACCAGTTGCACATTCTCGGTGATGTGTTCGACCGCGGCCCCGGGGCACACATCATCATGGACACACTGCTCGAGCGCGAGCGCTTCGACTGCCAGTGGGGCAACCACGACGCCCTGTGGATGGGAGCAGCAGCCGGCAATGATGCCTGCATCATGAATGCCCTGCGCCTCTCGCTGCGTTTTGCCAACATGACAACTCTGGAAGATGGCTACGGCATCAATCTGCTGCCGCTCGCCACGTTTGCCATGGACGTCTATCGCGACGACCCATGCGCGCTGTTCCGCCCAAAGACCGACATGGCCGACATGCGCCGCATTCAGTTGCTCTCGAAGATGCACAAGGCGGTTGCGGTCTTGCAGTTCAAGCTGGAAGGAGCACTCATAGATGCGCATCCCGAATGGGCTATGGAGGACCGCAAGGTGCTCTCTTTTATCGACTTCGAGCGGCGCACCTATTGTGTGGGCGGGGCATCCTATCCCTTGCTCGATGCCAACCTGCCCACGGTTGCACCGGCTGACCCCTATCGTTTGACAGACGCGGAGGCGGCGCTCGTTGAGCAACTGCATCATTCGTTTCGCGTGAGCGACAAACTGCAACAGCATATCAAGTGCTTGCTGCAGCATGGCTGCATGTACACCGTTTGCAACAGCAATCTGCTCTTTCATGCTTCTGTGCCGTTAAACGAAGACGGCACGCTCCGGGAAGTCGAACTGTTGGGTAAACGCTACAGCGGCCGCGCCTTGATGCATCAAATCGGCATGATTGTGCGCTCTGCTTTCACTTCTGACACACCAGCCCCCAAGCGTCAGTTTGCCAAGGACTATTTCTGGTATCTCTGGTGCGGTAAGGATTCGCCGCTTTTCGACAAGTCCTGCATGACCACCTTCGAGCGCTACTTTGTGGCAGACGCCGCCACGCATGTGGAAAAGAAGGGTGCCTACTATCTCTTGCGCAACGACCCTGTCATCTGCGACCGCATTCTTGACGCTTTTGAGGTGAAGGGCACACATCGCCACATCATCAACGGACATGTGCCCGTGCATGTGGCGCAAGGCGAGACACCCATCAAGGCAGACGGCAAGCTGATGGTGATTGACGGCGGGTTTGCCGAGCCCTATCATCACACGACCGGCATCGCTGGCTATACACTCGTCTATCACTCACGAGGCTTCGAACTGATCCAGCACGAGCCCTTCAAAAACACGAAGGAAGCCATTCGCCTGGGGACGGACATCAAGAGTTCGAAACAAATCGTTGAGATGTCAGGCAGTCGACTTCTCGTGCGCGACACAGACAAAGGCGAGATTCTTGAATCGCAGATACGCGAGCTCAAAGAGTTGCTTTATGCCTATCGTCATGGCCTGATCAAATGACATTTGATAGGAAAAATGGGTTGAAACGAAAAAAAGTAGCACTTTTGCACAATAAAATTTGCAAGTGAAACGAGAAAATCGTAATTTTGCAGCATCAACTGAAACAAGATAGACAGCTCACACACGAATGAAGCGCCTTTCCCATATCGTATTTCTCTGCATGCTGTTGGTGGCAACGCCTATGGCAGCCATGACAGGCGAACTGCTCGACGGGCCAGAACAGGAGACCACGACAGTCACTGTTCACGTCAAGGGCAACCGCGTCCGTGTAAGCAGTTTAGGCGGAGAGGTGCTCACCGTGTATAACATAGCAGGCGTTTGTGTTGGCACGTTTTCCTTAGATAATGCAGACAAGACCGTAGAGATTGTTTTAGGTCGTGGATGCTACATCTTCAAAGTAGGAACTGTTGTGCGCAAGGTCTCCGTGCGATGAGCATTTCGATTTTCCAATCTAAAAATTTCCCCGCATGGTGATGCGTAGATTTTACTTCGCATTCTTTTTTCTTTTCCTCTCCTTGATTTCGGCTTGCGGATCGATGGGAGACAGTGGTCCTACACCTTATTTATATAATCGCACGCGCGTGAAGGAAGTCATCGACAGCACCGCACACGCCGACAAGGGGTATATGTATGCCGACGATTTTGTGAAACCTCTTTATGCACAAACTGAGCCACAGGACGGGATGACCGGACAAGACTCGCTCTATTGGGTGAGCGAGTGGGGCATTGACGACCGGGCAGAAGCCTTGCTTGACTGGCTGGATGGGGTGGAACGGCAAGGCTTGAGACGCAGCTCATTCCATGTTGAAGAGATACGAGAGGACCTCGCTTCGTTTCGCAAATTGCGCCCTGACAGCTGCACGGAAGAAGAGGTGTGCGTGCTGCTGGGCCGTCTCGAATGGCGGCTGACGAGTGCGTATGCCCGCTTTGCCTATGGGCAGCGCTATGGCTACACGAAACCGAATGCCATCTTCAACAAACTTCTTTTCGACAAGTCGGCCAACTCGTATCGCCGCATTTTCGACCATGAGATAGACACGCCCACGGATTCGCTGATGAAGGTGGCTATTGAGGGGGTGGCAGACGTTGCTTCGCTCAACGATTTCCTCGCGGCGCAGCAACCATCTGACAGCCTCTATGCCCAGCTTGCGCAGGAATATGTCAGAGCAAAGAAGGCGGGCGAGACGCGCCGCGCAGAATTGTGCCGCATCAACCTCGAACGCGCCCGCTGGCGTTATCCCCGCCCTCAGCATACGGGCAAGTATGTGTGGGTGAATCTCTCAGAACAGATGCTCACCGCCGTGGACGCCGATCACGGAAAGAGATTGCGGATGAAGGTCTGTTTTGGCAACCAGTCGCACAAGACACCGTTGCTGACAAGCCAGATCAATCGCCTCGAACTGAACCCTTATTGGGTGATACCGCCCAGCATCGTCAAGAACGAAATTGCACCAGCCCACACGGGCGATGCCGCCTATTTCTCACGCAATCGCTACGTGGCGATTCATAAAGAAACTAAGGCAGAGGTGTCTCCAGCGTCGCTCACGCGCAGCGACCTCCTGAGCGGCCGCTACACGCTTCGGCAGGAACGCGGTGCGGGCAATGCGTTGGGGCGACTCATCTTTCGTTTCCCCAATCGCTTTTCGGTCTATCTGCACGACACAAGTTCGCCGGGTGCTTTTAGCAAGTCCACCCGAACGGTGAGTCATGGTTGTGTGCGCGTGCAGAAACCGCTTGATCTTGCCATCTTCCTCATGGACAACCCCACAGACAAGCTTATCGACAAGATTCGTGTTGCCATAGACAAGGCTCCGCTCACTCAGGAAGGCCGCCAGTATAAGGAGACCACCGCTCCGGACAAGTACATGAAGTCACATTCCTTCAAGCCTGCCATCCCTGTGTTTTTGGATTACTACACCCTCTATCCCGACTCGACCGGAAAGTTGACGGAGCATTCCGATCTCTACAACTACGACAAGGAGGTGGCAAAGGCACTGGATGCGTTCTGATGCACTTGATGTCAGGATTGCTCGCACTAATTTTTCTTTTTTTCTCTTTTTCTCATTAAACCTTTTCTGAGATTCGTTGTCATATACAATATGCTCGACGACGAAAAAGAACTCATACGGCAGTTGCACAACGAAGACACCAGAAGAGATGCCTTCGAATGTCTTGTCAGGGCGCACCAGCAGAAACTTTATTACATGGTGCGCCGAATTGTTGTTGTGCACGAAGACACCGATGATGTCATCCAAAACACTTTTGTCAAGGCGTGGCAAGCCATCGAGCATTTCAGAGGAGAGTCTTCCCTCCTGACGTGGCTCTACCGCATTGCCGCACACGAAGCACTCGACCATCTCGCCAGACAGCGCCGAAAGGCAGAACTCAGCATCGACCGCGAGAGGGAGAGTGACGGCATGCTGCTGGCAGACCGTCTGGAGAGTGATCCCTATTTTGATGGCGACGAAACAGAACGTCAGCTCATGCAAGCCATTGACGAACTCCCCGAGAAGCAACGCGTCGTCTTCCATCTGAAGTATTTCGAGGAGATGAAATACGAACAGATGTCAGAGGTGCTCGGAACGAGCGTCGGTGCGTTGAAAGCATCGTATCATCACGCAGTGAAAAAAATATCAGCATTTTTTGGCATGAAAGATTAAACCATTGCCGGTATGCAGCGTCAATAGTAATAAAGGAACAAAGTTATGACCGAAGAAAGATTAAAATCACTCCTCGCCGCAAGAGGAAGAAAAGACAAAGAGCAGATCTTCAAGGTGCCCGAGGGGTATTTTGATACGCTCACGGAGCGCGTCATGGCAAAGCTGGCAGAACACCCCAAGAAGCCCGCAAGACGTGTGTCTCTCGTGCCGCGCACCTGGCTTTATGCCGCCGCCGTTGCTGTGCTTGTGGTGGTCTCGTCGGCAGCTCTTGTGCCTTATCTGCTAAACCGAAACGGTCAGCAAACGGCGGGCGAACCGCTGATGGCACATCAGGGTGCAGAGTTTATCTGGGAAGAGGAAGACGGATTTGAAGAACTTGACTATGCTATGGTGGACAACAACGAGATTGCTTACTATCTCACGGAGTACTAAGCCCACCCCTTACAAACGAAATATACACAACACTATTATATATATAAAAAATCTCTACAGCACTATGAGAAGATTAAGTATTGTTTTTGCGATGTTTCTCTCTGCTCTCTGCATGACGGCACAGCCACAAGGACGAGAGAGGGGGAAGTTTAATCCCGAGGAATTTAGAGCACGTATGGACAATTATGTGCGTGAAAAGGCAAATTTGACGCAAGAAGAGGCAGACAAGGTGTTTCCCATCTATCATGAGATGAAGGAAAAACAGTTCGCCATCATGACGCAGATTCGCCAACTCAAGTTCACGGGCAGAGGAAAAAAGAATGCTGATGCGCCACAACCAACCGATGCTGACTATCAGAAGGCGGTCAGGCAGATCAACGACCTGAACGTCGAACTGGCAAAGCTCCAGCAGACTTACTACGAAAAGATGAATAAGGAAGTACCAGGCGAGAAGGTGATAGGCATCATGCGTGCAGAGGATAAGTTCCACCGTGAGATGCTGGGCAAGGCTGGTGAGCGTCGTCGCATGTTCGAAAAGATGAGACAGCCGGATGACAAGAAGAAGGACGACAAAGACCGTAAAAAATTTTCGAACAACAAGATGCATAAAGGCGACAAGAAGTCGCATGGCAAAGGCAAGCGAAGACATGGTGGCAACTGAGGTGTCCACTCCGTGCCAGAACAAATGTCGGCGGCATGTCGTCCCTCTCAAGGTGACTTAGCAGTGTGCGGCGGGAAATGAGCGTAGACCTCCATTTCCCGTCGCATTTTTTTTTATCCCTGTGCTTGGTGGGGGTCAGTGAGATGCTCCCTTGGGAAGGAAAAATGCACCTTCTCCTTCAACATCTTAGTGTGGCTCCTTTGCCGACTTTTGAGTTTCTGCTACGGAAACTAAAAGTTTATTCTTCTATGGTAGCCATGAGGGCAAGCATAGCATCCCGAAGTTGTGCTGCTTCGACGAAGTCGAGCTTCTTGGCAGCAGCCTGCATTTCGCGGCGCAACTTGTCGATTCGCTTGCGGCGCTCGTCGAGACTGAGCATTTCCGCTTGCTCTTCAGCCACACAGAGTTGCGGCATTTCCGGTTCGAGATAGGCACGTTTCTCATGTTGCTGACTGATTTCCGTCAGTCCGCCCATGCCTCTCGCCTTGTGTATGGCCTTAGGTGTGATGCCGTGCTCTTCGTTGTAGTGTAGTTGTTTTTCTCTGCGCCGGTTAGTCTCGTCGATGGTTTGCTGCATGCTTTGTGTGATGGTGTCGGCATACATGATTGCCATGCCGTTGATGTTGCGTGCAGCACGACCCACGGTTTGTGTCAGCGAGCGCTTCGAGCGGAGAAAACCCTCCTTGTCGGCATCCAGGATCGCCACGAGCGACACTTCCGGCAGGTCGAGTCCTTCACGCAGCAGGTTGACACCCACGAGCACGTCGAAATCGCCAGCACGCAAGCCCTCCATAATCTTTACGCGCTCGAGGGTGTCCACATCGCTGTGGATGTATTGCGTTCGGATGTCGTGGCGGACGAGAAAGTCCGTCAGTTCTTCTGCCATGCGTTTGGTCAGCGTCGTCACGAGCACGCGTTCGTCGCGCTCGATGCGCACCAAGATTTCTTCCATGAGGTTGTCCACCTGGTTTTGCGAAGGACGCACCTCGATGAGTGGGTCGAGCAGACCCGTAGGGCGAATCAGCTGTTCAACGATGACCCCTTCGCTTTCTTGCAATTCGAAGTCGGCAGGGGTGGCACTCACGTAGATGGTCTGACCGGTTAATTCTTTGAATTCCTCAAATTTGAGCGGTCGGTTGTCCTTGGCGGCAGGCAGTCGAAAACCATATTGGACGAGGTTTGATTTGCGCGCCTGGTCGCCACCGTACATAGCCCCAATCTGAGGCACGCTCACATGACTCTCGTCGATGACCATCAGAAAGTCGCGTGGGAAGAAATCGAGCAGACAGTAGGGGCGCATGCCGGGTTCACGTCCATCGAAGTAGCGACTGTAGTTTTCGATGCCAGAGCAATGTCCCAGTTCGCGTATCATCTCGATGTCGTAGTTCACGCGTTCCTCCAGTCGTTTAGCTTCGATGTTCTTGCCAATGCCATAGAAATAGTCGACCTGCAACTTGAGGTCTTCCTTGATTTTGGCAATGGCAGATTCTTGTGCATCTTTCGACGTGAGGAAGAGGTTGGCGGGATAGATGCGGTATTCGGGAAACTTGCCCAAGGTCATCATCGACTCTGGGTCCACCTCGCTCAGCGACTCTATCTCGTCGCCCCAAAAGGTGATGCGTAGCAGGTTGTCGCTGTAGGCAAGGGCAACGTCCACCGTGTCACCCTTCACGCGCACCTCGCCTCGCGAAAGAGAGATGTCGTTGCGCACATAAAGCGAGTCCACTAAACGACGAAGCAGCATATTGCGGTCCATCGTCTCGCCAACCTTCAGGCTGATGACGTTGTCGTAGAAAGCACCCGGGTTGCCCATACCGTAGATGCAGCTCACAGAGCTCACCACGATGACATCCTTGCGGCCCGAAAGCAGGGACGACAAGGCTGCCAGCCGCAACTTGTCGATCTCCTCGTTGATGGCCAGGTCTTTCTCAATATAGGTGTCGGTCGAGGGTATGTATGCTTCGGGCTGGTAGTAGTCGTAGTAGCTTACGTAATACTCCACCGCATTGTGCGGAAAGAACGACTTCATCTCGCCATAGAGCTGAGCTGCCAGCGTCTTGTTGTGGCTCAGAATGAGTGTGGGGCGGCCGATCTGCGCAATCACGTTGGCAATGGTGAACGTCTTGCCTGAGCCCGTCACACCCAGCAAGACCTGACCCGGCAGTCCGTCGCGTATGCCTTGCACGAGCTGGTTGATGGCTTCGGGTTGGTCGCCAGTAGGCTGATAAGCCGATGTTAGTTCAAAATCCATGATTTCCTACTTGATTTGAACCGCAAAATTACTAAATAATCTTTAATTGCACCCAGGAAATGGAAAAAGATGTGCATAAAGTTGTTCGTTTCGACAGAAAAACGTAACTTTGCACGCTAAAAAAGTGGAATGAAAGCATCGTGAAAGCAGTGAAACACATCATACTCCTACTCTCCATCTGTCTTCTCTCAGCCTGTGGTCAGTATGTCAAACTCCAGAAATCGCCTGACTACGAGTATCGCTATGAGGCGGCTAAAGCATATTATTTTCAAGGCAAATTCCGCAACGCAGCCGAACTCCTGAGCGACCTCATTGCCATCATGAAGGGCACGCAGAACGGCGAGGAAAGTCTCTTCCTCTTAGGCATGTCGGAATATGGCGCGCGCGACTTTACTTCTGCCTCGTCGTATCTCCAAAAGTATGTGCAGAGTTATCCCAAGGGCATCTACACCGAGCAGGCTCGATTCTTTTCGGCACTCTCACTCTATGAGCAGATTCCCGACGTGCGACTCGACCAGACGGGCACCTGGGATGCCATCCGTGAGTTTCAGTCCTTCGTGGACTTCTACCCCTACAGCAAATATAAAGAGCGCGCTCAAAGCCTCATCACGGAGATGCAAGACCACTTGGTGGAGAAGGAAATGCTCTCTGCCAAACTCTATTACGACCTGGGTGACTACATCAACAACTGCCTGTATGGCGGCAGCAACTACGAGGCATGCGTAGTCACAGCCGAAAACGCACTCAAGGATTTCCCATTTGCCACCACCGCACGGCGAGAAGAGCTCTCCATGCTTATCTTGCGCAGCAAGTATCAGCTGGCACGAAAGAGCACCGAGGAGAAGCGCATCGACCGCTTCCGCTCTGCCATCGACGAATACTATTCCTTCGTCAACGACTTCCCTGAATCTCAGTTCATCGATGAGGCCAACCGCATCTTCCAGAATGCCGATGCCATCGTGAAGAGGAAAAAAATCAAGTTGGACGAAGACTAAGACAAGACAACAAACGAATCACAGCTAAAAACACATAACCGAATAAGATATGGACTACAAGAAAAGTAATGCTCCCACCAACACCGTAACCCGCGACGTGATGAAACTCTGCGATCCCACTGGAAACATCTACGAAAGCGTTGCCATCATTGGTAAGCGTGCAAACCAGATCAGCCTCGACATCAAGGACGAACTCTCAAAGAAACTCAACGAGTTTGCTAACCACACGGACAATCTCGAAGAGCAGTTTGAGAACCGTGAGCAAATCGAGATTTCTCGTTTCTACGAGCGTATGCCCAAACCCACGCTCATTGCCACACAGGAGTTCATTGAGGGCAAAGTGCGCTTCCGCAATCCTAATCGCGAAACAGAAACGATGGACTAATCTTCATCACGACACACACACACACTATGATTCAGCGAATACAAACCGTTTACCTCCTGCTCGCCGTGGTTTGCGTCGTGCTCGGAATGATGAACCCCGTGGGCATCTTCAGAGCATCAGACAGCACCCCATTGGCTGACCTCTACAACTTGTGGCTCAGCGTTGAGAGTGACGGACAAGTGATGCACAAAGTCTTGCCTTGGGCTGGGCTTTTTGCCCTTCTGGCTCTCACCGCTTCTCTGCTTGCAATTGGCATTTTCCTCTATAAGCGCCTTGCACTTCAGATGCGCCTTGTTAACTTTTCTATGTTGATACTCATTGGCTACTATCTTGTGCTCGTAGGTTTCGTGCTCTACTTCAACCACAAGCAGGGACTGGCACTCTTCAGTGGACTGCGTCCGACCGTTTGGGCAGGTATGCCGCTTATCGGACTTATCCTTTCCTACTTGGCTTTCCGAGGCATCCTCAAGGACCACCTCCTCATCAAGTCACTCAACCATTTGAGATAAAGCAAACAAGATATAGCAAGAAGCACAAAAAAAGGTAACGCAGCATGAAGGATTCTTTCATGCTGCGTTACCTTTTTTTGTTTCTTCAATACCTTTTTTGTGTGTCTACAATATACTATTCTCTACTTATGAAGGCTCTCCGCTGGACACTCAAGGAACCAGACTGTTGAAGTTTGGCTGCAACAAGCAGCAGCGACAGACGACTCTCGGGACGAAGGCGCACTAAGCGTCCTTGTGCGTAAGGTAGTCTGCAAGAGCACACATCGAGGGAAAAATGATGTCGGCACCTGCGTCGAGCAGAACCTCGTCTTCGAGCGGACCCGTATTGACCGCTACGCAGAAGATGCCAGCAGCCTTTGCTGCCTGGATGCCAAGGGGCGCATTCTCCACCACAATGGCTTGAGAGGGTAGGAGAGGCGAGTGGTCGGCATTGAGTGCCTGTCCTGCTTTTGCCAATCCCTTGAGATAGGGTTCAGGATTCGGTTTGCCGAGTTTGACGTCGAAGGCTGTTACCATCAGTTCCTGACAGAAAGCTCCGGAAAAAGCTACATTCAAGCGCTCGAGAAGCGACAACTGACCGCTACCCGTTACGATGACACGTGCCAATCCCCTTGCACGCACAGCCTCCACCACTTCCCGGGCGAAAGGCATGGGTTGGGCTGTCGGGCATTGGTTGAAGAAGGCACTCTTGGCTTTGTAGATTTGCTCCACCTCTTGCTCGGTGGCGTAGCGCCCCCAGCTTCTCTGAGTCAATGTGTTGATGGTGCCGCTTCCCGTTCGGCCTTCATTCATGTACACCTCTTTGCGGGTCATGTAGAGCCCAAAGCTCGCTACCGCTTGGGTCCACGCCGTGGCGTGATTGGGCATGGAGTCGAAGAGCACGCCGTCCATGTCGAAGAGCACAGCACGCAGTTGCTCGTTGTCGAATATGTTGTGCATGTCAGTCTTTTTTCTGCGTAAAAACGTGCAAAATTACACAAAAGAAACGATAGAACAAAGCTTTTCTGCTTGAAAAGCAAGGAAAGTGGGGCAAACGGTTGCACGACTCGTTTTTTTTGTGTTACTTTGTTGCACAAAGCATGTGCACCCGCTCTTTGGCGGAGAAATGTGAGCCACGATGATTCCAGTCAAGCATGTCAAACCAAATTAAAAATAGCATACAGAATGATAAACCGATTGATTGATTTCCTGAACGAATCGCCTGTGAACTTCCTTGCTGTTGCCGCAACGGCTAAACGCCTCGAAGCAGCAGGATATAGACGCATTGACCTGCTGACAAACGATGCCAGCCAACTCGCTCAGCTCCAGCCTGGCGAAAAAGTCTACGTCACAAAGAACGACTCCAGCATCTTCGCCTTCCACATGGGGCGCAAACCTCTGTCTGAGGCAGGCTTCCGCATCATCTGTGCCCACTGTGATTCCCCTACCTTCCGCATCAAGCCAAACGCAGAGATGTATTGCGAAGGTGGCTTGCTGCGACTCAACACCGAGGTGTATGGCGGCCCCATTCTTTCCACCTGGTTCGATCGCCCGCTCAGTCTTGCAGGACGTGTCATCTTGCGTGGCGAGGATGCGATGCACCCCATCACACGTCTGCTTTTTGTTCGTCGTCCACTGCTCATTATCCCTAATCTTGCCATTCATTTCAACCGAGCTGTGAACGATGGAGTTAAGATCAATAGGCAAAGTGATGTCTTGCCGCTCATGCTGCTTTCTGACGAAGAGGCGTTGAACCAGAAAGAACCATGGCTCACGCGTGTCATCATGGACGAATTGAACGTGGAAGCCAACCATATACTCGATGCCGACCTCTATCTCTACGATTGTCAAGCGCCTTCCCTTGTGGGTGAAACGCTTATTTCTGCAGGCAGACTCGATGACCTCTCCATGGTGCATGCAGCCCTGGAAGCATTGGTGGCACATGAGCATGAGGTGCCTGAGACGACGCGCATCATGGCCATCTTCGACAACGAAGAAACCGGAAGTCAAACAAAGCAAGGTGCGGGCAGTCCGTTCCTTGCCAACATCCTCCGCACTATGTCTGGCGGTGGATTTGTCAGTGCCATCGAGCACTCCTTTATGATCTCTGCCGACAATGCTCATGCCTGGCACCCCAATTATTCCGGAAAATATGATCCGACGAATCATCCCGTGCTGGGCGGAGGTCCGGTCATCAAGTTCAATGCTGCTCAAAAGTATGCAAGCGATGCTGTCTCGGCAGCTGTCTTTGCGTCGATATGCGAAGAAGCTGGGGTTCCATGTCAGCGCTTTGTCAATCACAGTGAGGTGGCTGGTGGCAGCACGCTTGGCAACATACTCGCTTCCTCTCTTCCTCTCAGAGGTGTGGACATGGGCAATGGCGTCTTGGCCATGCACTCATGTCGAGAGCTGGCTTCTGTGGCAGACCATAACTACTGCATCCGTGCCTTCACACATTTCTATAAGTAAGCCAAATCTAAAAGTAAGCCAAATCTAAAAGTAAGCCAAGTTTAAAAGTAAGCCAAG
The DNA here is from genome assembly GCA_018065005.1 of Candidatus Physcousia equi. Lineage (GTDB taxonomy): Bacteria > Bacteroidota > Bacteroidia > Bacteroidales > Bacteroidaceae > Physcousia > Physcousia equi. The sequence goes on from JAGHUD010000053.1 coordinate 15,481, forward strand.
TTTATTAAGTAAGCCAAGTTTATTAAGTAAGCCAGTCTAAGAGTAAGCCAGCGACTGTCTGTCATACAAAAAAAGCGACGGAAAAAAGAGGTGACTCCTCAGTTTCCGTCGCTTCTTGCTTTTACCAGTTCTTCCCCGCTTTTGGCATCGCCATACGAAGCGGTTGCGTATCCTACACACCTTTCATCCTAAGCGACCCTCCTTCCTGATGACATGCAGCAGAGAAGGCGGAGCCGCCCTCGTTGTGTGCAAGACGGCGTTGCAATCCTCTTATTGACCAATCTGTCTCACTTCGTCCACACCGTGGATGGAGTAGATGTGGTTGCGGGCATGAACGAGTTCTGCAACGCTGTGTACGAAGAAGGTGACGCGCATTTCTGCGATGGAGTCTACCGTCGATGTGTTGACCGACTCAATGGAGAGACCAAGCACATTCGTGATGTGGTCGATGACATCCACCAACAGGTGGAAACGGTCAACAGCCTTGATGCAGAATGTGATGGGGTAGGTCTTAGTGGCTTCTTCGTTCAGGGTGGCATCCAAAACGTTGTCTCCAAACTTGGATGCCAGAAGGATGGCTTGAGCACAGCTGCGGCGGTGGATGATGGTGCGGTGTTGCGCGTCCAGAATGCCAATCAGTTCTCCACCCGGTAGGGGCTGGCAGATGGGGCAGCGGAGGTTGGACACACCATCTTGCCGGCGTTTCCACTCGTGTAGTGCAGTCTTGGCTGCATAGGTGCTCACATGCTCCATCCAATCCTCGTTGGGGTGGGCGTCGTTGTCTGAGGCAATCTCCACACAATCGCCAGCCAAAAGAATCGTTTTGATGCTCGACAGTTTCCCGTTGATGCGGGCGTAGCGGGCATGGAGTCCATATTCGGCGCCCAGTTTGAAAGCAAAGTCGATGGCAGTGCTCCCCTTAGGCAAGATGATACTCTGCCCACTAGTCGTGAACACCGTCACATCATCGTAATAGAGCGAAGCAGAAATCTTTTCGAGCAGGTTGTCTTGCTCCTCTTGCTTAGCGATGTCACGCAGCACTCCGCGGAAGCGTTTAATCCATTCGCCGATGTTGTCGCCTATTTCTGCCATGCAACCCACCTTGCTGGCCTCCACCATACGGCGCGAACAAATCTGAACATCCTCCCAAATGCCGCTTTGGGAGAGCAACATCACGCGCAGACAACGGTAGGAGTTCTCTTTAGCCTGGTCTATGAGGTTCTGGAAGGTGCCGGGTCTCTCCTTGAAGTAGTCCGTCAAGGTTGAATAGATCTTGATGCAAGCAGACTTCTCGCTGAGAGGCAGGCGGCAGCGCGAATAGGTGATGCGAACGTAGTAGCGATTGTCTACATGTTTGAAGTCTACATTGTCCTGTCGCATGCGTCGCCAGAGGCTATACGGGCGACGATAGTAGACCTCTGCTTTTGCGTCGATGCCCACTTTCTGCAAGACGTATTCGATGCGGTTGGTGAAGGCAATCAGTCGCTCTTCATTGCTCTTTTCGTCTTCGGCAATCCAACGTTCGAGGTCGCTGTATTCCAATTTGCAACGATATTTGAAAGAAAGGTTCTCAAGGTCACTCTTCACGTCGATGAGTCCCAAACGATTTGCCAGTGGGGCATAGAAGGAGTCTGTCTCACCCGCAATCTTCATCTGCTTGTCAGCTCGCATACTGCCGAGGGTGCGCATGTTGTGCAAGCGGTCGGCGATTTTGATGAGCAAGGCGCGTATGTCATAGTGGAGCGAGTTGAGCAGCTGGCGGTAGTTGTCGACTTGCTTTGTGGTGTCGTAGACCTCCTTCTTCTTCTTCGTGACAACGTCAACAAGAAATGCTACATCATTGCCAAAACGCAATCGGACGTCCTCGTTGGTGAAGTCCGTATCCTCCACCACATCATGGAGGAATGCCGTGATCACGCAATCGGCATCAAGCCGCATCTCACAAGCGGCAATACGAGCCACTGCAATGGGGTGGAAAATGTATGGCTCACCGCTTTTGCGCCTTTGCAGCGCATGCGCTTCGTCGGCTAGTTGGAAGGCGTCGTGCAGCCTTTTCATATCTTTCTCATTGCATCGTTCCTGCATGGCGTCGAAGACTTCCTTGGCTCGTTGGAGGATGATGACACGTTCTTCGCTTGTGTGTGCTTTACTTTCGCTCATGGTGGATAAGTATGGTTTATGTGTGTTATTGATGCAAAATTAAGCATTTTTAACTTGATACACAAAATTATTCCATGAAAAAGCAGAAATCTTCTCTATTTTTTTGTACCTTTGTGGCCATAAACATACATTACCCCTCAAACCTCAGCAATAGAACAAGCAGAACCGTACCTTGCGACGGCTGCATTGAGAACAAGCAGAACCATGCCTTGCGACGGCTGCATTGAGTCTATAGTCCAAAATCATAGTACTATGTCGAACAACAAGCAGAAAATCTTCCACCTCGAAATAGACGGTGAGCATTACTATTTTGGTTCTCCTAAGGCCATCTTTGACACCATGGGACCAGAGCGAATGGGTATGAAGTACACTTCGTTCCACAGTAATATCAGCCTCAAGCCGGGCGACGTCTACAAAAGCCGTCGTCGTGGATGGATCATCCGTGTAGGACTGCTTGCACAGGCAAAGACCAACCGTGGCGTGCGCCGCAATGAAGCGCAAAATTATGAGGCACTGCCAGAAATAGAACAAGCAATCATTGAGCAGCCCATCATCGAGCAACCTGTTGTCGAGGGAAGTTTTGCGGAACAGCTTGCTTTTGAGCAGCCCATCATCGAGCAACCTGCTGTCGAGGGAAGTTTCGCGGAACAGTTTGCTTTTGAGCAGCCCAGCAATGAGCAACCTGCCGTCGAGGGAAATTTTGCGGAACAGCTTGCTTTTGAGCAGCCTAGCAATGAAGAGAACGTAGCGGAAAGCCTCGCAGTGGAGACCGAAGTGCTTCTTGCACCCGAAGCTACGCTGTTCCCTGACAATCTCGAAAGCCACGAGCCAGCAGCAGAACCCAAAAGCGCAGAGCAGTCAGCTGTCGAGGTGGCGCCCCGACGCTCGCGTAAAAAAAAGCATGCAGACGTGCCCGAACAGCTCACACTTTTTTAGTGCAGACTGTTTGCCCTTTTCAGAAAAGAAGACATAACAAAAAACAAATACAGAATGTTTGAGAATTTAACAGAACGACTTGAACGCTCCTTCAAGATACTGAAGGGCGAAGGAAAGATATCAGAAATCAACGTAGCAGAAACCCTGAAGGACGTGCGTCGAGCCTTGCTTGATGCCGATGTGAACTATAAGGTAGCCAAAGAATTCACCGACACGGTAAAGAAGAAAGCAATAGGCCAGAACGTGCTCACTGCTGTGAAGCCAAGCCAGTTGATGGTGAAGATTGTCCACGATGAACTGGCGCAACTCATGGGAGGCGACACAGCAGAAGTGAATCTGCCCGGTCGAATTGGCGACCCAACCATCATCCTCATGGCAGGTCTGAATGGTTCCGGAAAGACCACCTTCACCGGAAAACTTGCCAAGATGCTCAAGGATAAGAAGGCGAAGAACCCTCTGGTGGCAGCCTGCGACACCTTCCGCCCTGCGGCTATGGAGCAGTTGAAGGTGCTTGCCGACCAGGTCGGTGTGCCTTGCTATATGGAATTGGGAGCCACTGATCCCGTCAAAGTGGCGCTCAATGCCATTCGCGAAGCCCGTTCGAAGGCACACGATGTGGTCATTGTCGACACCGCAGGTCGTCTGGCAATCGACGAAGAACTGATGCAGCAGATTCAGGACATCCGCGATGCCATTCATCCCCACGAGATTCTTTTTGTTGTCGATGCCATGACGGGTCAGGACGCTGTGAACACAGCAAAGGAGTTTAACGAACGACTCGACTATACGGGTGTTGTCCTGACCAAACTTGATGGCGACACGCGTGGCGGTGCTGCCCTTTCCATCCGCACGGTGGTGAACAAGCCTATCAAATTTGTTGGTACAGGCGAGAAGATGGAAGCCATCGACCCCTTCCATCCTGCTCGTATGGCAGACCGCATTTTGGGCATGGGCGACATTGTCTCTTTGGTGGAAAAAGCGCAAGAACAATTCGACGAGGCAGAGGCGCGCAAACTGGAAGCTAAGCTGCGCAAGAACAAGTTCGACTTTAACGATTTCTATCAGCAGATACAGCAAATCAAGAAGATGGGAAACATCAAGGACCTCGCCTCCATGATTCCCGGTGTGGGCAAGGCACTGAAAGATGTCGAAATCGACGACAATGCCTTTAAGTCCATTGAGGCAATCATCCTCTCCATGACGCCAGCCGAGCGCGAGAAACCCTCTTTGCTGAACACCAGCCGTCGCACGCGCATTGCCAAAGGTTCAGGCACCAACATCCAGGAGGTGAACCGTCTCATCAAGCAATTTGACCAGACAAGCAAGATGATGCGCATGATGGCCGACAAGAGCAAGATGGCACAGATGGCATCCATGATGAAGGGTAAGATGCCCGGAATGTAATGTGAGACGAAATAAGAAAACCAATTTTGCACACCTGACTTATGACCTTTCAACTGATAGATGGAAAAGCAACTGCTGCAACCATCAAAGCCGAAATAAAACAACAAGTTGAAGCGCTTGTGGCGGACGGAAAGCGCCGCCCCCACTTGGTGGCTATCCTTGTTGGCCATGACGGAGGCAGTGAGACCTATGTTAAGAATAAAGTACTCGCGTGCGAGGCCTGTGGCTTCCAAAGCACACTCATTCGCTACGAGGAAGATGTCACGGAAGGCGAACTCCTCGAAAAGGTAGCCGAGTTGAACCATCGCGACGATGTTGATGGATTCATCGTGCAGTTGCCCCTCCCCAAACACATCGACGAGCAGCGCATCAACGAAGCCATCGCTTGGCAGAAGGATGTGGACGGTTTCACCCCCATCAACGTAGGGCGCATGTCGCTTGGTCTGCCGTCGTTCGTCAGTGCCACCCCAAAAGGCATCCTGACGCTACTCCAGCGTTATGACATCCCCACCTCGGGACAGAAGGTTGTCATTCTTGGGCGCTCCAACATCGTGGGCAAGCCCATGGCACAGCTCATGATGCAGAAGCAATGGGGTGACTCGACCGTAGTGGTTTGCCACAGCCACTCGAAGCAACTCCGCGAGGAGTGTCTTTCTGCCGACATCATCATTGCTGCCATCGGTCGTCCCGACTTCCTCACGGCAGACATGGTGCGTCCCGGAGCCACGGTGATCGATGTGGGCACAACACGCGTGCCAGATGCTACACGCAAAACCGGCTTCCGCCTTAATGGCGATGTCAAGTTTGACGAGGTGGCGCCCAAGTGTAGTTATATCACCCCCGTTCCAGGCGGAGTTGGTCCGATGACCATTTGCATGCTGATGCAGAATACCCTTGAAGCGTATATAATGAGAGAAGTATGAAAAGAGTAGCAGTGATAACAGGCGCCTCCTCAGGCATTGGCAGAGCGAGCGCAGCAGAGTTGGTGAAGAGAGGCTACGTAGTGTATGACCTTTCGCGCACAGAGAATCCGCAAGCAGGTGTCAAGCACATCGATTGCGACGTGACCAAGACCGATACCATCCAATCCGCTTTCGCACAAATCCGTGAAGAAGCCGGACGCATAGACCTTCTTCTCCTCTCCGCAGGCATGGGCGTAGCCGGTGCCATTGAGTTCACGACAGAGTCGGAGATGCAACGCCAGTTCGACGTGAACCTCTATGGGCCCATCAGGGTCATCCAAGCCGCCTTGCCCATCATGCGCACCCAAGCCATGCAGGAGCGCAACAACGTGTTCGGACTGGAAGGCAAGGGCCTGCGCTCTCTCATCGGTTGCCCCTACAAGGAGCGAGGTCGCATCGTTTTTGTGAGTTCCATGACGGCAGCATTCAGCATCCCCTTCCAAAGCATGTATTCTGCCACGAAGTCCGCCCTCAACAGCTTTGCCTTTGCCCTGCGCAACGAGTTGAAGCACTATGACATTCGCGTCTCAAGCGTGATGCCAGGCGACGTTCACACCAACTTCAAACGCACCACCGACCTCAATGGAAGCGACATCTATCCCCACATGAAACCCGCCATCGAGCAGATGATACACGACGAAGAAAACGGACTCACGAGCGAGCAGGTGGCAAGGCGCGTCATGCGTGCTTCCCTGCGCCGACGCCCCGCTATTTTCTATACGAGCGACCTCCTCTCCGACCTTGAGCGATTTGCTGCGCGCATCGTCACGTCAAACATGGCAGTGCGCATTGTCGGTATGATGTATAAATCATGAGAAACAAAAACAACCATTCCTTAATCTATGAAAATTAAATCACTTATCTTGGCTGCTATCTTCGCTGCCCCCACCTATGCGCAGACGACTGCCAACTACCATCGAGGCGATGTAAACGGTGATGGTAGAGCGGACAAAACCGACATTCAGAACCTGGTGGAATGGCTGAGCGGAAAGTCCATCAACTATGGTCTTCTGACAAACGGGGGAGGCTTGGTAGACGTCAACTCTGATGGCAGAAACAGCATCTCCGACCTCGCCTCACTTGCCGACATCCTCAACGGCACTCATCAAGAGGCTGTGCACACCTACGTAGACCTCGAGCTTCTGAGCGGCACGCTTTGGGCGACCACGAATCTCGGAGCAAGCAGCGAGGAAGACTGCGGCGGATACCTCTCTTGGGGAGAATACTTTCCTAAGAGTGACTATGTTACGACCACCTACTTCGACCCCAACTCCACCATCATTCCTTTAGGAACCCCCATCGCAGGCAAGTATGATGCAGCTGCTGTATGTTGGGGGCAGGAATGGCAAATGCCAACTAGTGCACAGTTCGACGAACTCTTCTTCAGCGAGCAATGCACCATTGAGTGGAAGGAGCAAAACGGATGCGGAGGCATGATGTTCACGAGCAAGAAGAATGGCAAGACACTCTTCCTGCCTGCGGCGGGCTACAAGTCGGGATCAGATGCAACAAAACTGCTCAACGCTTATGGTTTCTATTGGACTGCCGACAAGCACAACGGCAGACAGCAAGACGGCTTTGCCTATGCCTTCTGCAATCCATCTCTCTACACCCAAGGACTCTTCAAGAGCTACTATAGTCGCTTGAACGGACGCTCGGTTCGTCCTGTTCGTGCAAAATGACACACATAATCCGCAATACGCACATGAAGAAGATCATCGAGAAAACCTTTTTGGGCATGCTCGCCTTATTTGGCATGAGTTCTTGCAACCGCACCAAGACCGACGTGCAAGGCGACCTCCCACTGCCTGGAAGGAGTCAAATGAAGAACAAAACGGAGGAGTTCCGTTGCATCTATGGAGGACCGGACATGATGTTTCGGCAGGTGGAGTCGGTAGAGCCGCAACGCAGCACACCGAAAACGCCCAAAACAGATAGTGCAAACAAGAAAGACTGATGGGTCGTTTGCCCATAAAGACGCGCGTTGCACTTGAGATAGACCGCCACCTTCGCCACGAAAGGGCAGCGGCGCATCCCCTCAAACAGCTCTTTTGGGAGTGCACGCTTCGCTGCAATGTCCATTGTTTGCATTGCGGCAGTGACTGTGCGTCAGACGAACTGACGCCCGACATGCCTGCCAGCGATTTCTTGCAGGCAATCGACCAACTCACGCCACACGTCAATCCCCACCACACCATGATCATCATCTCTGGTGGGGAACCGCTCGTGCGCCCAGATCTCGAAGAGGTGGGACGCGAGCTCTACAAGCGTGAGTATCCGTGGGGCATCGTCACCAACGGCTTGCTCCTTACGCGCAACCGTCTGGACCGACTGATGCAAGCTGGAATGCACACGATGACCGTCAGCCTCGACGGACTGGAAGCCGACCACAACTGGCTGAGACGCCATCCCCACAGTTTCGAGCGAGCCTATGCTGCCATACGCTTGATGCGCGAGACACCGCAGCTCAAATGGGATATTGTCAGTTGCATCAACCAGCGCAGTTTTCCCCATCTGCAGGAGATACGAGAAATGCTCGTCAAGGCAGGTGTCCGGGAATGGCGCGTCTTCACTATTGTGCCCATGGGACGTGCAAAGGGGAATGCAGAACTACAACTGTCCGGCACACAGATGCGTCAGCTCATGGACTTCATCGTCGAGACGCGCCGCCAGGGGCGCATCCTCATGTCCTACTCCTGCGAAGGGTTCCTGGGTCGCTATGAAGGTCGTGTGCGCAGCTATTTGTACACCTGTCAAGCCGGACTCTCGGTGGCTGGTATTCGTGTTGATGGCAGCATCACAGGCTGCAACAGCATCCGCAGCCACTACGACCAAGGTAATATCTATCGCGATAACATCTGGGAGGTGTGGCAAAACGCCTTTCAAACCTACAGGCAGCGCGAGTGGGCTAAGCAATCTGCCCCCTGTGCCGATTGCTCTCTCTTCCGCTATTGCGAAGGCGGCCCAATGCACCTGCGCGACGAAGAAGGTCAGCTTATGTTTTGTCACATCCAACGCATGAGTGTCTAACAAAAACATGCTTTGAGGAGCAGAGCAAAAAGTTTCTTTAGCAGAAACCAAAAGTTTCTTTAGCAGAAACCGAAAGTTTCTTTAGCAGAAAACGAAAGTTTCTTTAGCAGAAACCGAAAGTTTCTTTAGCAGAAACCGAAAGTTTCTTTAGCAGAAACCAAAA
>JAGHUD010000057.1 GCA_018065005.1 Candidatus Physcousia equi
ATACTACATAACATACTCTTACGCACGAGACAGAGGGATGCGGGGGCAAAAAGGAAATGTAAGAAAGAAAGTAAGTAATTTATTTGGAACATCCAGAAATAATGCTCGACTTATTCGCATCGCCAGCGTTGCACCTTTCGTTTTTCGACCTTTTGGTGCTTCGCATCAACCTGAGCAACGACCAATCCGAATGGATTCGCATCTTTGAGCTTGGTGGGCGCACCGACACCGCCCTCGACACGCTTCGCCGCCGCTCCATGCTGATGGGCTTCCGCTCTGCTCTGGTGGCTTGTGCCACCGAGAAGGTGCAAAAGGACACTGTCTCCATTGCCAACCTTGCCGTATGGGTGGCGCAAGAAGTGCTTGACCAGCAGATGGCTCTCTTCTCGAAAGGCCTGAATGCTGTCAACCGCCACGAGGCAAGCGTGAAGGAGGGCGTGCAGCAGCAACTGCGAAGCAACTCCACCCTAAAGATTCTTGCTAAGCTCCCCTCTCCGTTCAGCAAAGAAGACTTGGTGCAGACGAGAAAGGAAATGGGATTGACCGGTCCCGTTGACACTTCTCTTCATCGTTGGCGCAAACGAGGGCTCATCGAAGAGGTTGCTGTGGATAATAAAAAAATGTATCAAATCATTAATATAAAAGACACTTAATTATGAAAGACTACAAACAATCAAGAGGGTGGCGCAACAACAACCCCCTCAACATCAAACTCAGCGACGCTCCTTGGCAAGGTCTTTGCGCTGCGCAGACCAACGGAGTCTTCTGCAAGTTCATCGGCATGAATTTCGGCTATCGTGCCGCTATGAAAACGATGCAGTCCTACTTCCTCCGCTTCAAGAGCATGGGCAAGCCGTTCACCCTCGACAACATCATCCGCCGTTGGGCGCCCGATGGCCCAGAGCGCGAGGAGCGCTACATTCACGTTGTTGTGACAAAATCAGGCATTGGCAGGCACACCGTTCTCCCTGAGCCAAATTCCCAAGAGGCAGTGGAGCCCTTCGTGAAAATCTTTGCCGCTATGACTCTGCACGAGTGTGGATGCCCCATTAGTGAAGCTCCGATTGAGCAAATCCGCAATGGCATCTATCTTGCTTACAGACATAAATGATCTGTTGTTTTCAGTTTTCTTATATTCCATTGGAAAGGGTTCGTCGTGAGACGCGCCCTTTCTTACTTACTTACTTACATTTCGATTTGTGTGGCAATGTTGCTGAGTAACCAAACTTATCATTCGAAAAGGACTTCCGAAGACCACCACATAAGGAGTCAGGCAGCCAACATCGACAGAAAGCTCATCCTCGCAGCAATTTCCAACTCATTGACAGAGAATATCAGCTGGTTTGCTTGATGGCAAAATCTCGTACGGTGGAGAACTACATTGAGGAGAATGGAGAATCATTCTACTCAAAGAAATCCTTTGTCTATGTGGTAAATAAGGGTACTGATACTGACGAACTGAACGAGACGGCAACATTCGACAAGATTCGTCGCTTCATCCACGAATACTATAATCTCGGTATGCATGCAACTGTTCGTATGTACACTGCAGTCGAACCTTCTGAAGAATACTCACGCTTCCTACCTTTGTATTCTTTGCGAGCAGCATGTGGCAAGTTCCTGCACAACGAAACTCCCGAGATTATTGGGTGGATAGACGTAAAAGATATTGATCCTAGCATCCCTGTTGGAGAAGATTGCTTTGTGGTAAAGGCAGTAGGAGATTCTATGCTCCCTGCAATTCACGATGGCGAGTATTGTGTGTTCCGTCATAAGAACAGTGGTTTCCACAATACAGACACAATGTTGTTTGAGATACCGAACGAAGATCCTGACACAGGTGGTGGTTTTACTATCAAGGAGTATCAGCGTACAAAAGTGCTTGATGAAGAAACAGGCAGAGAACGCATAGGTTCCATCACGTTGCTGCCAAGAAACAAGGATTATGAACCATACGTTTTCTCAGAAGACGATTGTAGTGGTATTCAACCTATAGCCATTCTTGTTGGACAATTTAATGCAACAATCAAAGTCGTATAGTAATTATAGTAAGTATGTATAAGTCTAATTTTGGTCGTAACGGACAAGTGAGGTTTTCATCACCAAACGAGTATTATCAATTGCTCGGATATCTTGCCAAATCAGATGGCACAACCTCGATAACATGGGAAAACAATGAAGACTCCGGAGCATGGGGTAGCGAAGGACGAATCCATTTCAATCGTCGAAACATCCCACATCTTGGTTCACTCAAGTTTACTGCCGGCAATGGTTCAACAATCTACAGAGTTAACTGCAATCCTTTCGTTGAGCACCTTTCAAAATACCATGGCTTCGTACAAGGCAAATACCAAAACATCTCTCGCATTCGCGCCACCATTCCACCTGCTTATTTGAAGGATTTCGAATTGGGGTTGAAGTTGTGAGAAACACGGCTGTATGACATGCAAGGACATCGGAATGTACAGACATGTAGCCACTTCTGTGTTTATTGTTATGAAAACACCAGCAAGGAATGCGTGCTTAATAACAAAGAAAAACACAATGACGAAAGTGAAAGCATCATAGAATAGCAACCAAGGCACCATCGACTCACCTCTTTGGTGCTTTTTGTTGCAAACAGTTGGAACTGTTAAAACAACATTGTCCGCAAACAATATTTTTGCGAGTTTACAACAACTCCGAGAATCTGTTATTTGCGGATGCTCTTTTTGTATCTGACTGCAATTGTACCTATCAATTTTGGGTGTTTTTTTTAATTATTCAGAACTTAACGTATCAATATTGAGTCATATCTTGTATCTTTGCACCGTAAAAGATCAATATTGACATATATGGAGAATATCTATATGCTATCTGATGCAGAAAAAGTTCAAAAAAGTGTGGCAAAAAGAGGCATTCTCATCTTAGCGATCTAGTATGTTGTTGATAATCAAGTGTGATATTTTGCAAAAACGGTACATTTTGGCACAGGCAGATAGCATAGTGCAGTGCAACGACGCGATTCTCAGCGAGAAATCAAATATCATATTGCTACTAAAAACCTGATTATTGGTTTCGTTATGATACTTTTAAGATGCTAACAAGAATGTAAAGAACGGAAAGAAGGGTTGTGTTTTGAGTTCTTTGTGTTCTTGTAAGATTATAACTATTATTGTCCGGTAAAAGATGTATAATATTTGTTGTGTTATTGATTTCATATCAGATATTGTCAAATAAGAACATGGGGGCTTAGATAGCCTGAACACTAATAATAACAAGAACAAAATAATGAACTTTGCCCAACAAGGCCTTCAGCTCTGCTCAGCAGAAATGAATGACTTCAATTCCCCTTCCCTGCTCATACATATATATATAATGAGAATGGCAGAAAGTAAAAAAAAACTGTGGAAAATGTTGCGGAGTTTCGAAATTAAAATGTAACTTTGCCGAAAAGTTTCAAAAGAGCCTCAACGACTCTGATTATGCACAAAAGAATCAAGAATAATAAAAACTTAATTTTTAACTTATATGAATGTAGGAGACAAAATACCTGATGTGCTCGGCATCGACCAGCATGGAAATGAGATTCTCTCGAGCAACTACCGTGGACGCAAAATCGTGCTCTACACCTATCCAAAGGCAAACACAAGTGGTTGCACTGCCGAGGCTTGTTCGCTTCAAGCCCACAAACAGGAATTGGCAGCATTGGGCTATGACATAATCGGTGTGAGCAAAGACAAGCAGGAACTGCAGAAGAAGTTCGCTGATGCGCAGGGCTTGGAGTTCCCTCTCATTGCCGACACCAGCACAGAACTGCTGCAATCGCTTGGCGCATGGGGCGAAAAGGTGGCATGTGGTCGCAGAACCATCGGCACGCTACGCACCACCTATCTCGTCGATGAGGAAGGTGTGATAGAGCGCATCTTCACGCCCAAGGAAATAAAGACTAAAATTCATGCGGAGCAAATCTTGAACGCCATTCAAAAATAAACGAAAGCAGAGTCATTCGTTGCTGCGCTGATGGTCGGCGTGAACAGGAAAACGACCAGATGATTGATGGGGCTTAGTATTTGGCATTGATTTACTTTGCCTCCCTTTTTAGGAGCACATGACCTGGGTGCAAGGTTTTTGCACCCTGGTTGTGTGCTCCCTCATGATTAGCCATAACCACTTTGATGATTCGAAATGTGATTCTTCAGAGATGGTGCAAGCGAAGGCTTTCGTATGGTGGGGTGCGCATGCTGCAACTCACCTGCCTGTGGCTTGCAGATACTCGAGGCGCTTTTGCTGGTAGTCGATCCAGGCATCGGTGAAGGCATCCTGCGCCTCTTGGACAGAGGACTGCGCTTTGAGCAGGTTGCTCATGGTGGATGTTCCGGCTTCGTAGTAATCCTTTTCGAGACGCAGGTTCTCGTTGGCCTGCTCGATGCTCTTCCGGGCAATGCCAATCTGCTGATGAGCGGTGCAGAGACTTGTGAAAGCCGACTGCATGCGCACGATGAGCAGCTGAGAGGCTTCCTGTCGGTCATATTCAGCCGAACGAACCGCATTCTTCTTGCGGCGCATCGCATAGCTTCCACCCCACCAGTCGGTAATCGGCACACTGACTGTGGCAAACGCCAGTGCCGTGCGTTTGTGGTTGTCGCCAAAGCCAAAATTGTTACGCATCAGATTGGTGTAGCTGTAGCTGCCGCCCACTGCCACGGTGGGCAGATGGCTCCCTACCTCCATCTTGTATTGCAGTTGTGTGGCGCGCACGCCCTCTTGTGCCAGAGCATACTCGGGCGTATTGGGCAGGGCAGCGGCATGATCGACGAGCAACTCGCCAGGATGCTGCACAGCTGCATCGGACATGATCTGCTGGTCGATTAGGAGTGAAGAGGCATCAAACAACGAGTCGTCAGGACTCCAAAATCCACAATACTGAGCAAGCACGAGTTTGCTCACATCCAGATAGCCCTGCAAGGAGATGATGCCCGATGCCACCTTATTCTGATAGAGCTGCGCTTGAAGGAGGTCGTTGCGGTTGCTGAGTCCTGCCTCCACGGCATTCTGTGCATCCTGAACGATAGCTTCCAACTGCTGTTGCTGCGCTTGGAGTGTGATCAACTTTTGCTGGAGCGAGACCACCTGCCAATAGTATTGCTCGGCGGTGAGGCACACCTCGTTCTGCGTCTGCAACATCTGCAGCTGCTTGATTTGGTAGCCCACCTTCGCCAGTCGGTTACCATTGACAATCTGCCCACCCACGAAGATGGGCATCTGGGCGTTGATGGCACCCACCACACCGTTCTTCAGCATCTCGAGCAGCACAGGAGCGCCCACCAAAGCGCTCATGTCCATCTCCACCTGGGGCTTGTCAAACTGAACAAACCCTCCCAAGCCACTCACGCTCGGAAAGAACTTCGTGAACGCTTCCTTGCGCTGCAGTTCGGCATTCTCCACTTCGAGAAGTTGCTTCTGTATCTTCACATTATGCTGCAGGGCAGCCTCACGACAGGCTTCGAGCGTGAGCTGCTGCGCGTGCATAGCAGGACAAAGCAGCAAGGACAGCAGACCAAGTGCTAAACTGAAAATATAGTTCGTTTTCATCTGTCAAATATTATTTTTATCATTAAGCTCCTTCCTTTGCACCATCACCGTCGTACACCTTCCAGTAGACCACCGGAAGCACGGTAGTGACCAGGACCAGCATGCCGATGCCACCGGCAAAGATGGTGATACCCGTGGGCATCCAGAACGAGTTGCCGGCAAGGATCATCGGGATGACACCCACCGCCGTAGTGGCAGTGGTGAGGAAGATGGGAACCATACGGCGCTTGCCCGCATCCAGGGCAGCCTCGCGTGCACTCATTCCTTGTCGCATTTTCTCGTTGGCATGCTCGAAGATGAGAATCTCATTGCGCATCACCATGCCCATCAGTGTGATGAAGCCAAAGAGCGAAGTCAGTCCTAGCACCTTGTTGGCAACGAGCAAACCAATCATAGCTCCTGGCATGGCGAGTCCGATGGCAGCGATGCAGATGAATGCCATCTTGAACTTTCGGAAGTTGAACAAGAGGAAGAAGAAGATGCAAAGCATGGCAATGCCAATGCCTAATGCCACCTGAGGCATGAGGATGTTGTTCTGCTCCGGTTCGCCACCGATCTCGCTGCGCACGCCTTGTGGCAGTCTCATTGTGTCGAGATACTTGGCTATGCGGTTTTCAATCTCCAGGGCAAAGACGCCACGTTTCCCCTCAGCCAGCACGCTGATGCAACGTTCGCCGTTGCGGTGCACAATGTGCTGCTGATGCCACACTGGCGTCACCCGCGCCAACTGGCGAAGCGCTACGCTCTGCCCGCCCATTGTTGTGAGGAAGACGTTCTCTATCTCGTCCATCTGCTTGTGGTCGTTGGCTTCGTCCTTCAGCACAACAGGCACCGCATAGGTCTTGCTCTTGTCGTCGCTGCCACGCTCCCAGACGGTCCCCACCGGCAGCTTGCCCGTCTGCATCATCAGCTGCAGTTCGGCTGCGGTGCGACTGACGCCCAACTGGCTCGAAGCCACGGGGTCGAGTTCCACCTCCATGACGGGCGATGGTTGGTCGAAGTCGGTGTGCACCCATTCCAGTTCGGGGTAGGTGCGCAGTTCTGCCATCAGCATCTCAGCAGCAGCCTGAATGGAGTCGAGATTGTTGCCATAGAAACGGTATTCGTAGGTGGGCACCCAAAGGAAGTCCATCTGCTTGAAGCGCACGTAGGCGTTGGGCCAGCGGTTGCTGTACTGGGGAGCATACGCATCGAGCAAGTCGAGCGAAGCTTGCGTGCCAGTTGTGTTGACGATGAACTGTGCAAAGTTGGGACCTGCCATTGGCGGCGCATAGCTGGTGTGGAAGCGGGGCGACGAGCACCCCATGAAGGTGGTGATGCCCGTGACGCGCGGGTCGGCACGCAGCACCTGCTCCACCGAATCGGCTATCACCTTCGTCTCGTCCAGCCCACTGCCTTCGGGCAGATAGATCTCCACGGCAAACTGGTTGCGGGCGGCAAACGGGAACTGTCGCACCTTGAGCAGCAGGAAGAAAGAGAGGGTGACCACAACCAGCAGGATGGAGCCGATGATGGTGGTCTTGGGCCATCGGAAACACCATTCCAACGTCTTGTCGTAGATGCTTTGCACGCGGTCGGTGATGTCGCGTTTTCCCGGTTTCTTGGTGGGCATTTTCTTGATCATGAAGCAGCAAAGCACCGGAATGACACCTGCCGCCAACGCCAGCGAGAGCATGAGGTTGATGCTCATGGTGAGCGGGAAGAGTTCTATGGCATCGCGCGCCTCACCCTTCATGGTGAAGAGCAGAGGATAGAAAATCACGCAGATGCAAAGCGTGGCAAGCAGCATAGGCCAGAAATAGAGCCTCACGCTCTCCACCGCTGCTTCGCGCGGCGCCATCCCCTTGCCTTTGTTTTCTAAGTAGCCGTCTATCACCACAATGGCATTGTCGACAATCATGCCCAACACCACGATGAGCGATGCCAGAGAGATGATGTTGAGCTCAATGCCCATGAGGTACATGATGCCCG
The DNA here is from genome assembly GCA_018065005.1 of Candidatus Physcousia equi. Taxonomy (GTDB): domain Bacteria; phylum Bacteroidota; class Bacteroidia; order Bacteroidales; family Bacteroidaceae; genus Physcousia; species Physcousia equi. Next base: position 7,546 of record JAGHUD010000057.1, read on the forward strand.
TGGCGATGAAGGTCGTGAGCGGCACGGTGAGGGCGGCAACAAGTGCCGAGCGCAAGGGGAAGAGTACAATCATGACCAGCACGATGACGAGCATCGAGATGACCAGGTCGCGCAGGAAGTCGTTGACCGATGTTGCCACCACCTCCGGCTGGTCGGTGATGCGGCGCATCTGCACGTCGTCGGGCAGGTATTCTGCCTTGAACTGTGCAAGCACCTCGTCCACATCCTTGCCATACTGCACGATGTTGTTGCCCTTGAGCATCTCGAGCGAAAGGAGGATGGTGCGGCGTCCGCCCGAGGCGATGTAGCCGCCCGAGGTGTCATATTCGCGCTTCACCTCTGCTATGTCTCTCACCCGCACCACCTTGCCATCCACTCCGCTGTAGACGATGCGGTCTGCCACCTCCTGCTCTGAGTGTTGCGAAGGCGCGATGTGTATGTTGTAGTTCTGCTCCGAAGTGTTGATTCCACCGCTCATCGTGGTGAGCCCCTCGCCCTGCAAGGCAGTCATCAGCATGGCTTGGCCGATGCCGTAGGCTGCCAGCTTCTGGCGGTCAACAGAGAGCGTGATCTGCTCTTTCTGTTCGCCCACCTGACGCACATTGCTCACCGAAGGGACACGCCGCAGGCGGTCTGCCAACTCGTCGCTGTAGCCCTGGAGGTCGCGATAGCTGCGGATGTCGCTCTCTATGGTGATAAGCAACGCCGAGGCATCGCCGAAGTCGTCCTGCACCATCAGGGCAACGACGCCCTGCGGCAGCTGCGACTTGAAGGTGTTCAGTCCATGCTTCATCTTGCTCCACACCGGCACGAGATTGTTCTGGTCGTGGTTGAAGTGCACCATGAGCAGACACATGCCATGCGACGAGGTGGAGGTCGTCTTGGAGCGGTCCACCTCCTTGTAGGTGGCGACGTAGCGCTCCAGGGGGCGCGCCACCTGTTCTTCTATCTCTTCGGCTGTTGCGCCGGGCATGACAGCCACCACCACGCCCTGGCGCATTGTGAAGGCGGGGAACTCGTCTTTCGGCATCACCCAGATGCCATAAAGGCCAAATGCCAGCAGCAGCACCACGAAGAATGCTGTGATGCGTGCGTTATTGATTGGCCATGCTATCCATTTGTTGTTTTTGAACATCGTTGCATCCACTTTTTTTCCATTTCTTCCTTACAGTTTGCAGCACGAACCCTCGCTCACCTTCTGGTAGCCTGCCGTGATGACCTGCTGACCGGCTTTCAGACCAGAGCATACCTCCATGCGGTTGCCCACCAGATTGCCCAGCGTGATGTCCTGTCGGTGCGCCTTCTTGTCGGCATCCACCACCCACACGAAGTGCTGCCCATCGGCAGCCTGCTGTATGCAGCGCACGGGCAGGGTGTAGATCGTCGATGGTGCTTCTGCATCCGCTGCGTCGCCTGCCTTATCATCGCCCAGCGTGACGTGGCACACCATGCCGGGTAGCAGTTTTTGCTGCGGATTGCTCAAGTTGATGCGTATGTTGTAGGTGTGCGTCATGGCATCTGCCACAATGCCCTTCTCCACACTGCCTCCTGCAAGGTCGAGCCGCACTGCAGGCACCTCGATGCGGCTGGGCGTCGTGGCTGTTATCTGGGCTATCTCTGCCTCTGGCACAGACACCCGCACCTTCACATTATTTATTTTATATATGCTGACGATCGGCTGAGAGGGAAGCACCGTGGCTCCGGCATTTGCCTGCCGGGCTCCTACGATGCCCGACATCGACGCCACGAGCCTACAGTCTGCCAGGTTCTTCTCGGCTCCTCTGAGCGAGGCGCGCGCCTCTTCGAGCTTGCTCTGCGCCTCCACCCATTTGGCATCGGGCAGCGACCCCTTGTCGTGAAGTTGCTTGTAGCGGGCTATGGCATCCTCTGCCTGCCCCACCGTGGCTTTCATGGCGTCGAGGATGTTGCGCGACTGGGTGTCGTCCAGTTCTGCCAAGAGTTGACCCTTGCTCACCATCTGACCCTCGCTGACGAGCACACGCTTCAAGGTGCCCATGCCAGTGAAACTCATGCTCACCGATTCCTCTTCCTCGATGGTGCCCACATAACTGCGCCCACGCGCCACAAGGCTGTTTCCTTCTCCTACGCGCTCTGTCTCCACCTTCAGGGGCTCCACCTGATAGTCTTGCTTTGACTGGCATGAGACAAGCAGCACCATCGCCAGCAAAGCGTTTACGATTACTCTCTTCATATCTTTTGCTCTTTTCTTAATAATCTGGGTGCAAAGATAAAACTTAAGATTGACATTCCAATACACCGGATGGGAACAAACATGTTCGTTTTGGGAACTTATGGCAAATCAGAACAACGGAATGAACAAAAACAACAACCTTCTTGTTGTGAATTCAAACAAAACAGACTATCTTTGCACCGATTTTGAACAACACTTCTCATGGAAATCATCAGCATCGAATCAAGCAAAGGCGCCGAGCGACGCCTTTCTGCCCAGCATGGCATTGCACTCACACAAAACCCAGCCGACCTGGAAGATGTGGGTGATGAGATACTGCTCAATGGGTTGTGCATCTTTTATCTCGAGAGGGGCAAAGTCCAGTTCACCATCTCTGGCAAAGAGCAGAAGATCGAGTCGGGGCAACTTGTGACCTGCAACTACCGGCAGCGCATCAGCGACTTCATGTTCAGTGCCGACATGAAATTCAGGGCTTTCTTCACGAGTGTCGACTTCCTGCTGACGCTCTCCTCGCGCATGAATCTCAGCATGAACATCTTTGGCGACATGATGCAATTCAACTTTGAGGCACTGAAGATCAGCGACGAAGAAGCGCACAACATCTGCCGCTACTACGACCTCCTCTATAGCAAACGACATGCGTCGGCCTATCAGCAGCAGAGCATCGACACACTCTGCGAGGCCTTTGGCTATGAGATGCTCGACATCATGGCACGACACGGACGCGCCTCGCACACCGGCAACCCACTCCAGCCAAGCGGCGAATACAGCACGATGCAGCAACACATGAACCGCTTCATGCAGTTGCTCGTCCACACGAAGCCCATCGAGCACAAAGTCAACTGGTATGCCTCGCAGCTCTGCATCACCCCCAAGTATCTCAACATCATCTGCCAGCAACTGATGCAGCAATCGCCCTCTACCATCATCGAACGCGAAATCACACAGCGAGCGCTTCACATGTTGCGCGAAACGTCGCTCAGCATCAAGGAGATTTCGCAACAGTTAGGATTCAACAACCAAAGCCACTTCGGCACCTTCATCCGACACACAAAGGGGGCATCTCCCTTGCAGATCAGAACGGGCAATCTGGCAAAGCATCAGCCAGACTGAACCGTTTTTCTCCCATCCGCTTTGTGTGTATTTTCTGTTTCTGCAGCAGAAACCGAAAAATTGACGTTGGAAGTCTCAGCTCTCAGACAGTCATTTTGGGGAAGGGCAGACGTTTTGTTGAGCAGAAGCAAGAAGGCAAGTTCCACCTTTTTGTACGCGAAAACACAACAGACGGGTATGGCAACCATTCCCCATTCTTTTGTTTCTACCCTGTCGATTATATTTCTTCAAGGGATGACAAACCAATGAGCATTGATTGGCAGATGCATCAACCCATACTTCCACAATTCCTAAATGCCGTATAACCTATATGTACTCATCTTATCGGTACACCAACCTGCCCCCCTGTCCCCTTTTCCTCTGCTTCATATTATTGTTTTTTTGTTGTCATCACCTCACATACTTCTCTATCTTGCAGGTGTGTGCCTTGGTCTCCTTGTCGTAGTTGATGCCAACAAGCAAGATCCCTCCTGACCCGTCAGATTCAAGGTATTCTGCCACCTTCGCAGGATAGTTCTTCTGTCTGATCTGCTCAATGGCAGCGACACAGTCCTTATTGTATTTCAGCTCAACCACCATGGCTGGTTTGTCCACGTTGCGGCGTGGGATGAAGACGAGGTCGGCAAAGCCCCTACCAGTAGCAAGCTCGCGATGGATGACGTAGTCGTTCATCGCATGGTAGTAGGCTATGGTGAGGGCGCAGGCAAGCGAGTTCTCATCATTATAGGAGAGGATGCTGGTGTTGGAGTCGTGCGTCAGTTCAATTCCACGTGCCACAGCCTCTTCGTTGCCTTCGAGGGTATCTTCCAGAAGTTTCTCCGATGCCACAAGTGCATCAGTGAGGCGTTTCCATCCAGTATCCTCAACGGCATTCGTCATCTCCATGCGCACCTCGTTGTTGGGGATGTAGCATTCGCCTTTTCCCTTGTCATACGAAAGGTAACCAAGATGGATGAGTACTGTAAATATGTCATCCTTACTATTGATGACAGAAAGGTCATTCTGGAACCTTGTAGTGTTGACCTTGCAGCGTCCTCCGGCAAGCATCTTTATTACGTCGTCCTTCAGACCATCATAGTTCATCTGTATGTATGTCACAACATTATCGTATGTACTCGTAGCCGACCAATAACTATTGCATTCTTCGTTTGCTATGGCACGAATTACGGAATAAGGATTGTAGATAGAGGGTTCCTTACCAATCTGATAGCCATCATACCATAACCTAAGTTCTTCAGCCGTAACTTCTCCTCCTTGAGCCAGTGTCCTCACTTCCTCTGGGGTAAAACCAAAGAATGAAGCGAGCTTGCCAGGATTCACCACAGAGTACTCCTCAAAATTGTTGAGTGCCGACTGAGTCTTGTATTTCTTGATGGGTAAGATGCCAGTCATGTAGGCACCGGCAAAGACATCTTTTGACTTGCCTCCCTTGAACAACCTACGCAGAAGCTTCACGTACTCATCCATCACGGAAGGATCGTCGGAGAACTCACGGCAGATGGCATCCCACTCATCTATCAGCACGATGAACTTCTCGTCTTTGTGCTGCTGTATCCTGATGAGAAACTCCATCAGGTCATCACCTTCTTCACACTTAACATCAGGATAGACTTCATTAAGCTCTTTCATGATATTGTGTTGAATGCAATGAACAATATCTGCATCCTGCCTGTATCGAGTAATAAAATCCGTAATATCAAGACTGATGACAGGATATTGGTTCAGGTGCTTCTCAAACGTTTCTCCTTTTTGTGCAGCCAGACCATCAAACAGCGTTCTACTATCGGACGAATTGTCATAGTATGCACACAGCATGTCCACCGCCATGGACTTTCCGAAGCGGCGCGAGCGTGTCACGCAGGTGAAACGACGCTCCGTGTCGAGCGTCTTATTGATGATTTCTATCATGCCGGTCTTGTCAACGTACGCTCCATTGAGTGCGCATCTAAAACCTTCGTTGCCTTTATTGATGTATATGCCCATATAATCTTGCTGTCCTTTTGTTGCTGCTCTTCATTTCTGTGCAGTAGAATCACACGATCGCCTCTTTCAGTGTATGACCAATGGCACGTGTTTCTATTGCCGAGATGCGAACTCACTTGTTAGTCGCGAGACTCCTATGGAGCGAGTCAGAAGGATGCGAAGCACAAGGAGGAAGCGGTCTCTGTCGGCAAATTTATGAAAAAAATCGTAACAACGAGCAAAAATGCCCTTGGAATTGCCGTTTTTTAATAAAACTTGACAACAAAAGAGATAAAATTCATCATTGACATGACGAATGTACAAGAAATAATCAGAGAGACTCACTGCTTTTGACCGTCATCGTTCTGTGTGAAGAAGCAGAAGATGGGGGGGGCCATCGTCCGCCTCTGACTTAGTTGGAAGCAAGGTCTGCCTGCCTACGCCGCCCATGGGCAACCGAGAGACATCATCCTCTCGTCCACACTCCTCCCCTTCACCTCCACTGGAAAGCCCAACCGGACCAAGGCATAAGGAATGGTGGGGCAGGCAGCATGCGAGTATGACATTTTGCGCATAATTCACATAGAATCGATTACATTTTGATTTTCTAAAACCTTCCACAGCACGTCCAGCGGTCAAGAAACAACCTGCTGGACGTGCTTTTTTATGCCGTCAACTACCATTGTCGGCACATCATTATCTGCAAGTTAGCTGACGTAAATGCTCGAATCTACCATGATTTCTTATCGAAATCCGTGTTTTTTCTGCTGCAGAAAACGAAAATTTCTGCTGCAGAAACTAAGAATTTCTGTAGCAGAAACCAAAAATTTCTGCATGAGAATATTTTTTCACATGCTGCAACTATAAAAAAATTGCCCGAAAAGTCGTTTTTACGATTTTCCGGGCAATTTTTTGTTACAGTTTCGTGGTATCAAAATGATACCTAAATATGCTTTTTACTTACACATCGTGCATTCCCATCTGCTTCGTTCGCAAGCTCAGGGAGCTTTCGCTGCCTCTTTGTTCAAATCCAAGCTTTGCACGACCACTTCAGCCGCGATGCTCTTCGATAGCATCAAGCGCGCAGAAGTCACTTGTTATGGTTTTATGGCAATCTTGCGGCATCTGCCATCGTCACCAGGTGAAACGTATCGAATGGCTGCGCAGCGGAAACAGGGGAATGCTCATGCTGAGTTCGGTCGTCACTTGTAGTCGTTCCAACTCTTGATGGCAAGATCATCGATCGTCATCGTGCAGAAAGCACGGATGAAGGCGGTGGCAAGACGCGCGTTGGTGATGAGCGGCACATTGAGGTCGACCGAAGCACGACGTATCTTGTAGCCATTGGTGAGCTCACCAGCAGTGAGGTCCTTCGGGATGTTCACCACCATACCAATTTTGCGTGCATGCAAGAGGTCGAGCGCAAAGACGCCGTTGTCGGTTGCCGCATCTGTGGGCCAGAGAACAAGCGTGTTGGGGACACCGTTGTCGGTGAGATAGCGGCTGGTGCCTCCCGTAGCATAGAGGGGATAGCCTTTCTGATGGAGCAGGCGCGCAGAGTCGAGCAAGGCAGCCTTTTGCTTGGCGCCTCCTGTGGAGAGCAGGATGCCCTGACCGGGTTGAGGTATGCGATGGCCCACCGAGAGCATTGCCTTGAGCAAGGCGCAGTTGGTGTCGTCGCCCAAACATCCCACCTCGCCCGTACTTGCCATGTCTACGCCCAGCACGGGGTCTGCCTTCTGCAGACGGTTGAAAGAGAACTGGGATGCCTTGATGCCGACATAGTCGAAGTCGAAGAACGACTTGCGCGGGCGCTCCACCTGGAGTCCGAGCATGACGCGCGTTGCCAGTTCGATGAGGTTTATCTTGAGAATCTTGCTCACGAAGGGGAATGAGCGTGAGGCACGCAGGTTGCACTCGATGACCTTTATCTCATTGTCATGCGCAAGATATTGGATGTTGAAGGGACCCGATATGTGCAGCTCGCGTGCAATGAGCGTACTGATCTTCTTGATGCGCCGCACCGTCTCGACGTAGAGCTTCTGAGCGGGGAACTGTATGGTGGCGTCGCCTGAGTGAACACCGGCATACTCGATATGCTCTGAAATGGCGTAAGCAATGATTTCGCCATCTTTTGCCACAGCATCCATCTCAACCTCCTTGGTGTCTTGCATGAACTTGGAGATGACAACGGGGTGCTTCTTCGAGACATTGGCTGCGAGCGTGAGGAAGCGTTCGAGCTCTTCCTGGTTGGAACAAACATTCATGGCTGCGCCCGACAAGACGTAAGACGGACGCACGAGCACGGGGAAGCCAACCCGCTTGATGAACTGATTGACGTCGTCCATCGAGCTGAGCGCACTCCATTGCGGCTGGTCGACACCGATGCGGTCAAGCATGGCTGAGAACTTGTCACGGTCTTCAGCGTTGTCGATATAATGGGCTTGTGTGCCGAGGATGGGCACCTTCTGCTCGTCGAGTTTGACGGCAAGGTTGTTGGGAATCTGTCCACCTGTGGAGACGATGACACCACGGGGCTGCTCCATCTCGATGATGTCCATGACACGCTCGAAGGTGAGCTCGTCGAAATAGAGGCGGTCGCACATGTCGTAGTCGGTGGAGACGGTCTCGGGGTTGTAGTTGATCATCACCGACTCATAGCCTTCTTTGCGGATGGTCTGCAGCGCCTGAACGCCACACCAGTCGAACTCTACGCTCGAACCGATGCGATAGGCACCCGAACCAAGAACTATGACCGACGGACGCTGACTGCCTTCTTTCGACGTCTCGTCGTTGGCAAGTGACGAATAAGTGAGGTAGAGGTAATTCGTTTGAGCGGGATATTCTGCAGCGAGGGTGTCGATCTGCTTCACGCAGGGCACGATGTTCAGTTCCTTGCGCCTCTGACGTATGACGAGCACCGCCTGCTCGATGTCCATCTCCTTCTCCATGCCCAAGGCACGCGCAATCTGGAAATCCGTGAATCCGTAAACCTTGGCGGTGCGGAGGATGTCCTCGTTGAGTCCCTGCTTGAGGGTGGAATTGATTTGGAATATATGGAGCAGTTTCTCAAGGAACCATTTGTCGATCTTGGTCATGGCATGAATCTGATCGACGGTGTAGCCGGCAAAGAAGGCTTTCTCGATGACGAAGATGCGCTTGTCGGTGGGGGCTTTGAGGGAGGCTTCGATGTCGTCAATCAGGAGTTCTTTGTTGCCAACAAATCCGTGCATGCCCTGACCAATCATGCGCAAACCCTTCTGGACCGACTCTTCGAAGGTGCGGCCTATTGCCATCACCTCGCCAACGGACTTCATCGAACTGCCCAACTCGCGGTCGACGCCACGGAACTTGCCAAGGTCCCAACGAGGAATCTTGCAGACGCAATAGTCGAGCGCGGGCTCGAAGAAGGCTGAGGTGGTCTTCGTGACGGAGTTCTTCAGGTCGAACAGTCCATAGCCCAAACCGAGCTTGGCTGCCACGAAAGCAAGCGGATAGCCTGTTGCCTTGCTGGCAAGTGCTGAAGAGCGTGAGAGGCGTGCGTTGACCTCGATGACGCGATAGTCCTCGCTTTCGGGATCGAAGGCATACTGCACGTTGCACTCACCGACAATGCCTATGTGACGAATGATTTTTATGGCCAGTGCGCGCAACTTGTGGTATTCGGCATTCGTGAGCGTCTGTGACGGTGCAATGACAATGCTCTCTCCTGTGTGGATGCCCAGCGGGTCGAAATTCTCCATGTTGCAGACCGTGATGCAATTGTCGAAACGGTCGCGCACCACCTCATACTCTATCTCCTTCCATCCCTTGAGACTCTTCTCGATGAGCACCTGAGGCGAGAAGGAGAAGGCTTTCTCGCAGATGGCGTCCAGTTCTTGCTCGTTGTCGCAGAAACCGCTACCCAAACCGCCCAGTGCGTAGGCGGCTCGAACGATAACGGGATAGCCAAGCGAGGAGGCTGCCTGGCGTGCTGCCTCCATCGTAGAGCAAGCTTGCGACTTAATGGTCTTCACGCCAATCTCGTCGAGCTTCTCCACAAAGAGCTCGCGGTCTTCTGTGTCGATAATGGCCTGAACGGGGGTTCCTAACACCTTCACGCCATACTTGTCGAGCACACCGCTGCGATAGAGTTCGACACCGCAGTTGAGCGCCGTCTGACCACCAAAGGAGAGCAAGATGCCTTCAGGGCGCTCCTTCTCAATGACTCTTTCGACGAAATAGGGAGTAACCGGCAAGAAATAAACCTCGTCTGCCACACCGTCGGAGGTCTGAACCGTGGCGATGTTGGGATTGATGAGAACGGTCTTGATGCCCTCTTCGCGCAGGGCTTTCAGTGCCTGACTGCCAGAATAGTCAAACTCACCGGCTTCGCCAATCTTCAAGGCACCCGAACCAAGCAGCAACACCTTGGCGGGCAGGGCGGGTGAGCCTTCTGCATCGGCTGATGCAGAACGGGGTGAGCACAGAAGCCCGTCTGCCTGCTGTTCGCCTGAGAGCAGGCGCACAAACTCGTCAAACATGAACTCTGTGTCGATGGGACCGGCACAGGCTTCGGGATGGAACTGCGCCGAGAACCAAGGGTATGTCTTATGTCGTATACCCTCGTTAGAGCCATCGTTCATGTTTGTAAAGAGCGCTTGCCAATCGTTGGGCAGCGTCTTGTCGTCGACGGCGTAGCCATGATTCTGTGTGGTGATGAAGCAGTGAGTGGTGCCTACAAGGCGCACCGGCTGGTTGTGCGAACGATGGCCATACTTCAGTTTATAGACGTCGGCTCCTGCTGCCTTTGCCATAAGCTGATTGCCCATACAGATACCCATAATGGGACGTACGCTGGCGGCGTCTTCTTTTGCCATTTCCTGCTGCATGAACTTGCGGATGTTGTCGACTGCTGCGACGCATGTGTTGGGGTCGCCAGGACCGTTGGCGAGGAAAAGACCATCAAACTGAAGCGTGTTGAAATCATAGTCCCAAGGGACGCGAACGACGTCTACGCCACGACGCAGGAGACACCTGATGATATTGTGCTTCACGCCACAGTCCACGAGCACAACACGTTTTGGCTGATCTGCGCAGTATGGCTCATGGATAGTATCTGTCACATTAGGCTGTTCGCAAAAAGCTGATGCCTTGTATTCGATCACCTCCTTGCAACTCACCTCTGCCACAAAATTGACGTCGCCATACGAACCGAAATCTATGTTGCCACCTGCATGGACGGATGAGGTCTGTGCGTCGCACATTTCTATCTTACCCATCATCACGCCGTGCTCGCGCAGCACCTTGGTGAGCTGACGGGTGTCGATGCCAGTGATGGCAGGTATTTGTTCGCGCTTGAGCCACTCAGAGAGGCTCTCCTTGGCGTTCCAGTGCGAAAACTCTGTGCTATAGTCTTGGCAAACGAGTGCCCGCACGTGGATCTGTTCGCTCTCCATGAAACGCGAAAGTCCATTGGCTTCGCCTTGAAGGGCTGGTACACCGTAGTTGCCCACCAAGGGGTAGGTGAGCACCATGATTTGTCCGGCATAGGATGGGTCGGTGAGGCTTTCGGGATAACCCATCATGGCTGTGTTGAAGACGACCTCTCCACACACATCTTGTTCGAATCCGAAAGAGGCACCTTCAAAGATGGTGCCATCTTCCAATATGAGTCTTGCTTTCATTGTTGGTTTGTTTTATTTTTTAATGTATTTTTCCGAGTGGGAAGGCAAAGGGTAGACTGCCCTTGGCACAGGTAGATTCGGTGAGTCGTTATGGCTTATGAAGCGCTCTCGCATTGTTTCGGCTGAGCATCTCCCTTAAAGGCAATGCTTGACAAAGTCCATAAACAGCGGGTGAGGATGCAAGACGGTGCTTGAATACTCGGGGTGGAACTGCACGCCCACATACCAAGGATGCTCAGCCACCTCAACAATCTCCACGAGGTCGCTCTCAGGGTTACGCCCCGTGCATTGCATACCGTTCTGCTCATAGTCTTGCTCGTACTTGTTGTTGAACTCATAACGGTGGCGATGACGCTCGGAGATGAAGGATGGGCCATCGGCAACGGCGCACTGTGAGGAGGGAGCATAGGCGGTTGCCACCCGACTGCCCGCACGAAGCGAGCATCTGTAGGCTCCGAGGCGCATCGTTCCGCCCATGGTTCCGCCGTTGACGTTCTGCTTCTGCTCCTCCATGATGTCTATGACCGGATGCGTTGTATGCCTATCCATCTCCGTCGAATTGGCATCGGTAAAGTGCAAGACATTGCGTGCAAACTCAATCACCATCATCTGCATGCCCAAGCAGATGCCCAACGTGGGGATGCCGTGCGTGCGGGTGTAGTGAGCAGCCACTATCTTGCCTTCGATGCCACGATGCCCAAATCCGGGACAGATGAGCACGCCCTGCATACCACTGAGTTGCTCTGCAACGTTCGACTCGTCGATGTGCTCACTGTTGACAAACTCTATCTTCACCTTGACATCCTCATACACACCAGCCAGCGACAGACTCTCACGAATGCTCTTGTAGGCATCTTGCAAATCATACTTGCCCACAAGCGCTACGTGCAATTCTTTCGTGAGCTTGCGCTGCTTTTCGAGGAAGTTGCGCCATGGGCCGAGGGCTGGCGTCTCGCCCACAGGGATGCCAAACTTTCGGAGCAAGGCAGCATCGAGTCCCTGGCGTTGCATGTTGACGGGCACCTCATAGATGCTCGGCAGATCCTCGCTCTGCACGACGCATTCGAGTTCTACGTTGCAAAAGGAGGCAACCTTCATGCGGACATTGTCGGAGAGATGCTTTTCTGTGCGCAGAATGAGTATGTCGGGCTGGATGCCCATCCCTTGCATCTCCTTCACGCTATGCTGTGTGGGCTTCGTCTTGAGTTCGCTGGCTGCTTTGAGGTAGGGAACATAGGTGAGGTGCACACAGACGGCATCGCGCCCTAACTCCCATCGCAGCTGGCGGATGGCTTCCATAAAGGGTGCCGACTCGATGTCGCCAATCGTTCCACCAACCTCCGTGATGATGAAATCGAAAGTATTGCTTGTGCTACCACCTGCTTGTCTCTGATTGTTGGCATCAAAATCGCCAGCGCGCAACATCCTGCGTTTGATCTCGTCAGTGATGTGTGGCACCACCTGAATCGTTCTGCCAAGATAGTCTCCTCGGCGCTCTCTGTCGATGACTGTTTTGTAGATGCGGCCTGTGGTGACCGAATTGTCGCGAGTTGTTCGGATACCGGTGAAACGCTCGTAATGACCGAGGTCAAGGTCGGTTTCCATGCCGTCTTCCGTCACATAGCACTCGCCATGCTCATAGGGATTCAGCGTTCCGGGGTCGATGTTGATATATGGGTCGAACTTTTGGATGGTCACGCTGTAGCCTCGTGCTTGCAGCAACTTGCCTATGCTGGAAGAGATGATGCCTTTTCCCAGACTTGATACGACTCCTCCGGTTACAAAGATATATTTTGACATATCAGATTACTTTTGTTGTTGTTGTTTGATTCTTCAGTTTGGAAGCGTGCTGTCAAGCCGACTGCTTCCTTTCTTTCTATCTCGTTTTCTCTTCTCATTTATCCATTTGCTCCAGCAGCAACTTGAGACCGCCAGAGGTGGGATAGTGCCCTGTGAAATACCAGTCGCCAGCATGGTTGGGTATGGCTTGGTGGAGACCTTCTATGCTTTGGAAAACAAATTGTATGGGGATGTCGACACCTTGTGGTCGAAGCAGATTGACCATTTCTTCGGACAGCTCCTCGGGCGTAAATGCGGCATAGAGTTCGCGCACAGGATTGTCAGATGGCTCCTTTTGGGCAAGCTCTTCCTTGCAACGGAGATTGACCGTGGTGTGGAGGTCGTGCAACCCGCGTTTATTGACAAGCGAAAGACATGCTTGATAGGCAATGAGGTCATCTATGCGCGACATGTCGATGCCATAGAAGTCGGGATAGCGTATCTGCGGAGCAGAAGACACGATGACCAGTTTTTTGGGGTGCAGACGATCAAGAATGCGGATGATGCTCTCGCGCAAAGTTGTGCCGCGCACGATGGAGTCGTCGATGATGACAAGATTGTCCACATAAGGACGTAAACTGCCGTATGTGATATCATAGACGTGCGCTGCCAGGTCGTTGCGCGCACCGCCCTCTGTGATAAAGGTGCGTAGCTTAATGTCCTTGGAGATTACCTTCTCGCTTCGTATGTCGGGAAATTGATCACGCAAGGCTTCGAGCATACCCAGATATGCCACTTCTGCCGTATTGGGAATGAATGAAAAGACGGTGTGCTCCACGTCACAGTCGATCGCCTTGAGGATATTGGGGACAAGATTGCGCCCGAGTGCCTTGCGCTCCTGATAGATGTCAGAATCGTTGCCACGGCTGAAATAGATGCGCTCAAAAGAACATGGTTTGACGCTCTGAAAGGCGGGCTGTGGCGATTGGAGAGACGAGGGTGAGGTGGGGGAAGACGAGGGTGAGGTGTGAAGATCAGAATGTGGCGATTGGAGAGAAGAGGGTGAGATTTGAAGGCGTGACGATGGTATGGGGAATTGTATGATTTGCTGTAGGCGCACCTTCGCAGATGCGTCAACAAGCAATGCTTGTCCGGGCTGCAACTCTTGTACCTGTTCGAGAGCGAGGTCGAAGGTTGTCTGCAAAACGGGTCTTTCACTCGCCACCGCAACAATCTCGTCGTCGGCATAGTAGAAAGCAGGACGTATGCCCCACGGATCGCGCATGGTGAAAAGTTCACCGCTTCCTGTTATGCCACAGAGCACATAACCGCCATCAAAAATGGGTTTCTGAGCAGCTTTGTCGAATGTGGAAGTTGTCAGGACATTGGCCATGTCCATGTGTTTGTCTATGTAGTCTGTGATGTCCTTACCGTCCAATCCTTTATCAACCGCCGCTTGGTAGTTGCGCTCACTCTCACGATCCAGTCGATGTCCAATCCATTCGAGCATGATGTAGGAATCGCTATAGATGCGTGGACATTGCCCTTGATTGGTGATTCGTTCGAAAATTTCATGAACGTTTGTCATGTTGAAGTTTCCACAAAGGCAAAGATTCTTGGCGCGCCAGTTGTTGCGGCGGAGAAAAGGATGAACATACTTTAAGCCACCCTTGCCCGTTGTACTGTAGCGAAGGTGGCCCATATAGAGTTCGCCCAGGAAGGGAATACTTCCTTGCGGGTCATCTGGATCGGGATGCGAAGCCTGGCGATGCGCGGAGTCAAAAACAGCGGTTATGGCGTTCTTGCCTTCTGCCTTTTGGCGAAACATGTATTCGTGTCCGGGTTGTGCACCGAGTTTGACACAGGCGATGCCGGCTCCTTCTTGTCCGCGATTATGCTGCTTCTCCATCATCAGATATAGCTTGTTGAGCGCATATCGTTGCGTGCCGTACTTCTGCTCAAAATACGATAACGGTTTGAGCAGTCGTATCATGGCTATGCCACATTCATGTTTGAGGGAATCCATAGGTTGGGTTTATGAATAAAAGGGTGAGTGATGATATAATTAACAATGCTGAAATGTTGGAGGTAGGAGCTCCATCTCACGACGGAGCGCCTACATAATAAAACAACCAACAAAAGTCGGAATTACATCGGCTGGAGCCGAAAACCAAACTTTATTCTTCATTACTATTATTTGTCATAGGCTTGCTCATGAACGCCTGCGACAGCGCGACCGCTGGGATCGTTCATGTTCTTCCATGCTGCATCCCACTCGAGGGCAATGGCAGTGGAACAAGCCACACTCGCTTCGTGGGGAACGCTCTTGGCAGCCGATTCGCTTGGGAAGTGCTCCTCAAATATGGAACGATAGAAGTATTCCTCCTTGCAGAGCGGTGTGTTGATGGGGAACCGCTCGGCAGCGTGCGCCATCTGTTCGTCGCTCACCTGCTCGCTGGTAATCTTCTTGAGCGTGTCGATCCAACTGTAGCCCACACCATCGCTGAATTGCTCTTTCTGGCGCCAAGCCACACTTTCGGGTAGCATGTCTTCAAAGGCTTCGCGTACCACCTTCTTCTCCATGACAGTACCTGGACACATCTTTGTCTCTGGCTTCAGTCGCATGGCAACATCCAGAAATTCCTTATCGAGGAAGGGCACACGGCCTTCGACGCCCCATGCCGACAGACTCTTGTTGGCACGCAAACAGTCGTAGAGATATAGCTTGGAGAGCTTGCGCACCGTCTCCTTGTGGAACTCCTCTGCAGAGGGAGCCTTGTGGAAGTAGAGATAACCACCAAAGACTTCGTCTGCACCTTCGCCAGAGAGCACCATCTTGATGCCCATCGACTTGATGACTCGTGCCAGCAGATACATGGGAGTAGAGGCGCGTACGGTGGTCACGTCATAAGTCTCGATGTAGTAGATGACGTCGCGAATGGCATCAAGTCCTTCTTGTATGGTGTAGTTTATCTCGTGATGCACGGTGCCGATATAGTCTGCCACCTCTTTTGCTTTGGCAAGGTCGGGCGCGCCCTTCAGTCCCACAGCAAAGGAGTGGAGCTGAGGCCACCAGGCATCATGTTTGTCCTCTGTCTCGATGCGCTTCTGCGCAAACTTCTTAGCAATGGCACTTGTCACACTGCTGTCCAGTCCGCCCGAGAGGAGCACGCCGTAAGGAACATCGCTCATGAGTTGACGCTTCACTGCAGCCTCCAACGCCAATTTGACTTCAGCGCTTCCCTGTTCGGTGAACACGTCAGGATTGTATTCCATCCAGTCGCGCTTGTACCACTTGACCATACCCTCTTCGGGTGTATAATAATGACCGGGCAAGAAGGGTTCATATTCGTCGCAGAAGCCTTCAAGCGCCTTCAACTCACTTGCCACATAGATGGTGCCGTCTGCATCATGTCCGATGTAGAGAGGTATCACTCCGATTGGGTCGCGTGCGATGAGGAAGGTATCCTTTTCTTCATCGTAGAGTGCAAAAGAAAAGATACCAGAGAGGTCTTCCAAGAAATCTTTTCCTTTCTCTTGGTAGAGAGCAAGAATACTCTCACAGTCGCTTCCCGTCTTGAAATCGTAGTCACAACGACGACGTATTTCCTTGTGGTTATATATCTCACCGTTCACACAGAGTATGTGCTTTCCATCGGGAGAGATAAGAGGCTGTCCGCCTGACAGAGGATCGACGATGGAGAGTCGCTCATGCGCAAGGATGGCAGTCTTTCCGCAATAGATGCCACTCCAGTCAGGACCGCGATGGCGAAGCTTCTGCGACATCTTGAGCGCCTTCGTTCTCCATGCAGCGCTCTGTTGCTTTATCTTGAATATGCCTACAATTCCACACATATTATATATTGTTGTATTGATTTTAGTGTGACAAAAACTTATCTATCTTCTCAGCCGTCTGTCTGCCGCTGGCAATGGCTCTCACCACAAGCGAGGCACCATTGGCAGCATCGCCACAGACGAAAACATTCTTCGGGAACTCAGGCTGCTGAGGCTTGAGGAATCCCATGGCAAGGAACACGATGTCGGCTTTGATGATCTCCACAGGTCCTGCTTCTACCATGAGGGGACGACCGCCTTCGGGATTAGGCTTCCAGTCGATGGGCTGCACTTTAACCCCCGTGAGTTTACCATCCTTTCCCAGAAACTCCAACGTGTTGATGTTCCAACGCCGCTCGCATCCCTCTTCGTGCGAAGAGGTGGTCTTGAGTATGACGGGCCAATTAGGCCATGGTGTGTTATCGTTATGGCCAACAGGTGGTTTGGGCATGATTTCGATCTGTGTGACGCTTTTGGCACCCTGACGATGCGACGTTCCAATGCAGTCACTGCCTGTGTCACCACCACCAATGACCAAGACATCCTTCCCCTTAGCGGTGACGCGCTCCTCTCTGCCAAACTCCATGCCAGCGAGGACGCGATTCTGCTGCGAGAGCAGTTCGAGGGCGAGATGAACACCTTTAAGTTCACGTCCAGGAATACTGATGTCGCGTGCTGTCGGTGTGCCGGTGCAAACCACATAAGCATCAAAACCAGCAAAGACAGCCATCTCGTCGCTGAAATCGCTTGCTGCTAGCTTAGCAGCATCGCAGGTCGTGTTGTAGACAAACGTGACACCTTCTCGCTCCATGACATGGATGCGACGATCGATGATTTGCTTGTTAAGCTTGAAGTTGGGGATGCCATAACGCAGCAGTCCACCTGCCGCTTCGTTCTTGTCGAAGACCGTCACCTCATAGCCCTTATAGTTGAGTTGGTTGGCAACAGCAAGTCCGGAGGGACCAGCACCGATGACAGCGACACGCTTGCCGTTGCGCTTAGGCGTCTCTATGGTCACATATCCCTCAACAAAGGCTCTTTCGGCAATGGCACATTCGTTCTCCCGATTAGTCACCGCGTCGCCCGTTGTGTGGTAGAGCACACAAGCCTTTTCGCACAGCGCAGGGCAGATGCGTCCTGTAAATTCGGGGAAGTCGTTCGTCTTCTTCAGAATCTTGTATGCCATCTCCCATTCCCCGCGATAGAGCGCATCGTTCCACTCGGGGTCTTTATTGCCCAATGGACATGCCCAATGACAGAAGGGTACGCCGCAGTCCATGCAGCGAGAGGCCTGTTCCTGGCGATCTTTTGTATTCAGAGTTTGCTCCACTTCGCCAAAGTCGTGGATGCGGTCGTGTATTGGTCGATACCCCGCCTCTTTACGGGGCACAGTCAGAAATGCTTTAGGATTTCCCATAATGTTGTTTCGTTCTTCATTCAAGGCTCGTATGACTCTTTATCGTCACGTCTGGGGACGACAGAGAACCGAGCACATTGCACTGTGTTAGTAGTCTCTCTGAATATCGCTAATCTTCTGTTGCAACTTAGCCATTTTCTCCTCTTCGAGCACACGCTTGTATTCGATAGGTGTGACTTGTATGAACTCGTCCACATAGCGACTCCAGTCATCCAGCATACGTCCTGCGAGCGGACTGCCCGTGTGCAGATAATGCTTGCGGATGAGTTCTTTGAGTTCTTTGCGTGCTGACGCTTCCTCGACGAGTGTGATCTCGACCATGTCCATGTTGCAGAAGTAGTCGAAGTTGCGGTTCTTGTCCCAAACATATGCCAAGCCTCCTGACATGCCGGCAGCAAAGTTTCGTCCCGTCTCGCCGAGCACCACAACGCGTCCGCCTGTCATATATTCGCAACAATGATCGCCAGCACCTTCAATGACTGCCATGGCACCTGAATTGCGCACGGCGAAGCGCTCACCCACTCTTCCGTTCACATAGAGTTCGCCAGTGGTTGCTCCATAGAGACCCGTGTTTCCAGCGATAATATTGTCTTCGGCAACGAAGTCTTCGCCGCGTCGCGCTGGTGGCAGTATGACAAGACGACCACCCGAGAGTCCCTTTCCAAAGTAATCGTTGGCTTCTCCTTCCAGTTTCAGCGTGACGCCCTTTGCCAAGAATGCGCCGAAGGACTGTCCGGCAGATCCTTTGAACTTGATGTTTATCGTATTGTCCGAGAGTCCCTGTTCGCCATGTCTGCGGGCAATCTCGCCAGAGAGCATGGTGCCGACGGCTCGGTCGGTGTTCTTGATGGCATAATCGAGATTCACCTCTTCGCCTTGTTCGATTGCCTGCTGGCACGACTTGATGATTTCTTCGTCCTTGACCGCGCCTACCGTGGTGAATGAGCCACGGTCCCAATAGAGTGCAGAGTTTGCTTGGTCTATTTTGTCAGAAGGCGTGATGGACTTCACCTCAGGTCTATGAAGCAGGCGACTGAAATCAATACTGTTCCACTTCGCCTCAGTCGCTTCATCCACATGGGCGCGTGCCTCTGCCTCCGAGAGTTGCTTGACCAGGAGATCGGTGCGACCGATAATATCCTTTAGCTTGTGCACACCCATTTCACTGAGGTATTCGCGCACTTGCTGAGCCAGGAACGTAAAGAAGTTAACCACATATTCGCTCTTGCCGAGGAAACGTTCGCGCAAGCGCTCGTCTTGCGTAGCCACACCCACGGGGCAGGTATTGGTGTTGCACTTACGCATCATGACGCACCCCAAGACGATGAGAGGCAATGTTCCGAACGAGAACTCGTCTGCACCTAACATGGCCATGATGATCACATCCTTTGCCGTCTTCAGCTGTCCATCGGTCTGCAGACGCACCTGCGAGCGCAGTCCGTTCATCACGAGGGTCTGCTGCGTCTCAGCCAAACCGATCTCGGGCGAGATGCCAGCAAAACGCATAGAGCTGGCAGGGCTGGCACCCGTTCCTCCCTCCGAACCGCTGATGACGATGAGGTCAGCCTTAGCTTTCGCCACGCCCGCAGCAATTGTTCCGACTCCGCTTTCAGCCACGAGTTTCACGCTGACAGCCGCCTTCGGATTGATGTTCTTGAGGTCGAAAATGAGCTGAGCCAAGTCCTCGATGGAATAGATGTCGTGGTGAGGTGGCGGCGAGATGAGCGAGATGCCGGGAATGGCGTTGCGCGTCTTGGCAATAATCTTGTTCACCTTGAAACCTGGCAGCTGACCGCCTTCACCCGGCTTAGCGCCCTGAGCCACCTTGATTTGTATTTCTTCTGCATTAACCAGATATTCTGCTGTGACGCCAAAGCGTCCGCTGGCTATCTGCTTCGTCTTGCTGGAGAGGCTTATTCCGTCCACATCGCTGTGATAGCGAGCGTTGTCCTCGCCTCCTTCGCCCGTGTTGCTGCGTGCCCCCAGCTTATTCATCGCCAACGCCAATGCTTCATGCGCTTCAATGGAGAGCGCGCCGAATGACATGGCGCCCGTCACGAAGTGGCGCACGATGCTTTCCACCGGTTCGACCTCGTCTAAGGGTGTCGGTGTGGCTGCCTTTCTGAATCCGAGGAAGTCGCGCAGGAAGATGGGCGTCTTCTTTTCGTCCACCATGGCAGACCATTCTTTGAATTTTTTGTACGATCCGAGTCGTGTTGCAATCTGGAGGTTGGCAATTGTTTCGGGATTCCACGCATGCTGAATGCCACCTCGACGCCATGAGAACTGTCCGTTGTTGGGCAGAAACTCGTTGATCTCAGCAGGGCGGAAGGCAGCATCATGCAGTTTGATGGCATCTGCTGCAATCTCGCGAAGCCCAATGCCACCAATCGTCGAGATGCCGCCACCGAAGTAGCGCTTCAGGAGGTCCTCGGAGAGTCCCACCGATTCGAATATCTTGGCACCGCGATAGGATCGTATGGTGGAAATGCCCATCTTGGACATAATCTTCTTCAAGCCCTTGTCTACTGCCTTGATGTAATGCCTCTCAGCCGTTTCGTAGTCTTCCTGTATTTTGTGTTTCTTCACAAGATCGTCGAGCACGGCAAACGTCATGTACGGACAAATGGCACTGGCACCATAGCCGAGCAGCAGGGCAGCATGCATCACCTCGCGTATCTCGCCACTCTCAACGATGAGCGCCGTCTGCACACGCTTCTGCACCCCAATGAGATAGTGATGCACCGCGCTCACGGCAAGAAGAGAAGGAATGGCAGCATGTTTCTCGTCGATGTCGCGGTCGGAGATGATGATATAGTTTACGCCTTCGTCCACCGAACGCTCTGCAGCATGACACAGATCTTCGATGGCCTGACGCAGACCGCTCGCCCCCTTCTCTATGGGGAAAACCATCGAAAGGCGGCGCGTGTTGAAGCCCTTGTAACGGATGTTGCAGAGCAAGTCGAGCTCAGTGTTGCTCAGCACCGGTTGTGGCAGACGCACCATCTTGCAGTTCGATTCGTCAGGCGTGAGGATGTTCGTGCCCACTGCACCGATGTATTCAGTCAACGACATAACCAGTTCCTCGCGTATGGGGTCGATGGCAGGATTGGTCACCTGTGCAAACTGCTGTCGGAAGTAGTTGAAGAAGATCTGCGGCTTGTCAGAGATGACAGCCAAAGGCGTGTCGTTGCCCATGGCAGCCACTGGCTCCTGTCCGCCCATCGCCATAGGGATGACCGTCTTGTCGATGTCTTCCTGTCCGAACCCAAAGTTCAGGAGTTTGCGTTCGAAGTTAGGCACGCTGTTGTCCACCTTGCGTCCGCTTCTGAGCTTCTCCAGCTCGATGCGGTTGGTGTTGAGCCACTGGCGATAGGGGTGCTCCTTAGCAAGCTTTTCCTTGATTTCGCCGTCGTAGTAGACCTTACCCTCCTGCGTGTCGATGAGCAGAATCTTGCCCGGTTGCAGGCGTCCCTTTGACACCACATCGCCCGGTTCGAAGTCCATCACACCCACTTCGCTTGCCACCACCATCATTCCTTGTCGAGTGATGGTGTAGCGGCTGGGGCGCAAGCCATTACGGTCGAGCATGCCACCAGCAAATCTGCCGTCGCTGAAGAGCAAGGCAGCCGGACCGTCCCAGGGTTCCATCAGTATCGAGTGATATTCGTAGAATGCCTTGAGGTCTTCCGAGATGGGGTTCTTGTCGTTGAACGACTCGGGCACGAGAATCGCCATCGCCTGTGGCAGTGAGAGTCCGCTCATGACGAGAAATTCGAACACATTGTCCAGCGAGGCACTGTCCGACATATCCTCCTGCAGGATGGGTCGAATCTCCTTGATGTCGCCCAGTGCCTGACTGCTCAGCACCGACTCTCGCGCTTGCATCCATCCTCGGTTGCCACGCACGGTGTTGATTTCGCCGTTGTGGGCAAGAAAGCGGAACGGCTGTGCCAGTTTCCACTTGGGGAAGGTATTTGTGGAGAAGCGTGAGTGCACCAATGCGATGCCCGAGGTCAGATAGTTGTTGCTCAGGTCGGGATAGTAGCGTCTCAGCTGTCCGCTTGTGAGCATACCTTTATATATGATCGCGCGCGAGGAGAGCGAGCAGACGTAGAATTCCTCGTTGTCGATGCGGTTCTCCACCTTCTTGCGTATTTTGTAGAGCTTGCGCTCCAGCTCGGCTTGGTTGTAGTCGTTTGTTTGCCGACTGTTGTCCACCACAAATATCTGCTTGATGCTGGGTTCCACCTCGCGGGCAGCCACGCCCAGCACCTCAGGACAAGTGGGCACAGAGCGGAGGTGCATGAGATTCAGTCCTTCTCGCTCTATCTCCTCAATCATGATGGAGAGGATGCTCTGCTGTTGCTGTTCGTCCTTAGGCAGGAACACGAGACCCGTTCCGTAGCGTCCCTTCTCAGGCACAGGAATGCCTTGAAGAAGAATGAACTCATGGGGAATCTGGAGCAAGATGCCCGCTCCGTCGCCAGTCTTGTCTCGTGTCTCAGCACCGCGATGCTCCATGTTTTCGAGCACACGCAGCGCATTGTCCACTAGTTCGTGACTTTTGCCACCATGGATGTTGACCACCATGCCGACGCCGCAAGCATCGTGTTCGTAGTCGCTTCTGTAAAGTCCTTTATTCATATCTCGTTGGTTGTATTTGTTTCAAATCTACTTGGACGCCTCATACTATCTCTCCCTCAAACACGGTCACCGCAGGCCCGGTCATGAGGATGTGGTTGTTCTCGTCCCACTCTATAAGCAGTGTTCCGCCGTCCATTTCCACCCGGTTCGTGCGCCCGGTGTGTTGGGTGAGCGTGGCGGCCACGCTCGTGGCACAGGCACCTGTGCCGCACGCCATGGTGATGCCGCTGCCGCGTTCCCATACGCGCATTCGTATGGTTCCGTCCGGCATGATCTGGGCAAATTCGATGTTGCATCTTTGCGGGAAGACAGGTGCAGACTCCAGTTTCGGTCCTATCGTGTTCAGGTCCAGCTGCTCCACGTCGTCAACAAAAATGACAAAATGCGGATTGCCCATGGAGACGTAGGTCCCGACGTAGCCCTCCACACGCGAGAGATGCTCCCCTACGTGATCTTCGCCCACAAACTGGTCTGCGTTGTGGAGCACAGGACTGCCCATATCCACCTTGACGCCCTCCACGCCTCCGTGGTCGTCCAGCGCGAGTGTCACCGTCTTGATGCCGGCGAGTGTGTCGAAACTGATTTCTGTGCGGTCGGTCAACTTATGGTCGTAGACGAACTTGGCACAGCAACGAATGCCATTGCCGCACATCATCGCCTCCGAACCATCGTTGTTGAAGATACGCATGCTGAAGTCTGCCATCTCGCTCCTGCCAATGGTGATGAGCCCATCGCTGCCGATGCCAAAACCCGGACGGCTCCAGTCTATCGCTGCCTGGTGCAGGTCTGCGATGGGGTTGTCTGGCAGCCACACGTAGATGTAGTTGTTGCCGCAACCCTGCATCTTCGTAAATCTTATCACTTCCTTTTTGCTCATAATCCTATACCTTATTTATATATATGAGAGCTTCAAGTTTTCTTTTTCTTTCTATTTGTCAGATTTCTTTTGCAAAGATAGTGCATTTTGAAACATTATACAAGTATTTGAACACATTTTTTCACAAAAACACACTTTTTTCTTACATTTTTACATCAGTGTTATTGTTATTCTATCATTTTGTAGTACTTTTGCACCAGAAAACAAACCATCTGTCATATTATTGAAACATCACCTGACAAAATGAAAGCAGTTTCGGTCATCAACAAGAACTTTTTACAGCTCTCCAACAACTACTTGTTTGCGGAAATAGCCAAACGTGTGAAGGAATACAAAGAGAACCATGCAGACGAGAAGGTCATCTCGCTGGGCATTGGTGACGTCACCCGCCCGTTGCCCCCTGCCATCACCGACGCCATGCACAAAGCCGTTGACGAGCTGGGTGTTCAGTCCACCTTCCGTGGCTACGGTCCGGAGCGTGGCTACGACTTTCTGCGCGAAGCCATCATCGAGGGCGACTTCAAGAGTCGTGGCGTGGAGATGGACGCTTCTGAGGTTTTTGTCAACGACGGTGCGAAGAGCGACACGGGCAACATCGGCGACATCCTCTCTGCCGACTGCACGATAGGCATCACCGACCCTGCCTACCCCGTCTACATAGACTCCAACCGCATGGCAGGTCGCCAGGTGGAGTTCATCAGCGATGCCTGCTCGGTGCCCGACCACAAGATTGATGTGGTCTACCTATGCTATCCCAACAACCCCACTGGCGAGGTGCTCACCCGCGAGATGCTCACCCGCTGGGTCGAATGGGCGCAGCAGCAGGGCGCGCTCTTGCTCTACGATGCTGCCTACGAGGCATTCATCCGCGACGAGGCTGTCCCCCACTCTATCTACGAGATACCCGGCGCACGCAGCTGCGCCATCGAGTTCCACTCCTTCTCCAAGACAGCCGGCTTCACGGGTGTCCGTTGCGGCTACACCGTCATCCCGAAGGACCTTGGCGAGCTCAACCACCTCTGGGAGCGTCGCCAATGCACCAAGTTCAACGGTGCGAGCTACATAGCACAACGCGGTGCCGAGGCAGTCTATTCTGCCGAAGGGCGCAAGCAGACACGCGCCATCATCGACTACTACATGGAGAATGCGCGCCTCATGACAGAGTCACTCACGGCATGCGGCTACGAGGTGCGTGGCGGAAAAAATGCACCCTACCTGTGGGTGAAGACACCAGCGGGTTGCGACTCGTGGGCATTCTTCGACAAGCTTCTGAACGAATGTTCGCTCGTCTGCACCCCCGGCGTGGGTTTCGGCAAGCAGGGCGAGGGCTACGTGCGCTTCACTGCCTTTGGCGAACGCGAAGACTGCATCGAAGCCATGAAGCGCATCCAGGCATTGGCATGAAACCAGCGTGTGCTGCCCCCCACATGCAGCACCCTGTCGAAAAGAGGTTTAGACCCACTGCCCCCTTATCAATTATAAAGAAATAACCACAAACAAAAAAAAAAATATGTCAAGTTTTAGATTTCAAGTCGTTGGCGACGCTTTCAAAAAGCAGCCAGTGGAAGTAGCGACTCCCAAGGAGCGCCCATCAGAGTATTTTGGCAAGTACGTCTTCAACAAGGCTAAGATGTACAAGTATCTCCCCAAGAAGGTCTACGACAAGATGATGAATGTCATCGACAACGGTGCGCCCCTCGACCGAGCCACTGCCGACCAGGTGGCTGCCGGCATGAAGCAATGGGCTATGGAACTGGGAGTGACACACTGCACCCATTGGTTCCAGCCACTCACCGACACGACGGCAGAGAAGCACGATGCCTTTGTCGAGCACGACTGGAAGGGCGGCATGATTGAGGAGTTCGAGGGCAAGTCGCTCGTTCAGCAGGAACCCGATGCCAGCTCATTCCCCTCAGGCGGCATTCGCTCCACCTTTGAGGCACGCGGCTATTCGGCATGGGATCCCACCTCGCCCGTTTTCGTCATGGGCGACACACTGATGATTCCCACCGTCTTCATCTCCTACACAGGCGAAGCGCTCGACTATAAGACACCTCTGCTGAAGGCGCTCCGCGCTGTCGACAAGGCTGCCACAGACGTTTGTCAGTATTTCGACCCCAAGGTGACAAAGGTCATCTCCAACCTAGGCTGGGAGCAAGAATACTTCCTCATCGACGAGGGTCTCTACTCTGCACGTCCCGACCTGCTCCTCACGGGGCGCACACTCATGGGCCACTCGTCGGCTAAGGACCAGCAGATGGACGACCACTACTTTGCCAACATACCCATGCGCGTGAGTGCCTTCATGCGCGACCTGGAGATCAATGCACTCGAATTGGGCATACCCTGCAAGACGCGCCACAACGAGGTGGCTCCCAACCAGTTTGAGTTGGCTCCCATCTTCGAGGAGACCAACCTCGCCGTTGACCACAACATGCTCATCATGAGCCTCATGAAGAAGGTTGCCCGCAAGCACGGATTCCGCTGTCTGCTCCACGAGAAACCCTTCGATGGCGTGAACGGCAGTGGCAAGCACAACAACTGGAGCCTCTCCACCAACACCGGCGTCTTGCTGCATGCGCCTGGCAAGGACGACCTCTCCAACCTGCGTTTCGTCACCTTCATTGTCGAAACCCTCATGGGCGTGTATCGCCACAACGGTCTGCTCAAGGCGAGCATCATGTCTGCCACCAACGCTCATCGTCTGGGTGCCAACGAGGCGCCTCCTGCCATCGTCAGCTCCTTCCTAGGTCGCCAGCTCACTGAGGTGCTCGACCACCTGGAGAACAGCACGGACGACAGCATCGACATCAGTGGCAAGGCGGGTCTGAAACTCGACATCCCCAGCATACCCGAACTGCTCATCGACAACACCGACCGCAACCGCACCTCGCCCTTCGCCTTCACGGGCAACCGCTTCGAGTTTCGCGCTGTGGGCAGCGAAGCCAACTGTGCCAGCGCCATGATTGCACTGAACGCTGCGGTGGCTGAAGCCCTCATCAGCTTCAAGGAGCGCGTCGATGCCCTCATCGCAAAGGGCACGGACAAGCATGCTGCCATCATCTCTGTGCTGCGCGACGACATCAAGACCTGCAAGCCCATCCGATTCGACGGCAACGGCTACAGCGACGAGTGGGTAGAAGAGGCTGAGCGTCGTGGTCTCGACGTGGAGAAGTCATGCCCCATCATCTTCGACCGCTATCTCGACGAGGCGTCAGTTGAGATGTTTGAGAAACTGAACATCATGACCCTCAAGGAACTCGAGGCACGCAACGAAATCAAGTGGGAAACCTACACCAAGAAGATACAGATTGAGGCGCGCATCTTTGGCGACCTCTCCATCAACCACATCATCCCCCAGGTCGTCTCCTACCAGACGAAGCTTGCCCAGAACGTGGCTGCCCTGAAGATGATTCTCAGCGAGGAGGAGTTCAAGGACACCGCTGCCAGCAACCTCAAGCTCATCAGCGAAATCAGTCAGCGCGTCAAGACCATCGAGGATGGCGTGCAGGCGCTGGTGGACGCCCGCAAGGTGGCAAACAAGATCACCGACGAGCGCGAGAAGGCTATTGCCTACCACGACAATGTGGAACCCATGATGGAGGAGATTCGCTACCACATCGACAAACTCGAAACGAAGGTGGACGACGAGGTGTGGACGCTGCCCAAATATCGCGAGATGCTCTTCATCAGATAAGCACCAAGCTGACCGTCCGTTTGAGACAATGCGTTTGAAACGGAAGGCACGTTTGTAAAGATTTTTCTTTGATAATCAGCAGCCCTGCTGTTCGTGCGGCGCACGGAGGATGACCCATTCCCCGTGCGCCTTTTTTTTGTTGTTGCGAGGGCACTTTGCTGTTGCCGCTGCAGAAACGAAAAGTTGTCGCAGCAGAAATAAAAAGTTTCTGCTGCAGAAACTAAATATTTCTGCTGCAGAAACCAGCAGTTTCTGCTGCAGAAACTTGACGCTCCACCCTCGAACGCCTAAACGCGAGATTTTGTGCAGGTTGAGGTGGGCGACTAAAGGTGAGGATGCGAGGCTGCGCGCCACTTGCTCTTTTTGTGCCTATGCCTGCCTGGCAGCGCTCTGGTGAGCGGCTCTTCTGACTCGTCAGAGCGCGCCTTGGTGTAAAGATTTTTTACTATTTTCCGGTCCAGAATCCGTCTTAAATGGTGCTAAAGAAAGAACATTTTTTTCGTAAAATTTGTTTTTTCAATAATAATTCTTTATCTTTGCATAATAAATCGCGCAGTGCGACAGCACGCTCATGCGCGTGCGACAAACCATCGAAAAACGCAAGCTTTTATTTAATCCTTTGTTGCTCAACATCTTAACGAGATATTGAGGAACCAAAGTTGTGCCCTCTCGGGCAAAATAGCAAAACCAAAGAACGGACTTTTTTTGACTACCCCAAACTATGGCTAACAAGAAAATTGCAGTGGCAGGAACTGGCTATGTTGGACTCAGCATTGCCACCCTCTTGGCGCAACACAATGAGGTGACTGCCGTCGACGTCATCCCAGAGAAGGTGGAGAAGATCAACCAACGCATCTCGCCCATCCAAGACGAATACATCGAGAAGTTTTTTGCCGAGAAAGACCTCCAGCTCACTGCCACGCTCGACGGTGAGGCTGCCTATCGCGATGCAGAATTTGTGGTGATTGCAGCGCCAACCAACTACGACCCTGTGAAAAACCACTTCGACACACACCACATCGAGGACGTGATAGACCTGGTGCTCTCCGTCAACCCAGAGGCAACCATGGTCATCAAGTCTACCATCCCCGTGGGCTACTGCCGTTCGCTCTACCTCAAATATGCACAAGTCTTCAAGGCTATGCCACCACTGCCCGATGGCAGACGGCGCGAGTTGCGCCTGCTCTTCTCGCCAGAGTTTCTGCGCGAGAGCAAGGCACTCTACGACAACCTCTACCCCAGCCGCATCATCGTGGGCTACCCTAAACTCATCGACAACCCTGAGTTCAAACACGAGAACGATGCCATCATTGCCATCCAGGGCAACCACATGAGAGAGAAGGCTGAGGAGTTCGCACAACTGCTGCAGGAGGGCGCCATCAAGCAAGACATCGACACGCTCTTCATGGGACTGAAGGAGGCGGAGGCGGTGAAACTCTTTGCCAACACCTACCTGGCACTACGCGTCAGCTACTTCAACGAACTCGACACCTACGCTGAGATGAAAGGACTCGACTCGGCTGCCATCATCAACGGCATCGGACTAGACCCACGCATCGGCACACACTACAACAACCCTTCCTTCGGCTATGGCGGCTATTGTCTGCCCAAGGATACAAAACAGCTGCTTGCCAACTATCAGGACGTGCCACAACAGATGATGACTGCCATCGTAGAGTCCAACCGCACACGCAAGGACTACATCGCAGATGCCGTCTTGCGCAAGGCGGGATGGTATGCCTACACCGACTGCAACCAGTATGGCCACTCGCCTGAACGTGAGAAAGAGGGCGAGTGCACCATCGGCGTCTTTCGTCTGACGATGAAGTCGAACAGCGACAACTTCCGCCAGTCTGCCATACAGGGCATCATGAAGCGCATCAAGGCAAAAGGGGCTAACGTCATCATCTACGAACCGACGCTGGCAGACGGAGAGCGATTCTTTGGCTCGGTGGTGGTGAACGACTTGGAGGTGTTCAAGGCGCAGAGTCATGCCATCATTGCTAATCGCTTCGACGATTGTCTTGCCGACGTGAAGGAGAAGGTTTATACACGCGACATCTTCCGCCGAGACTGAACCATGGAGAAACCATTCAAGATGGGCTATACGACGGGGGTGTATGATATGTTCCACATCGGGCATCTCAACATCCTGCGACGTGCCAAGGAACTCTGCGAAACGCTCGTTGTGGGGGTGACCACCGACGAGCTTTGTTTCCAGCGCAAAAACAAGTGGCCCATCATAAACGAAAAAGAGCGCATGGCCATCGTCGAAGCCATACGCTATGTGGATAGGGTTGTCACCCAGGAGGACATGAACAAACTGCGCGTCGTGAAAGAGTTGGGGGCGGATGTGGTCTTCGTGGGGTCGGACTGGAAAGGCACAGACGCCTGGAATCACTATGAACAAGAGTTTGCCGAGGCGGGATGTTCGGTGGTCTATCTCGACCACACTCCGGGCATCTGCTCCGACACGCTGCGCAAAAGACTTACAAAACAAGACGGATGAATTTGCAGAGCACACTCCCCTTACGCCGCATCTGTGGGCGCTACATTCTCTTCAAGAGGAATGACTCGACAGGGCAGCGGCATATCCTGGAACTCAACGATACGGCTGCCATGCTGTGGCAACGTTTTGCCGAGCACCCCAACGTCACGCCCTCACTCCTTGCTGATGCCCTCATGGAGGAATACGACATCGAACGGGATTTGGCAGATGCCGACGCTACGTGCATCCTGGAGTCCTGGAAGCAAGCTGGCTTCTGTGTGGATTAAGACTGAGAAGAGAGGGAGTGAGAGCTATGGCTTACCGCGCAGCTATCCACGCGATCCTCGTGTGGATGGCATGGGAGTGACGGTGCTTCGTGCTCCATCCATCTGCTCATGAATCGAAACCTTCTACTTACCATTCCTAATTTATATATAAGATGAGATATCCAATAGGTGTTCAATCATTCGAAAAACTTCGTTCGGACGGATATACATACATCGACAAGACGGACATCGTTTACAGGCTCGCACAAAAGACGGTCTGCTTTCTCTGCCGTCCTCGTCGTTTTGGCAAGTCTTTGCTGATTTCTACGCTTGAGGCATATTTCAGGGGAAAGAAGGAACTCTTTGAAGGTCTGAAGATGGAGGCACTGGAGCAGGAGTGGAAGGCATATCCTGTGCTGCATATCGACTTTGCCAACGAGAACTACCACGACAAGGAGAGTCTGCGCACGAAGATAAACAAGCACCTCATGCACTGGGAGAAGGAATACGGTGCTGAGCCTTACTCAGAAACCATCGGTTCGCGCTTTCAGTACATTATAGCTCAGGCACACAAAAAGACGGGCAATCGGGCGGTCGTCCTCATTGATGAATACGACAAACCGATGCTCGACACGCTCGACACGCCCTTGGAGCAGGAGCATCGTGAGGTGCTCAAAGAACTGTATTCTACCTTCAAGGCATGCGATGATGACCTTCGCTTTGTCATGCTGACGGGCGTGACGAAGTTCTCGCAGGTCAGCGTCTT
>JAGHUD010000010.1 GCA_018065005.1 Candidatus Physcousia equi
CTTCCCCCCTGCAGCGAGGCAAAAGATAAGAAAATAGGCAGTGCTTGCGCCATCAAAGCCACAAAAAACGCACTTTTTTGTGTTGCGCGTGCAAAAAAAATCTAAAAATTCATGTTTTTCGATGCGTTTGTGCTATCTTTGGCACAAAATTGTGCACACACAGAACTCCGCAGGTCCCCCAACAAGCCGTCAGAGGAGCTTTGTCGTGTGTGCCGACGCATGTTTCGTGCGCCCCTTCAGTCCATAACAACCCCGAACACCCATGACAGACAACGAAGAGATTCTGGAGCCCAAAGAGGAGAAAGTGACCCACCTGAGCAAGATGTACATGAACTGGTTTCTCGACTATGCCAGCTATGTCATCCTTGAGCGCGCCGTCCCCTACATAGCCGACGGTCTTAAACCCGTGCAGCGCCGCATCCTGCATTCCATGAAGCAGATGGACGATCGCCGTTTCAACAAGGTGGCAAACATCGTCGGCGACACCATGAAATATCATCCCCACGGCGACGCCAGCATCAAGGATGCCCTCGTTCAGCTCGGTCAGAAAGACCTGCTCGTCGACTGCCAGGGCAACTGGGGCAACATCCTCACGGGCGACGATGCCGCCGCAGGCCGCTACATTGAGGCGCGCCTCTCCAAGTTCGCCCTCGATGTGGTCTTCAATCCCAAGACCACCGAGTGGAAGTTCTCCTACGATGGTCGCAACAAAGAGCCGGTGGCGTTGCCCGTCAAGTATCCGCTCCTTTTGGCGCAAGGAGCCGAAGGCATTGCCGTGGGTCTCAACTGTAAGATACTGCCCCACAACGTGGGCGAGATATGCGATGCCGCCATTGCCTATCTCCATGGCGAGGAGTTCCACCTCTATCCCGACTTTCCTACCGGTGGCAGCATCGATGTCTCCAAGTACAACGACGGGCAACGAGGCGGTTCAGTGCGCGTGCGTGCCAAGATAGAGAAGCGCGACAACAAAACCCTTGCCATCACCGAGATACCCTTCGGCAAGACCACCGGCACCGCCTCCAAGCCCTCCACCTTCATCGACTCCATCATCAAGGCAGCCGAGAAGGGCAAGATCAAGGTGCGCAAGGTAGAAGACATGACCTCTGCCACCGTCGAGATACTCGTCCACCTCACCCCCGGTGCGTCGAGCGACAAGACCATCGATGCCCTCTACGCCTGCACCGACTGCGAGGTGAGCATCTCCCCCAACTGCTGCGTCATCGACGAGCGCAAGCCCCAGTTTCTCACCGTGAGCGACGTCCTGCGCCGTTCTGTTGACAACACCCTGGAACTCCTGCGCCGCGAGCGCCTTATCCGCCGTGGCGAGTTGCTCGAAGCGCTCCACTTTGCTTCGCTCGAGCAGATCTTCATCGAAGAGCGCATCTATAAGGACAAGAAATTCGAAAACGCCGAGTCCATGGATGCCGCATGTGCCCACATCGACGAGCGCCTCACCCCCTGGTATCCGAAGTTCGTGCGCGAAGTCACCAAGGACGACATCCTCCACCTCATGGAAATCAAGATGGCCCGCATCCTGCGCTTCAACAAGGACAAGGCAGAAGAGAACATCGCGCGCATCAAGGACGAGATAGCCGAGATCGAGCGCGAACTCGCCAACATGGTCGAGGTCACCTGCGATTGGTTCCGCTTTATTCGTGACAAGTATGGCAAGGACCACCCGCGTCTCACCGAGATCAAGAGCTTCGACACCATCTCTGCTGCCAAGGTGGTCGAAGCCAACCAGAAGCTCTACATCAACCGCGAAGAGGGCTTCATCGGCACCTCGCTCAAAAAGGACGAGTTCGTTGCCAACTGTTCCGATATCGACGATGTCATCCTCTTCTATCGCGACGGCACCTACAAGGTGGTGCGTGTGGCAGAGAAACTCTTCGTAGGCGAGAACGAGCGCAGCAAGGCAGAGAAGAAAAAGGCTGAGATCATCCACATCGCCATCTTCAAGAAGAACGACTCGCGCACCATCTACAATGTGGTCTACAAAGACGGAAAGGCGGGTGCTGCCTACATCAAACGCTTCAACGTCACCAGCGTCACGCGCGACCGCGAGTACGACCTCACGCAGGGTAAGCCCGGCAGCCGCACCCTCTACTTCACTGCCAACCCCAACGGAGAGGCAGAAATCGTCAAGGTGACGCTCAAGCCCACTCCCAAACTTAAGCGTGTCTTCTTCGACAAGGACTTCAGCGAGGTGGGCATCAAGGGACGTGCCTCCATGGGCAACATCCTCTCCAAGCAAGATGTTCTGCGCGTCCAGCTCAAGAGCCACGGCACCAGCACGCTCGGCGGTCGCAAGGTTTGGTTCGACCCCGACGTCAAGCGCCTCAACTACGATGAGCATGGCATCTACGTGGGCGAGTTCGCCGACAACGAGAAGGTGCTCGTCATCCTCGAAGGCGGTGCGTACTACATCACCTCCTACGACCCCAACAACCATTTCGAGGATAATATCTGGCGCATCGAGAAGTATCGCGACGACAAGGTCTGGACCGCCTGTCTCTTCGATGCCGACCAGTCCGGCTTCCCCTACGTCAAGCGCTTCCTCCTCGATGCCTCCACCACAAAGCGCCAGAACGTCACAGGCGACAACCCCGACTCGCGTCTCATCCTCCTCACCGACACGCCCTATCCCCATCTGCTCGTCACCATGGGCGGCGATGATGCCTTCCGCGACCCCATCGACATCGATGCCGCTACCTTCGTCGGTGTCAAGGGCTACAAGGCAAAGGGCAAGCGCATCACCACCTTCCATATCGAATCCGTAGTCGAACTCGAACCGACCCGTCTGCCCGAAGAGGCGACTCCTACGACCGAGGATGAAGGCTCTGACCCCAACACCTCCAACGATGCACCCGACTCTGCCGATGCGGAGCAGAGCCAGTCGGATGCCATCGATGA
Organism: Candidatus Physcousia equi; assembly: GCA_018065005.1. Lineage (GTDB taxonomy): Bacteria > Bacteroidota > Bacteroidia > Bacteroidales > Bacteroidaceae > Physcousia > Physcousia equi. Next base: position 2,917 of record JAGHUD010000010.1, read on the forward strand.
AATCAACGGACAGCTCCACCTCTTCTAATCCCCCCCCATGCTCCTTGTCGCCCTTCTTCTCCTCATCGCCCTGCCAGCCTTTGCACAACCGCAGGCTGGGCAGGATCGTCTGCGGCAGCGCCTCCACCTGTCGTCGCATGAGGAGTCTGTGCGTTTCCCGCGCGAGCATGCCACGACGTTTGCCATTGGTCGTGTCAACCACTACGACAGCTATCTCTCGCCGCTCGAGTATCGCGGACCCAAGCTCACCGTCCTCTACGAGACCGCCCACTTCCTCCGATCCAGGAGCAAAGCCGCCACGGATGGCGCCCATCCCCGGCTCTCCTTCCACTCGCTCCTCTCCCTCGATGCTTCTTTCGCCTCGTCGCCTGCCAATGGCACCGACAACGTGGGAGGAGGCGTGGCATACGAAGCCGGCTGGCGCTACAACTGGCATGATGTGATCTTGCCCCGCCTCCGGTTGCAAGCCGGAGGTACGTTAGGCACCACCGCCGGTTTTCTCTACACCACCCGTTCGGGCAATAACCCTGCCAACGCACGCCTCCAGTTGCGCCTCTCAGGGGTGGTGGCTGCCCACTATGACACCCGTCTGGCGCGTCTCCCCATCCACATCCGCTACCAGGCAGAGCTCCCCCTTGTCGGCATGGCGTTCGCACCCCGCTACGGCCAGTCCTACTATGAACTCTCCGAATACGGCACCGACCGCAACCTGGGCTTCATCTCCCCCCACAATGCGCTCACACTCCGTCAGTATCTCACCCTCGACCTTTCTTTCCGCCTCTTCTACCTCCGCTTGGGCTATCTCTCCGACCTCAGTCAGCTCCGCCTCAACGGACTCGAACAACACCAGTTCGCCCGCTCGTTTGTTCTGGGGTGGGCACGAACGCTCTGATCTTCATTTGCTCTATGACACAAGCCCGTTGCCTCTCTCCGCTTCACATCCTCCTTCCCCTGCTGTTCTCTCTCTTGAGCTGCAGTGCTTGTCTGCGTGGTGTAGAGGCGAGCCGCACGCCCGAAGATAACTTCCGCGCCCTCTGGACACTGATCGACGAGCACTACTGCTTCCTCGACTACAAACGTGAGACGCTTGGCGTCGACTGGGCTGAAGTCTACGGGCGCTATCATGCTCAGCTCTCTCCTGCCATGCAGCCCATCCAACTCTTCGAGGTGCTGAGCCACATGCTCTCTGAGTTACGCGACGGACACGTCAACCTCTACTGCTCTGCCGATGTGGGGCGCAACTGGTCATGGCGCGAGGACTATCCTGAAAACCTCGACCGGGAACTGCGCGATGCCTACCTCGGTACGGACTACCGCATCGCTTCCGGTCTCAAATACCGCATCCTGCCCGACAACATCGGCTACATCGTCTATGAGTCCTTTTCCAATGCGGTGGGCGAGGGCAACATCGACGACTGTCTCTACTATCTTCGTTCTTGCAACGGACTCATCATCGACGTGCGCGGCAATACGGGCGGACAGCTCGACAACGCACAGCGTCTCAGCTCTCATTTCACCAACGAACGGCGCCTCGTCGGTTACATGACCCACAAGACGGGCAAGGCGCACAACGCCTTCTCTGCACCGCAGCCCGAATACATCAACCCCTCCACCGGCATACGTTGGCAGAAGCGATGCGTCGTGCTCACCAACCGTTCGTGCTACAGCGCCACCAATGCCTTCGTTCGCAACATGAAAGAGTGTCCGCTCGTCACCGTCATGGGCGACCAGACGGGAGGTGGTTCCGGTCTGCCCTTCACCTCCGAGCTCCCCAACGGTTGGGTTGTTCGCTTCAGCGCCTGCCCCATGTATGATGCCCGCATGGAGCACACCGAGTTTGGCATCGCCCCCGACATCCCACTTGCCCTCGACATCGAAGCAGCCCAGCACGGCTCCGACTCCATGATCGACTATGCCCGTGCCTGGCTCCTGAAATGATGCCTTCTCCTTTTGCTGTTTTTCTTCTTTTTCCTTTCTGCGCCCCCCCCCTTCCCTCCTTTTTTTCTTTTTCTTCAGTTTCCCCTCTTCTTCTTTCTTTTTCTTTCGTTCTTTTCACTCTGTCGTTTTGTTAACAAAACGAACTAATTCCCGTCATTATGTCATTCTCTTTTCTCTTCTGAGGGGCAACGTAGCTCAGCTCTCAGTCATCTGGCTATGCCTTTTTTAGCTTTTTCTGCGAGATGCCAGCGTTGGTTATTAGGTGGTTATGATGATGTATCCTGTTGTTGTACCGCTTTTTGCCATCGTTTTTCAGTGTATTTCTGTGTCAGAAACGAAAAGTTTCTGCTCGGAAAACTGCCAGTTTCTGCTACGGAAACTGAAAGTTTCCGTAGCAGAAACTTTTTTTCGTCGCCGCATCGCTCCAATTTTCCTCTAAAATCGCTCTTTTTTCTCTCTTTCATCACCCAAAAGGATCAAAAATGAAAAAGCAAAAAGAAAGCAATTACACAATAATTGCTTTCTTTTTGCTTTTTTTGTTGTCCGGGTATATTCGTAGGTTATTCGTGTTATTCGTAGTTCAGCCTCATATTTTTTCTGCGCGATGTGCGCTATTGGATGGGGAGAGAGTTACGGATAGGTGTGCAAAGCATAGATTTGTGAACTACGAATGGCACGAATAACCTACGAATAGGAATTTTTTTCTCCCTTTATTTTATATTAGTAGGTTATTTGCGTTATTCGTAGTTTCAGCCTCATATTTTTCTCCCTTTATTTTAAATTCGTAGGTTATTCGCGTTATTCGTAGTTCCTCTCTCTTTCAGGATTTCCAAGCCCCAAATTTGCATTTTACCCATACTCAATAGAATATCAACAATATAATTTATGTTTTGTGCATTTTGCCGGACGCCAATATTTGCTTTTATTCCTTTCGTGCGCTTGATCCAATCCTTCTCCGTATCTTCAGAAGCTCACCACATAATCCATGCGGTTGAGCGGGCGGTCAAAGAGCACGATGCCCAGGTCGTAAAGGTCGAAGGTGAGCGTCGTGCGGGGATGTTCTTTCAGCCAGGTCCACAGTGCAGTCTGGTGGCGAAGGTCGTCCACGATGAGCATAGCAGGACAACCACCCCTCAGCACCTCCCGAGCCTCAGCTTCCGCCCTGGCACCCACGTAGATGAGGTCCGCTTTGCATTCGTCCCTTGCCACTTGGTCGGTGTCTGTCTCCATCGAGGAAGAAGGCACCGCTGCTTTTAATGCCTCAAAGACTTGGGGGGTGGGGTGGAGGAGCCGCATGCAACTCGGATGCTGCCAGTTGGCAAGGCGGAAGATCAGTCGCATCAGGCGTCGCGGTCTCAGGTTGAGCCAAGTCTGCCAGCGCGGCAAGAGTGCGTCGAGACTGTTGTAGGCGTAGTAGTGTGTGCGCTCATAGATGACCTGCGTGATAAACTCGAAGGCATAGGGCGAATGCACCCCATAGCCACATCGCCTGCGGAAGCGACGTAGCCGAACGAGCGGAGGAAGAATCAGCGCAGACATGTTCAGAGGGGCTTCGTATTTTTTATGTACAAAGTTAACTAAAATCGTTAAAAATGCAAAATTTTCTGTGCAAAATATGAGAATTAACATCAATAACTTGGTGGTTTGAAAAAAATGTGCTTATTTTGCACACTGAAAAGTCTATTTTTTAAACGGAGTAGGTGCATCCCTTACGTATAATATATAATGTACGCGCGTAGAGCCCTTACCGGCAGCATGGGCAATAGCCCCACTCCGAACGACCACCAATACATAAACTAATATAAACTTCAATTAACCTAATTTATTAACTTTATCAAAACAAACAAGTATGAAGAAATTTACTTCTTTACTCGTGTTGTTACTGACTGCCCTCTGCAGCGGCAGTGTCTATGCAGATGTTCACGAAGATCTGCAGGGCGCTAAGCTCATCAGCAAGGGTGCGCAGGTAACCACACTTGACGAACTTGTCCCCGGCACCTGGTATTTCGTACAGCAGGACCGTGATGCAGCAGGTTACATGACCTCTGTAGAAGGCAAGGAGAACCTCATGAAGATGAACATCGATCCCAACTGTCCCGATGGTTCACTGGCAAGCGACAAGGCAAGCTACCTCTGGCAGTTCATCGCTGTTGACGAAGAGCCCGAAGCAGGCGTAGTTGAAGCAGGCTACGATGCTAAGGTGTACAAAGTCGTAAATGGTCTCGGCATCTACATGGGCGAGGCTGGCCACAACGGTGGTTGCCCCCCCGAGCTCGATGCTGAAAGTGCCATCGCTTGCACCTGGTACCCCTTCGAAACCGGTACTTGGGGTGTGATGCACCCCGCTGGTGGCATCCGTCTGGACAACAACGGTGCAAACGGCAACCTCAACTTCTGGAACAACGATGCCAATGCTACGGGTAACAACGAATGGCAGATCTACCTCGTTGATTTCGAAGAGACCAGTGAGCTCACCATTGCTGCCAACGCACTCGCTACCAAGGCTGGCACCTACACGGATCGCTACAACTACTTCGACGAGGAGATCAACCCCATCGAGCACACCATCCCCGCAGCCATCATCAATGCTTTCAAAGATGCGTTCACCAAGGCAAGCAGCTTCGATATTGACGATCCCGACAACGAAGGCGCTACGGTAGCAAGCATCGAAAAGCTCGGCACCGACCTCGACAAGGCTTGGGAGGCTGTCGTTGCTGCTGTCAACAAGCCCATCCTTCCCGGTTACTACTACATCCGCAGTGGTCTCAAGTTCAATGCTATTCCTCCCCAGACTGAGATGCGCTACGATGAGGAACTCGGCGAGGAAACTGAGGTTACCATTGAGGAAGGTCGCGTACCCCGCATGGGTATCTACGCTGATGGCAACACCTTGAAGTGGATGGAGATCGACAAGACTTCTGCTAAGTTCCTCTTCAAGATCGAAAATGCAGAGACCGCTGATCAGTACATCCTCAAGACAGGTGCTACAGGTCTTCAGCTCTCTGGCTTCTCAAATGGTGCTACTCTCGGCAAGGAGCAGAACCCCGTAACCATCACCTACGCTGGTTTCGGCTCTGTTGAGGAGTATGAGGCATTCGACGAGGCTTACTATGACATCCGTCTCGCTTCTTCAACCGCAAATGGCGACTACCTCCATGCAGGTGGCCACGGTGGTGGTTCTGGCAAGAGTGGCAATGTTGTAAACTGGAGCCCTGGCTACAACGCTTCTACCATGAGTCCCAGCGCTACCGAGTGGGTACTCGTACCTGTTGACGAGGCTACCGCCAAGGCTATCCTCGATGGTCCCGCTGCTAAGATTGCTGCTATGATCGACGAGGCTAACGCTATCGCTGCTAACTTCCCCGCACAGAAGGAAGTTGCTATCGACAAGGACGTTGCTCTCGACACTGAGCATCCCGTCATCACTCAAGCTTCTCAGTTCAGCTCTCCCTATAGCCATAACGACATCAACGGTTCAAAAGACGGTCAAGACCTCAGCAGTGGCTGTCTCATCGACGGTGACTCTAAGACCTACTGGCACTCTGACTGGGGAACAGCTAACCCTGCTCCCAATGGCGTACACTACCTTCAGATCTCTGGCATCGGCGACGACGTGGACGGTGTTGCATTCGAAATGGTTCGTCGCTCAGGCGCTCAGAACGACCACATCACCAAGATGTCTATCTACGGTGTAACTGAAGATCAGGCTGACTTCACCGACAACAAGGGCGAACTCGAACTCCTCGCAGAACTCAGCTATCCCTACAAGGCAGCTGGTGAGACCCTCAAGTCTGACGTATTCGAGACCAAGGGCTACAGCATCATCCGTATCTACGAAGAGGAGACCACCAACAACCGTGGTTACTGGCACGCAGCTGAAATCCAGCTCTATCCTGCTACCATCTCTCAGAAGGCTACCATCTCTCAGGCACAGGCTCGCAAGGCTGAAATCGAGGCTCTCGAGGCTGCCGTTGCAGCTTGGGAAGAGGCTGGCTACACCCTCGAGAATGTTGAGGATCCCGAAGATGCTGACTTCAAGGCTGCCTACAACGCCATCAAGACCGCTGGCGACGCTTGGAACGCTGTATACACCAACCCTGCAGCGCTCCGTACCGCAATGGAGGCTGTACCTGCAAGCGACCTCTTCGTTCAGGGCAACAACCCCGGTCAGTGGACCACTGTTCCCGCTATTGCTTCTGTAGTTAAGGAAGCTGAGGATTATGACAACTCAGGTGCTTACACGCCCGCTAAGAGCGCTGAGCTCACTGAGAAGATCACCAAGGCTGGCGAAGATGCTCTCGCTTCTGCTAACAAGGTGAAGGAAGGCAAGTGGTATCGCATCAGCTTCCCCACCGAAGCGATGTATGAGAAATACGGTTGGGACAAGACAGGTGCTGACGCTCGCTACAACGAGAACATCGAAATGGACGCTTCTCCTGCCCTCTTCGGCAAGACCCTCTGCGTAGGTGGTCTGAACATCGACGAAGAGACCTACACCGATCCCGAGACCGATGAAGAGGTAACCATTAATGTCTCCACCACCCGCAAGTTCGATGCTGCTAAGGACGCAACCTTCAAGGGTAGCCTCCACTTCCTTGAGTCAAAGGATGTAACTGCTGACTACGACCTCTTCCGCTTCGTTAACTTCGGCGACAGCGCTTACGCTATCCAGAACAAGGCTACCGGTCTTTATGTTCGTGCCCTCGGTGCTAACAGCACTGTTCAGCTCGACGTTCAACCTACGCTCATCGAGCAGTCTGCTATCGGTGCTGGTGCTAACCTCCTCAAGGCTCGCTCATTCACCCGTGGTCAAAACCAGACCTACCTCCATGCACAGCGCGACGCCAACAAGCTCTGCAGCTGGGATGCAACCGCTATCGGTTCTAACAGTATGATGCTGATCACTGAGGTGGCTGACGTAACCGCTGAACCCACCACTGATATGACCATGAGCCTCTGGACTGGTGGTACCTACACCATGTGTCTCCCCACTGCTATCAAGATTGATGCAGCTGCAGGTAAGGCATACTCTGTAAAGGCTGTTGGTGTGGACGATGAGGCTAAGGAACTCAGCATCGAACTCTCTGAGTACACTGAAGGTGCAGAGATCGCAGCTGGTCAGCCCTTCATCTACGTAGCTGATGGTGAGTATGAGGTTTATGACACCCGCAAGAAGATCAACGAAGGCACTGCTGACGAGCCCAACTGGGTAGACAACCCCGACTACAACGTTGACAACTTCGTTATCGTTAAGGCTACTCGTGGCACTGAGCTCGCAAAGGCTCCTCGCAACAAGAACCTCCTCGTTGGTGCACTCGATGCTACCAAGACTGGTGTTAAGGGTTGCATCTGGGCTAAGAGCGACTTCTCTGGCTTCGCTGTTAGCGCTTCTGCTACCGACACCTACGCTGCCAACACCGCTGTTATCGTTCCTGAGAACGTTCTCACTACCGCTCAGACTAAGTACGAAGTTACCAGCGACGTTAAGGAGAAGAACTACACCAAGATCACTGAGGCTCTCAACAGCATCAGCAAGAAGGGTGAGATCTACACCCTCGATGGCAAGTACTGCGGCACCAGCCTCAACAAGCTCGGTCGTGGCATCTACGTCGTAAACGGTGTGAAGGTTGTTATCAAGTAAGATGGCTCCTCCCTTTGCCCTTTGAGGCAAAAGGGAAAGCAAGGAAGCATTTTTGCTCCTTAGCATAAAAAATAAGCCCGAAGGTTTTGTGCCTTCGGGCTTTTTTCGTAACTTTGCCGCGTATGGTGTCGAAGTATCAACAAACCTAATTAATAAACTAACTTATGAAAAAGCGAATCATGTTATCCCTCGTAGGCATGCTCCTTTGCCTCTTTGCTCAGGCTGCATTGCCCGTTGCTGGAAAGTATTATCGCTTCGTCAACGTCGGACGCACCAACGTTCTTTACGAAGACTTCCAGCGCAAGGTGATTTCCTGCGACCGCAAGAACACCGACAACTATGCTCAGGTTTGGCTCTACACGGGAAGAGCCTTGCAAAATGTCTACACAGGACACTATCTGCAGCCACAGACGTCGCAGTCGAAGAATTTCGAGCCGGGCTTCACCGCACCTGCCACCAATGTCAGCTTCTCTGAAACTGCTGATGGCAATTTGCTCATCAACTGTGGCGGTTACATACACTGCGACGGTTCGAACAATGCTGTGAACTGGTATGACACGAACAACGCAGGCAACCACTGGACCATCGAACCTGTCTCGCTCACCGACGAGCGCGTGCAGGAGCTGCGTGCCGAGTATGAACAGTATGCTGAAGGCGAAAGCGCCTTCGTGGAGAAGCTCAACAGACTCCAGAATGCAGACTACACCAAAATAAACGAAATCTTCGCCGACGAGTCTTGCTCTAAGCTCAACAGCAAGGTGGCAAGCATGACCGACGACCAGCTCATGGCTGCTGTCGTGGCTGCTGGTCTGCCCAAGGAATTGGGCGAGGTGGCTGTGAAGGTGAAGAACGGATGGGCTGATGAGACGGATGCCTCTATGTCCAGTGAGTTCCGAGTGCAAAGCTACGGCGCATACGCCGCTGCCGACAAATGGCGTTGGAACAGCGCCGATGGAAAGGGCCTCAACGCAAGCCAGATTGGTGATATGAACAACCCCACCGGCATCTACACCACTGGTCGCGACCTCCTCTATGTCTTCGTAGAGGGCGATATCCCCGCTGGCACAGAGCTTCGTCTGAGCCACGTCAACGAGGGTATCACAGGTTTCGATAAGAACAACTGGAACCAGGGCACCGTCCTCCATAAGGGCGTCAACGTGGTGGGTACAGAGGATCAGCTTCAGGAACACTGGGTGATGTACACCGTCACCGACAAGAACCTCAAGCCTGCCGAATTGCCTAAACTTAAGATCCACGTCGAAGGAGGTCATGTGCTGGGCTATGTCACCTACGACCCCAAAGACGAGGCCGGCACCAATGCACGCTATGAGCGCATCCTCAAGGCTGCCAACAAGTCGGCTGATGCCAGTGGCGCTGACAAGTGCAGACTGCGTCTGGCTCTTATGGGTGAGTATGGCGTGAGCTACTGGCAGATCATGACCTACAACCTCATCTGGAGCGACTATGAGGAGAGCCTCTTCAGCAATACTCCCTCTTGCACTTTCGAAACGGAAAAGTTCAACAAGCGCAACCAACACTATGGCTACAAGATCTGGAAGGCAGCGAAGTTCTATGACGACGTGCTCCACCAGGAATGGGCAACCATGGGATTCATGAAGGACGTTGCCGAGGCTACCGCTCAGAATCCCGTCTACAACTGCTATGGCGGTCTGGATCTCTATCCTACCTATTGCAACTGCCGAGCCATCACCATCATGGGTACCAAGGGTGGTAACCCCCACTCTTCAACCGGCTACACCCACATGCCGGGCGTGGGCGCCGTGGAGTCGTCCTACAACGGCGAGCGTGCCGACTTTGACGTGTGGTGCGTGGGTCATGAGAGTGGACACAACAACCAGGGTGCCATCAACCTTCAGAGCTCTACAGAGTCTTCCAACAACCTCTTCTCGCAAATCATCACCTACTTCTATGGCTACCGTATGGGACGTGGAGGTTCGATGGCGGACAATGAGGACTACTACCAGAAGGGCACTCAGTTCAGTTTGCGCGACATCGGCATGACCATGCGTATGTACTACAACCTCTACCTCTACTACCACACGGCTGGCAAGAAGTGTGACTTCTATCCCACGCTCTTCACTCTGCTGCGTGCCGATGCCCTCAACCTGCGCAGCGCCAAGGACAGCTGGCTGAAGTTCTACCAGAAGGCTTGTCAGGCTGCTGGTGAGGACCTCACCGAGTACTTCCGTCTCTGGGGCTTCTTCGAGCCTTTCCAGAATACTACCTTCGGCGACTATACAAGCTATACGCTCTCACTCACTCAAAACGAAATCAACCAGGCTATCAATGCCGTGAAGGCTGAAGCCGCAGAGAAGGGCTGGAGAGAGAACCTCGAAATCATGTTCATCGAAGACCGTCAGCAACTGCGCGAGCGCACCGACCTTTGGGCTGCTACGGCAACGGGCGAGAGCAACGGCGTGAGCAAGACCATGAAACCCGACAACTCCGGCACCTGGCGCAACCAAGACTATCTGCACCAGCAGTTCGGCACTATGGGTGACGTAAACGACTTCCTCAACCCACAACCTGCCACCGACTTCAACTATTGCGTCAGCGGTACTTCTGTCACGGTGAACGGTAAGGGCGGTGTCGGTCTGCTCATCTATGACAAGGATGGCAAGATTGTTGCACATGCCAACAATGCTAACTTCACCATTCCTGCCAGTCTCGCTACTGCTGGATTCACCATCAAGGCAGTCAATGCTGATGGCACGACGGCTGAGGTGAAAGACATCATGGAGGTGGGCACTGCTGACGACCAGCTCGCAGCACTGCAGATGGCTGTCAATGCAACCACCCAGTACACACGACTCAAGGACCCCAACGGCAAGCGCGTGGGTTGCTATAAGCCCGAAACGCTCAGCGAAATCGAAAGCGTGGTGGCTAACGCCAAGACCGCCATCACCAACAAGGACGCTGCACAGTACAAGCCGCTCTTCGAGAACATCAACAGCGAGATGCTCAAGCTCGCCGACGAGAGCAGTATGATCAATCTTGAGGATGGTGGCATCTACGTTATCGAAAGCGCAAGAAACAGCGGACGTTTCATCAGCTATACGGGTACGACACTGCAGACCGGCACCACAAGCTCATCCGACGTGGCACGCTGGGCTTTCATCCCTGCCGACAAGACGTCTAACAGCTTCTACCTCCAGAATGCAGGCAAGGACTATCGCATGGTGGTGCAGTATCCCTACGCTACGACCAACGCCAACGACGTGACGGGTTGGGGTGTCACCACGAACTTCTCGAAGACGGACTCACTCTTCGCTTGTCGTCTCAAGAGCGCAGGTGATGGCAAATGGTTCCTCCAAACGAAGGATGGAGGAAAGTGCATCAACGTGGACGGCAGCAACAACACACGTCTTGTGCCCTGGGGCGAGGATGAAGGCTCTAAGTTCTACATCACACAATACAAGGTGATCGATGCCTACTCAGCTGAGGACCTCCAGCAGCTCATCGAAGACAATAAGTCGCTCGTTCAGGATGTCTGTGACTATGAAATCAAGAACAACAAACTCGTGCCCCAGGTGGACGACAAGAACGCTCCCAACTATGTCTACACCAACCAACCGGAAGTGGATGCTGCCTATGCCAACAACGGCATCGACAAACTCATCGACGGAAAGGCTACTACATGGTTCACAACCAAGCGCGTCAACAACAAGGCTACTGCTTACCATTATGTAGCAATAGACCTCGGTGAGGGCAACGGAACGGAAAACTTCAAGTTCTACCTGCGCAAATATACCAACAATGGTGAGGCTGACAACGCACCGGCTAAAATACTGGTGAAGGCAAGAAACACCACTACGGAGGTGTTCAAGGATATGGCTACCGTCGTGCCAGCTTACAGCGCACAGGGTGCATACACCTCTCCTGAGATTCTTGCCGACCAGCCTTATCGCTACTGGCAGATGCAGGTGACCATGACGAACAATGCCGATGCAGGCAAGGTGCCCTTCTTCTCTGTTGCCTTCATGAACTTCTATGCGGTGCAAGAGAACATCGCACTCCATAGCGGTTACGAGAGTCTCGACAAGTCGCTCATCTCGGCTACGGTGAACACACAGAACGCAGCACAGACTGCCCTCAATGGTTTCCTGTCACCACTCACACTCGAGAAGCCTTACCTCAACCTCAAGGCTACCTACGAAGCGCTGCTCGAAGCTGCGGGCAAGGCTACGGGCATCGATGGCGTTGAAGCAGAAGAGACAACAACAGCCGACATGAAGGCTGCCAACGGCATCTTCGACCTCAGCGGACGTCGTGTGAGCAAGGCTGCCAAGAAGGGTGTCTACATCGTCAACGGCAAGAAAGTTCTCTATTAATCAACAGTCCTTGCCATGAGGCTCCTCGATGGCAAAGATGACATAACCTTCAGCAACTGTATTCTGAATGGGAAAGAATAACACAAAGGGCAGCGCCAAGAGCGCTGCCCAGAAACCTATAACGAAGAAGCCCACCGCGCAAAAAGAAGCGCGGCGGGGCTTCTTGTTTCCTATGCTCCCCATACCACTCGTCGTCTTTCTCCTCGTGTGGCTCTGGGCTGCCTGGTGGCAGGGGGATGTGTTCCGCATGGTGCGCGAGAACAGTTTCTTTGCTTTCGACAACACGCTCATGAACTATGAGCTGCAACACTCCTATGGCTATCTGTGGGCAATCGGACGATGTCTGCTGACTACGTTCCGATACCCCGTCGTCGGTGGATTTTTGCTCGCACTCTTGCTCACCAGCTGCTGCTGGATGCTGGGCTACACTATGCGACTGAGGCCTGCCTGGCGATGGGTGGAGTGGTTGCCGCTCGGCGTCTATGTGGGTGTCTTCACCTATCAAGGACTCAACAACTGGTTTGAGGCAGAGTCAGGACAGGCTATGGGTATTCCCTTCGCCGCTTTTGTCGTGCTCTCCATCTGGACCATCATCATTCGCTCCTTCAGTCGCCACCCCAAGGTGGGAAAACATCCGCTCTCTCCCTGCAGGGCTAACGAAGGGGTGTCGCGACGACAGAATGCTGTGCAGGCGCTCTTCGTCGTTCTGATGCTTGCCGTGCCGATGGGCTGGGCAAGCTGCGCCCGACCTTATGTCCGTCCGCTTGCCAGCATGCAGGTGGATGTGATGAACCAAAACTGGAATGGGGTCATCAAGACGGCGCAAGACAATGCCGAACTGAGCTACCGCCCCATGGCGGCACAGTATATCATTGCTCTCGTGCAGACGGGACAGCAATGTGAGAAGCTTTTCGAGATGCGACTCGATTATGACTCGCTCTATATTACGGGCATGAACGGGGACCATCAGAATGCTACAAATATCTACCTCATGGAGTGCGACTACCATGCCGGACTCGTGCAGGCGGCTTACCACCACGCTATGGAGAACATGGCCATGGTGGGACCTACCATACGAAACCTCAAAATGCTCTGCAAGACGGCGCTGCTGCGCAGCGAGTGGGCGCTTGCCGAGAAATATCTTTATATATTGGACCAAGTGCCCTTCGAGGGCGACTTCGTGACACGCTACCGAGCCATGCTCAACAACCCCGAGGCGGTGAATGCCGACCCAGAGGTGGCTATGGTGAGACTGACGGAACCGATTCATGATAACTTTGAGAATAACTTCGTGCAACCGGTCTTCCTCGGATATACCGCCGCACTGGTGGAGGGACGCTCTATCAATGCACTTTGGAATAGTTTGATGGTGAACATCTACACGAAGACGATGCCGGAGTTTATCTTCCGATCGCAGGCGATACAGGGCACGACGCCTCCCAAGAGCATTGCCGAGGCGCTCTGCTTGATGGCAAACAAACAACCGGAACTCGCCAATGCGTTTAATGGACTGGAGATGCACCGAGGAAGATTGGGCGCCTTCATTCGCGAGTGCGGTGATATGCTCAAGTCGTCAGAATCGCGCGCACAGCATGCCCGCGAACTCTTCCCGAAATACAAAGGCTACTATCCCTATTACTACTTCTTCGGCAACCTGAAGGCGACGCGCAAGTCAAGCGACAAGAAGGAGAGCAGTAATTCGGGTGTGAACTAAATGCTTACTGACATGAAAAAGATATACGCTTTTATCATTACTTTGATCGTGCTCGTGGGCTGTGGCAAAAAAGCTGAACTGCCTGCTCAATACACGGATGCGGAGACGCAGGCTTGCATCTTTCCTGACTATCGCGACGTGGTCGTGCCGCCCAACATCGCTCCGCTGAACTTCCAACTCAAGGATAGTCTGGCTGAGGAGGCTGTGGCTGAACTCAAGGGAGAGAAGGGCGAAACGCTGCTCGTGGCATCGGGCGACGAACTGATCATGCAGATGGACACCACGGCTTGGCGAAAGCTGCTCCAGGAGAATAAAGGGGGCAAGATTGAGGTGACCGTCTACGCCAAGCACGGCGACAAATGGATGCGCTATCTGCCACATACGCTCACGGTGGCGGAGGACGAAATAGATGGCTTCCTGAGCTATCGACTCATCGAACCGGGCTACGAACTCTATCGGCAGCTCGGACTTTATCAACGCAACCTGACGAACTGGGATGTGCATACCATCTACGAAAACAACAGAGAATACTCTGACTCAAACAACCACTGCATCAACTGCCACAACTTCCAGAACTACCAAACGGAACGTATGCTCTTCCATGTGCGTGCTAAGCATGGCGGTACGGTGATCGTCGAAAACGGCAAGGCGCACAAGGTGCAGGTGAAGGACGAGAAGATTCTCTCTGCCGGGGTCTATCCTTCATGGCACCCCAAGCATCCGTGGGTGGCATTCTCTACCAACAAGACGGGACAGGCTTTCCATCTCTATCACGACGAACGCATCGAGGTGATTGATGAGGGGAGCGACCTGCTCTTCTATGACGTTGACAAAAATGAGGTTAAACACATCCTCTGCACAGACGACCACCTGGAGACCTTCCCTAATTGGAACCCTACGGGCGACCGACTCTACTACTGTGACGCTTACGTGCCTTCTATCGTGCACGTCGCAGACAGCATGAGGGCTTCTGCTATCTTGACTAAATATGACTCGATGTTCTACAACCTGATGAGCGTCTCTTTCGACGAAAAGACGCGCTCGTTCGGAGAACCTGAGGTGGTGGTGAATGCCGCTGCAATGCGTAAGAGCATCACCGTGCCAAGGGTGAGCCCGGATGGACGCTACCTGCTCTTCACAATGGGCGACTATGGGCAGTTCCATATCTGGCATAAGTCGAGCGACCTCTGGGTGAAGGATCTGCAAGCAGACTCTTGCTATGCTCTGACGGATGCCAACTCCCCCGATGTGGACAGCTACCACACCTGGAGCAGCAATGGACGTTGGATCGTGTTCAGTTCGCGCCGCATGGACGGCAACTACACACGCCCCCACATTGCCTACTTCGACAAACAGGGACAAGCGCATAAAGCTTTCTGTCTGCCACAGCAGGATCCACGCCACAACATCATGCTCCTGAAGAGCTACAACGTGCCTGAACTGACGAAGGATGCCGTACGCATCTCTGCACGAGACCTCAAGGACTGCATCTACAACACTGAAGGCGAGAAAAGCAAATACATCAACAACCCATCTGCCCTTCGCACCCCCACCCGCGAAGCGGACACCGTCACCGGTGCCTCTCCCAAAAAGTAATCTCGCCCTCCCCGTTCCCCCCCTGCTCCCCCGCTCCCATCCATTCAACCCAATTATTAACCTTGGACCCAAGCCTCCGATGGTCCCTTCCTTTTCGGGAAGATATGAGGGAGGCTATTATCATGAGAGTAATCATTGAACCTAATTACGCAGAGCTTAGCCGCTGGGCAGCTGAGTATGTGGCTGCTAAGATCAATGTAGCGCAGCCTACCGCAGAGAAGCCTTTTAAGCTTGGTTGCCCCACGGGCTCTTCTCCTTTGGGTCTCTACAAGAACCTCATTGAGCTCTACAAGGCTGGTAAGGTTAGCTTCGAAAATGTTGTTACCTTCAACATGGACGAGTATGTGGGTCTGCCCGAAGAACACCCCGAAAGCTATCATAGCTTCATGTGGAACAACTTCTTCTCGCACATCGACATCAAAAAGGAGAATGTGCACATCCTCAACGGCAATGCTGCTGACCTCGAAGCAGAATGCGCACAGTACGAGGCTGCCATCGAAGCAGCCGGTGGCATCGACCTCTTCATGGGTGGCATCGGGCCTGACGGACATATCGCCTTCAACGAACCTTTCAGTTCGCTCACCAGCCGCACACGCGTGAAGTCGCTCACCACGGACACCATCATCGCCAACAGCCGCTTCTTCGACAATGACGTCAACAAGGTGCCCAAGACCGCCCTCACCGTAGGCGTAGGCACCGTCATGGCTGCCAAAGAGGTGCTCATCGTCTGCAACGGTCACAACAAGGCACGCGCACTGCAGCATGCCATCGAGGCTGGTGTGAGTCAGGAGTGGACTATCAGCGCACTGCAGATGCACCCCCACGCCATCATCGTCTGCGACGAGGCTGCCACCGACGAACTCAAGCACGGCACCTACAAGTACTTCAAGGATATCGAGAAGGATAACCTCTAATCCCCCCCCCCACACACATTTTCGCCCGGCTTCCCTATACTCAGCGTTATAGGGAAACCGGGCGTCTTTTTGGCGTACTTGTATTCTTCATGGTCCTTTCCTTGGCAGAAACTATGCATCTTTCGCAAGTGACATTTCATGCTCTTGGGCCAAGATCCATTCGTATCGCTTAGCCCATCTCCAAACCGTAGCCTTTGGCATATCCATAAGTACCTGTATTTGTGGATTGGTTATGCCGACACGCATGAGTTCACAAAACAGAAGCTGTTTGTCATTGATCTTCTTACCTAAGTGCACAACCATCCTGTCTGCAAAGTCAGGATATAGATCATTTACTGCACGATGAAACTTTTTCCAGTCCAGATCAGTCATTTGATATAAGCCATTAGCCGCTTTTCTCAATTTTAGGATGATGTCGTCTGTGCTGTTTTCAAATTGAGTCTGATGTAATAGTTTCAAGATGCTTCTACTTTGCATCAACCTTTCTTCCAGTTGGATCTTTGCGAGTTGTAACGCGTTGTCAGACGTGGCGAGTTCTTCTTTCATCTGCTTCATCTCGAGCTCATTGTTCCCTAGTCTTTCTTTCACTCTTGCAAGGTGGTGCTCTTGTTCCTCTATTTCGTTCTGTAACTTATTGTTTTTTGTTTTTATCCTTTCCAATTCATGGGTCTTACTCAAAATCTCTTTCAGGTGAGCATTCTTTTTGAATATCCATAAATATGTGAACAACAAGACAACAATGCAGAAACTAAAGATGACAATCAGCAAAACTCTGTGATAAAGGTCTTTCTTCTCTTTCATCTTTTGCTCTTCCTCTTTGTTCTTCTGGTATTTGTATTTGTTGTGACTTGAGGCAGCTTCTGTCTGTCGTTTTTCTAAATTCAGGGTATCGCTTATCTGTATGAACATTTGTGCAAAACGATTCGCTTTCTCAGGATCATTCTGTGAATCATAGATGAGAGAGAGGTTTCGCGATGCATCATACAGATGGTTTAGTTCATGGCTATCCTGTATCACCTTATTGTAATAATAGATGGCAGAGTCTGTTTGCTCCAATGTGCTGAAGTACTTTCCTATCGAGAGGTACGTTGATGTGGGTAAATCAAGGTTCAAGCCTTTTGCCCGAATGCGTTCATAGCAAGTGCGTGCCTCTTTCATATAGTTAAATGAAGATAATTGGTAAAGGAGTGATGCTAACGAATAGATATCTGTCTGGCTGTCCTTGCTCTTGGCATACTCAAACGCGCGCAGAATGACTTCCTTCGCGGTAAGCATGCTGTCGAGTCTAAGTAGCGCGGCACTTTCGTGTAGCATAGTTGAAGCGTCTATGATGCGGAGTTTTTCTGCTACGAAAGCCTCCTTTCTCGCCATAACGAGAGCATTAGGGTAGTCCTGGACGTTAAAGTACAACCCATATAATTGAGAATAGGTATTTCTTAATAATAAAGAGTCTGTTACGCTCCCTTTCTCAGCACATTCTATGCTTCTTAAGAAATAAGTGAGTGCTCTGGGTACATCATCCAGATCACGGTAAACGCTGCCAGCATAGTAGTTCGCTTCCTGCTTTTCCTCCCAGTTTCCCTTATTTTCAAAATACTCCACCACATCCTTAACTTCCTTGTCTGTTGTTGCTTTGATGTAGGCTTTGTCGCGCAGCCGTATGCGCAGCATTTTGCGTAAGTTTTCAATATGCTCGTCAGTCTTATCTAATTCTCTATCTAAGTGCTGCAGCAGCCCAAGCGCAGAAACAGGATCAGAATCCCCGATTCTTTTTATTTCATCAATCTTGGAATACATGTTGCTCTTATCGTTGCATGACAAAAGTGAGAGGATAAAAACATAGCAACAAAGTTTGAAAACCCCAACGCGCATAGACTTCATGTTCATCTGTTTAATTTCGATACAAATTTACCAAATTCTACTTTACCATCAAAGGAAAACTGAATTTGGTTTCATTTGGTTTCATTTATTTTAACAAATTCTCCAAGAGTGCTTAAAGACAGATGAAGATTATCAGTCGGATAGCATATATATTCTGTTCTCTAACAAGTTTTAACACTTATTGAAACGAAGTGAGACGCAAATCTCATCACCATCATTTCATTTCTTCTTAACTTTGCAGCATAAAATTTAACACAAACGAAAGATCTATGAAAAAAAATGTTTCTTCACCAGAAAAAGTACTTGTGACTCGTTCTTCAATGAACTTCGATGATATGGACCAAAATAGCATGTTAGTCAAGGTTATGCAAGTAATGAACGATCCTGAAGTTGCATCCGCAATTAAAAATAATGAGGTGGAATTATATATAACGTTATTAAAGGAACACGGTGCTCTTCCGCAGAGTTATTCCACCAGAGCTAGTAAAGAGTTAGCCCAAATAGATAAAGCAAATTTCTTTTGGGTATATGGAGCTCTTATTGCTGTTGTTGCTGTTGCATGGGCAGCTGTTGTGTCTGATGTTATTGTAATTGGGCCGCAAGTTGCTCAGCAATCAAGCAGTATTGATCATGCTTTGAACAGTGGGTGTGTTGTCACTATAGATGCAAATGAAAGTTCAAGCGATGACAAGTTAGACAAAATGATTGATAAGTCAATCAAGGAGGCAATGTCAGATTTGCCCATTTCGCAGCAAGAGTACGCAAGTATGGCAGCTAAATCCTTTTGTAGTATTTAACCTATTAGCTTGATATATGTGATGAGAAAGAAGGTAGACAATTCGCTCAAAATGTCAACAGTATTGACAATGATCGTTGTTATAGCATCGATAATCTATTCTTATGTTCACTGTTCCATTAGCATTTATCTGATTGTACTAGTCGTTTTGCTGGTATTGTCCCCCATTCTGTATATACCATATAAGGTAATCGAAGATCAAGACTCTTACATCATAGCTAGAGTTGTTGGAAGAAAAGAATACAAAAAGAAGGACTATCGTCAAGAATATATCTCCCTGAAAGGTAAAGGATTCACGTTGCGTCTATTCGGCACCGCGTTCTGGGTCTATTGGGGGTATTTCTGGAATAGAAAAATGGGGGTGTACTTTGGCAATCATCTGTGTTCGGATCGTGTACTTCTACTTACAAATACCCAGAATGGAAAGAAGATTGTTATAGATGTTCCACAGAAATGATTTATACATTTCAAGTTTCGCTCAACTTTCATGGGTTTTAGGTAGGCTTCGCTCTTTTTTTAGGTTCCATAAGGGATCGGTGAAGAGGAGAAGGCTCATAGTCAGTGAAGCTATGCCATGCCTGCGAGGGGTCAGAGCTCATCATAGTCATTTGCTCACTGATTCATCGTTTTCGTTGGCACAGAAAGAGCATGCTCGGACGAGGTGCGCAGAGTTTCCGCTGCGAGTAAAAAGAATTCTCGCTGCGGGTGAAAAAAATCTCGCTGCGAGAATCAAAAGTTTTCGCTGCGAAAATTCTGGGTATATGCTGCGGGTGGTAATTGCGGGTGGTAATTGCCACCCGCTTCAGTTGCTATGGCGCTAGTTTTGGCGTGTTGCACTTGTGAAATGGTCGATTTGGAGACTTTTTTGCAAATTTTCGCAAAAAAAGTGCGAAAAAGTTTGGAGGGTTAAAAAAAAGTCCGTACCTTTGCACCCGCAAACAAGAAGGAAACACATGGTGCCATAGCTCAGTTGGTAGAGCAAAGGACTGAAAATCCTTGTGTCCCCGGTTCGATTCCTGGTGGCACCACACATGGTGGGTGGAACGCCGATGAAGGAGCAATCCTGATTCGGCGTTCTTTAATTATGCATCTCATCGTGTTTCTGGCACGAGTGCGCAAGTGGGGGTGCAGTTGACCGTCTGAGCAAGTTTTATTTGCAGTTGGGAGTCTGAACCAGTTCTTCACACGCGCATGCGCGTTATATAATATATAAGGTATGATTTTATGCTTCGGTGAAGCAAGACGTCTGATGAAAATTTATTCACTTTCCTCTGTGGTGGTCCTTGCGAGTTGTATCTGTGTGACTGCCTCATGTCACTTATCCTCAGTGGGCGGTCAGTCTGACAGCGACGCCAGCTTGTCGGCGCCCAGCGTTTCTGACGCCGACAGCATAGACATGCCCGTCGGTCCACGAGTGCTCACTCTTGCCTTTACGGGTGACATCCTGATGGGCACCAATCTGCCTGATAGTAGTTATATCACCAAGGATAGAGGCCGTTCTCTCTTTGAAGACTGTGATTCTATTCTTCGTGCTGCTGATGTGGCAATAGGCAATCTCGAAGGGACATGCTACTATGGCACGAAGGCAGAGATAACGAAGCATGTGGGGGATGGCAAGTGCTTTGTCTTTAGAATGCCCGGTGATCATGCGCAGCGTCTTGTGGAGGCAGGCTTGGATGCCGTCGGTATAGCCAATAACCATGCGGGAGACTGCGGACCGACAGGACGTCGTTTGACGCAGGAGAACTTGCGCAGCGTAGGGCTCCTGTATAGCGGTCAGAAGGGTGGGGCAGAGGAGGCCATCATCGAGCGCGATGGCGTGCGCTATGGCTTCTTAGCGTTTGCTGCGTCATGCCGCAATACGCTCGACCTCAACAACCCTGCCGAACGGGATGAATACATCGAACGTATGCGACCAAAGTGTGATGTTCTCATCGTCACTTTTCACGGAGGTGCAGAAGGAACGGGAGCGGCGCACGTTCCTTGCAAGCCTGAAACCTTCTACGGCGAAAACCGAGGTGATGTGCATAAGTTCGCCCACGAGTGTATCGATCACGGAGCCGATATTGTGGTGGGACACGGACCCCATGTGCCGCGTGCCATGGAACTCTACAAGGGACACCTCATCGCATATAGCCTGGGCAACTTCTGTGCTCCCTTCTGCATGGGCACGACAGGTGCAACGGGTTATGCCCCTCTGCTCTGTGCGCGCCTCAATGCGGAGGATGGCACCTTTGTTGGCGGCAAGATTTATTCCTACAAACAAGTGAAAGGCGTGGGACCGCGTCGGGATGTGACACATGGCGCAGCACGCAACATAGCCTTGCTGACGCAACAGGATTTCCCAAATTCCGGTCTTATGATAGCCGAAGATGGCGTGATTGAAAAGTCAGAATAAGCAGCGAAAAGATATTTTTGGCAAAAAATGTTTGTTAATTAGCAGAGTTATTCGTAACTTTGCAACGCAAATGGGCAGTGTTGCTGAACAAAAGAATAACTGCTGCATGGCATTCGGAAAGTAGCGCAGTTGGTAGCGTACCACGTTCGGGACGTGGGGGTCGGGAGTTCGAGTCTCCTCTTTCCGACTTATGGAAACAAAGAATGCATCATTCGCATGGCAAACGATTGAGGAAGAAAAAGGGCCTCAGTGGTTTGCCATGCGAGTTTTATATAGAGGAGAGGAGGCTATGTCGGCTGACTTGATGTCGGCTGGCATGGAGACTTTTTTGCCTTTGCATGTGGTGGAAAAGAAGGTGGGAGGACGACGAAAGCGTGTCATGGCACCAGTGATTTCAAATCTCCTCTTTGTACGTGCAGAAAAACAGCAACTACAAACATTTAAAGCTGCACCAGGAAGAGAGCGTCTGCAGTACATCTGTCACCACGGTGGTGCGATGGACAAGAAACCCATCGTCGTGCCCGATGAGCAGATGACGGCATTCATACGCATATATGAGGAGGGGCAGCACGAGCTTACCACAGAATTGGCGGACCTGCAACCGGGCACGCGGGTGCGTGTTATAGAAGGTCCCTTCACGGGTCTTGTGGGTACCTTCCGGCGTGTCAAAGGACATCGGGCACGACGGTTCGTTGTCTTGCTCGATGGTTTGGCTGCCATCTCGATGCAGATGGAGCCTTCATGCTTGGAACTGTTGAAGGAAGAGTAGTCTCAGATGCCAATCTCTCCACTGCCATAGCAGATGCGCGCATCAGAGGAGTAGATGCAACCGAACTGTCCGGGGGCTATGCCTTGGATGGGCGCGTCGCTGTGGATGTGCCAGTATCCGTTTGGCTCAGCATCGCTGTCTTCATCAATCCACTCGATGGTGCCGGACATGAAATGATCGACGTGACGTATCTTGAACTGGATGGGGTGGATGCCTTCGGTGTGGTCGTGCGCGTCTGTCTGTTCCCATGGATTGCGGGTGATGAAATGGAGGTCGGCAAGGCGGAAGTCATGACCGTATTGGAGCTGGGTGTCCCAACCTCGTGCCACGAAGACAATGTTGCGTTTGATATTCTTCTTTACGACAAACCACGGGCCACCACTTAAACCAAGCCCCTTGCGCTGACCGATGGTGTGGAACCAATAGCCGCGGTGGCGCCCCAGCACTTTGCCGGTTTCGATGTCGATGATGCGTCCTTCTTGTTCACCAAGGAAGCGACGGAGGAAGTCATTGTAGTTGATCTTGCCTAAGAAACAGATGCCCTGACTGTCTTTGCGGCGTGCACTGGGCAGGTGTGCTTCGCGTGCGATGCGGCGCACTTCTTCTTTCGGCAGATGCCCTATGGGGAAGATGGTGTGGCGCAGTTGCTCGTAGGAGAGTTGCGCAAGGAAGTCCGTCTGGTCTTTTATGGGATCCTTGGCAGTTCCGAGCCAAATGGTGCCGTCGGGATCCTCTATTGTGGTGGCATAGTGTCCAGTTGCAACCTTGTCGTAGTGTTTGCCCACTTGCTCTTCAAACGCTCCGAACTTGATGAGGCGATTACACATCACGTCGGGATTAGGGGTGAGACCACGTTTGACACGTTCCATGGTGTAGGACACGACGCGCTCCCAATACTCCTTCTGAAGGTCGGTAACCTCCAACTGAAGATCGTACTTGCGCGCAGTGGCGCGGCAGAGTTCGATATCTTCTTCTGCCGAGCAAGAGTAGTCTTCGCCTTCCATACCTATTTTAATATAATGTAGGTCGGGCTTGATTCCCTGCTCGCAGAGTTGGTGGACGACAACGCCACTGTCGACGCCGCCTGAGATGAGTACTGCTGTGTTCATTGCTGTGAAGAGATTAGGTGAGATTGGGGTGGAGCGCTCTGCCGTTCTTGGCAGAGGGCAAAGGGTGGACGAATGCGATTTGATTCATCGGTGGGTGCCTTCGTCGGTTGGTGCTTAGCCTCGCTGTTGAGTAGAAGGCATATCGGTAGGTGCAGAGCTCGGTGTAGGGAGCTGTGCTTAGTTCGCGTTACATGGGGGACAGCTCGATGCGGTCGGCTTGGATACTGTCAAGGGGGATGGAGGCGTAGACGTCGGTGGTGTAGCTCGTAGGATCGGCATTTTGGTTGTGGTGGAGTGAGACGTAGGCAGTGGTGAGCGGTTCGCCTTGAGCATTCGTCTCGCTGCAGGAAGTGTCAATACGGTCCACGACATAGCCCCAGTACTGCGTGCCCCCCTGTGTCTTGGGTGCAAGGTGGAAATTGAGAAATCGTCCGCTGCGCCATGAGGATAGGATGGATACGGGGTCGTGCTGCTGCACAGCGGTGGAGTCGTGCAACAGAAGGGCTGCCGAGAGTTGGTAGATTTCTGCTTCTCCGCCCTTGGGGACGAACCCACAGAGCACACGATAGCTTACAGATGCGTGGTAGCCGCTTTGTGGGTTAGAGATGGTGTAGCGCGTGCCGTTGTCGAGTTGCAGATGGCCGAAGGTGCCGTTGCTGGTTGTGTGCAGACAACAGAGTTCGGTGATGATGCTGGGGTACGGCTTGTCTTGATCTTCGTCAGAGCAGGCAAAGAGCAAGAAGCAAGCAGCGCCAGCAACGACGGAGCGTGCGCATTTCATCATCCGATGCCTGACGAACGAAGTCCAGCGCATAGGGTAGTCATTATGTGCCGCAGCGTGTGTCATGCTCCGAGTTTGTTGCGAACGGGGTTGGCGTACATGGTGAGTATGCGCTCGCGCAAGAATGGGACGTCCTTATAGGGCAGGTCGATGAGGTCGAGACGGCTTTGCAGATATTGTTCAAAGACGTTCTTTTCTTCAGCGGTGTAGTGTGCAGCAAACTCATTCGTGCCCGAGAGTAGATCGCAAGCAACAAAGTTGCCGGGGTAGAGAGCGTAGCCTTGATGGATGCTCTTATCCATGCGTTGTGCAATCGCACTGAAGAGTTCAGTCTTGGGTAAGTCCTTGAGTTCGTCGAGCCATGTGTTGATGCAAGGAGCTGCATGATAGTGCACGCGCCCTTTCTTGCCGAAGATACCTATTTTCATGTTGTCGAGATCGTCTTGCTTCGACTTCTTGAAGCTGGGGTCGTCGCGCTTCTGCTGAAACTCTTTAGCCTTGAGATAGTCGCAGGGGTCGTATTCATAGGAGATGGTGAGGGGCACGATGTGTAGGGCCTTGAGCGACTCGATGGGTGAACCTTCGCCACCCAAAGCGAGCATCTTGAGCACAGAGTCCTGGGTGCGATCGTCTGAGTCCTTGGCACGTCCCTCGCGTTGTGCAATCCACACGTTCTCGCGCTTGTGGGCTATGGCGTGGTGCATATAACGGCTCATAAGACGACTGCTCTCCAGAAGCTCGCGAGCAGAAAGTGAGCGGCGCACAACGAATGCTTTGTTCATGCGCACCAGTGTCTTAATCCAAGGGTAGATGAGCAGATTGTCGCCGATGGCAATCTCTACGGTGGTGGGAAACTTGTTCTCGATGAGCAAGACGGAGAGAAAGGCAGAGTCGAGGACAATGTCGCGATGGTTGCTCACGAAGGTGTAGCGCTCATCGCCACCGGAGAGTGCTTGGTGGTCGAAGTCTATGCCGGAGCAAGCCTTGCGGATGAGGCGCTTGACAACCGGTTTCATGAAGCGCAGCTGGAAGCCCAGTGGTGTCTTGATGCCAACGAATGCCAAGCGCAGCAGTCCGTTGCGCATGGCTTTGGGCAACCAAGGAACCATGCCCTTGAGGATAACCTGAAAGTGTCGGTCGCTCAACAGTTGATTGAGCGCTTGCTTCATCTCGCCTTTCTCGTATGGGCGAATCTCGTCAAATTCTGTGTTCATGGTTTTGGGGTTTGGAAGGGTCGATCAGCCCAGGCGGTTGGGCTGTTCTCCCATGATCAAAAACTATCTTCGATGATTTCTGTCATCACATCCTTGATGTCGAGACCGGCGGCACGCACCTGTTGGGGAATGAATGAGGTGGGGGTCATGCCAGGCGTGGTGTTGATCTCGAGAAGGTTGATGTGGTCGCCCTTGGTGATGATGTAGTCGATGCGAATGATGCCGTGGCAGTGGAGCAAGTCGTAGATGGTGCTTGTGAGACGCTGCACGCGTTCCGTCAAATTGTCTGATATGCGGGCAGGCGTGATCTCTGCCACCTGTCCGTTGTACTTAGCATCGTAGTCAAAGAACTCGTTCTCGGGTACGACTTCCGTTACGGGGAACACGTGCGATGCTTGTTTCGTCTTGTAGCAGCCGCAAGTCAGTTCTGTGCCGTCCATGAAAGCCTCCACCATGACGTCTTCTCCCTCGTCCAATGCCAGGTTGATGGCAGGGCGCAGGGCTTCGGGTGTCTTCACCTTGGTGGTGCCAAACGAGCTGCCTCCTGATGCGGGTTTGACGAAGCATGGTAGGCCAATGCGCTTGATGATGTCAGTGTCGCTCACCTCGTCGGCGTGTCCTTGTCGGATGAGCATTGAGTCTGCCACGCTCATGCCGAGGCTGCGCATATAGTTGTTGAGTGTAAACTTGTCATAGGTCAGTGCCTCGACGAGCACTGAGCAAGTGGAGTAGGGCATCCCGATGAGGTCGAAGTAGCCTTGCAGAATGCCGTTCTCGCCTGGAGTGCCGTGGATGGTGATGTAGCAATAGTCTGGTTGGATATGACGTCCGTGGTTGTCGAATGAGAAATCGTTGCGGTCAACGGGGACACGTGTCTCATTGTCCAGTATGGCTTCCCAGTGTTTGGCGTGGATTTCGATGATATACACCTCGTAGCGTTCGTGGTCGAGGAATGAATAAATGCCTGCGGCAGAACGCATGCTGACATCGTGTTCTGAACTGTCACCGCCAGCAGCGATGGCTATAATGCGTTTGTTTTCTTTCTCCATTTTTCTATTAAATTTGTCATGTCATTGGGGAGCGGACACTCAAAGTCGAGTTGCTCGCCAGTGGTTGGATGTTGGAAGCCCAGCGTTCGTGCGTGGAGCGCCTGGCGTGGACATATCTCAAGACAGTTGTGAATGAATGCTTTGTAGGAAGCACTCTGCTCGCCGCGCAGTATCTCGCAGCCGCCATAACGTTCGTCGGCAAAGAGGATGTGACCGATGTGGCGCATGTGGGCACGGATTTGGTGTGTGCGTCCTGTTTCCAGTTGACACTCCACTAAGGTGGTGTGGCCGTAGCGCTCAAGCACGCGATAGTGCGTCACGGCAGGTTTACCTATTTCGGAGTCGGTGGGGTAGACCCACATCTGGAGTCGGTCCTTGGGGTGGCGTCCTATATTACCCTCAATGCGCCCTTCTTCTTCCACGAAGTTACCCCACACGAGTGCGTTGTAGAGGCGGCGTGTGCTATGCACGAGGAACTGATGACAGAGATGCGTCTTGGCTTCTGCCGTCTTGGCCACTACGAGCAGTCCGCTCGTGTCCTTGTCGATGCGGTGCACGAGTCCCACGGTGGGGTCGTTGGGGTCGAAGTTGGGGTCGTCCTTCATGTGCCATGCAATGGCATTGACGAGGGTGCCTTCATAGTTGCCACAACCGGGGTGCACCACCATGCCAGCAGGTTTGTTGATGACCATCAGTTGGCTGTCTTCAAAAACAATGTCAAGGGGAATGTCTTCGGGGATAATCTCCGTTTCGCGACGTGGATGTGAGAACATCAGGCAGACCACATCGCCGGGCTTTACTTTATAGTTGCTCTTCACCGCGCGACCGCCCACCTGAACGTAACCCGCCTCTGCTGCCATCTGTATGCGGTGGCGTGTGGCGCCGCGCAAGTGGTCCACAAGAAACTTGTCCACACGCAAGGGTGTTTGTCCCGAGTCTGCCACGACGCGCCGGTGCTCATAGAGCAGTCCGTCACTCCCTTGGGTCAGCTCTGCTTCCTCTTCGGGATTGTCGAATGTTTCGAGCTCGTCCAGCTCCTCAAGTTCGTCCATTTCTTGTCGTTCGTCCGTCTCCAGTGGTTTGTTCATCTCTGTGTCATTCGTCTGTTTCCAGTGGTTCGTTGCTTATCATCGGTCTTGCTGTTGGGTCGTGCTAAGTGGCGTCAAAGTGCACGCCGGATGCGGTGTGTGTGGCTTAGAAAACCAATTCTTCGTTCGTGTTGTTGTCTTCCATCTCTTCGAAGAGGTCTTCGTCGGAATCCATGTCGCCGATATAGATCTCGCCGTTCTCGTCGTATTCAGTTTCGCTATTGCCGATGACCAAAGTGAGTGGTGTCTCGACAGAGACCCGCTGTCCGTTTGTCATATTACGTCCACGACACTTCACGCCGAGCACAAAATCTTTGTCTCCGGGGATGTATTCGCAGGGGCCAAGCTTGAAGCCCAGCGCTTGCAGTTTGGCTTCTGCTTCGCGGTAGGAGCTGTTGCCGATGATGTTTGGGATGGACAGCATCGGTTCGTTGCGTGCGTTGATGGTGATGTAGATTTGACGTCCGGATTTTACGCGTGAACCGAATCCGGGTGTCTGGTCCAAGATGATGCCCGGTGCCAGCTTCTTGTTGTAGGATGAATCCACGATGACGGCTTCGAGGTCGAGCTCTGCCAGTTGCGTCATTGCCTCGTCAATGTTCTTACCCTTGAGGTCGGGCACGTCCACGGCTTCGCCATGATGGGTGTAGCTTTTCAACCACCAGTTGGTGGCTAAACAAATCAAGACGACAACAAGAGCCATTCCTCCGAGGTTTATCCATACGATGGGACTAAATATCTTTCGTGCAAATTCTTTTCCTGTCATAATGTTCTTTTGCTATGCAAAAATGCGCTTAATGGTTTGCAAAAGTACAAAAAAAAAGCTTGCACACCAAATCTTTCGCTCTAAAACAACAAAAAAAGCCTCTCCTCTGTTCCTGCCTAAAAAGGTGGGAGCAGAGGAGGGGCTTTTTTCGTATCTGATGCTGCGACGTTTAGGTTTCCTGAATGTCGCGAGTGTCAGTTATGCTTTATGCAGAGAGATTACTCCTTCACGCGGCCGAGGTAGCTACCGTCGCGGGTGTCAACCTCCACCTTTTCGCCTTCGTTGATGAAGAGAGGCACGCGGATTTCAGCACCCGTCTCCACCTTAGCGGGCTTGAGGGTGTTGGTGGCGGTGTCGCCCTTCAGACCGGGCTCAGTCCATGTGATTTCCAGCACAACCTTCACGGGCACGTCAGCATAGAGAACGGTCTCGGTGCTTGCATCGGTCACCACTTCAACCTCTTGGCCTTCCTTCATGAAAGCAACGCCGTTCACCTGGTCAGCAGCGATGGGAATCTGCTCGAAAGTCTCGTTGTTCATGAAGATGAGATCATCGCCCTCCTTGTAGAGGAACTGATAGGGGCGACGCTCAACGCGAACGTCCTCGAGCTTCTCACCGATGTTGAAGCGACGCTCCAGCACGTTGCCGCTGACAACGTCCTTCAGAGTCACGTTCATGATGGTGTTGCCCTTACCTGGTTTGCGGTGCAAGAAGTCGATGCAGAAATAGAGCTTGCCGTCCATGCGGATGCAAACGCCCTTCTTAATGTCTTGTGAGTTAATCATAAGATGTTGCGGTTATATTTTGATGAATAAATTGATTTTTTTCGCTTTTGTGGGTGCAAAGTTACGTCTTTTTTGCGAAAAAACAACAATATAACACCAAAAAATGACAGATTATTTGTTTGTTTAAGAAAAAGTTTCTAATTTTGCACCCCGAAACGGATATTTTGAGGTTTCCCGAGCCTAAGATGAGGCGTTTCGCTTAGATTCGAGTCCATAACACATCAAAGACAATAATACAAAAAAGATATAGCAATGAAAAGAACATTTCAGCCCCACAACCGCCGTCGCGTCAACAAGCACGGCTTCCGTCAGAGAATGGCCACTGCCAATGGTCGTCGCGTATTGGCATCTCGCAGAGCCAAGGGTCGCAAGAAGTTGACCGTGAGCAGCGAGAACCACGGAAAGTAATCCGCAAGGGATTGCCGACGGGTGCGACCATAGCGTCAAGCGAATTTCGCGCGATATATATAAAATATGGTACGCACGCAAAGCACCTCCGCCAATTTGGTGGAGGTGCTTTTTTTGTTCGAAGCCACAGCGTGCGCGATTGATATAGCCGAATGAGGGCAGAAAACGCATGAAAACTTTGGCAGATAGCAAAGAATTGATTAAATTTGCACGCAAAAGAAACCACAAAGATGAAGTATTCGCTCATCATACCCGTCTATAATCGCCCTGACGAAGTGGACGAATTGCTCGACAGCCTGACACAACAGACCCACCAGGACTTTGAGGTCATCGTCGTTGAAGATGGCAGCCAAGTGTCTTGTGAATCCGTCTGTCAGAAATATGCCACATCACTCGACCTTCATTATTATGCCAAGGCGAACAGCGGTCCCGGTCAGTCGCGCAACGATGGTGCAGAGCGAGCCCACGGCGCATACCTCATCGTGCTCGACAGCGACTGCGTGCTGCCCCCCAGCTATATGCAAGCCGTAGAGGATGAACTCCACCGTCAGCCATCCGACGCCTTTGGTGGTCCCGACCGTGCCCACGAATCGTTCACCCCCGTGCAGAAGGCCATCAACTACTCCATGACGAGCTTCTTCACCACCGGCGGCATTCGTGGCGGCACCGCCAAGCGCAAGCCCGGTCCGTCGCTCGACCGCTTCTATCCCCGCTCCTTCAACATGGGCATTCGATCTGCGCTCTATCAGCAGTTGGGAGGCTTCTCCAATATGCGCTTTGGTGAAGACATCGACTTCTCCTATCGCATCTGCGAGAGCGGAGCCTCGTGCCGCCTCTTCTCCGAAGCTTGGGTCTGGCACAAGCGGCGCACCGACATGATGAAGTTTTGGCGCCAGGTCCACAACAGTGGCATCGCACGCATCAATCTCACCAAGCGCCACCCCGGCACCCTCAAACTTGTCCACCTCCTGCCTGCCGTCTTCACCCTTGGTGTCTTCGCCTTGCTCCTGCTTGTCCTCGTTGGTATGGTGCTCTGGATGGCAGGCAGCGCAGCAGGTCCCTGTCTTGCCACCCTCGCGTTTGCCCCCCTCGTGCTCTTCTCGCTCCTTGTGGGTGTCGACTCCGCCCTCCGCAACCAGAGTCTATGGGTGGGGCTGCTCAGCATCCGTGCCTCCTTCACCCAACTCATGGGCTACGGCACGGGCTTCCTTCGAGCATGGTGGCTGCGCAGCGTCTGCGGAAGAAACGAAGAGTTGCAAGCCTATCGTGAGAATTTCTATAAGTAAGATTGAATGAGTAAAAAGAAACTCTTTGCTCCTCGTCCAATGCCCAATCGCCACAAACTCATACAGAATCCCTTCGTGCATGAAGAAGAAGAACGCATGAAGTCGAAGGCGGAGCCCGTACAGCCACGCCTCGCCATCACAGAGTGGAACGAGAGCGAACGGCCGCGCGAGAAGTTCATGGAGCGCGGCGCCAGCTCCCTCACTAAAGCCGAACTGCTCGCCATACTCATCGGAAGCGGAACCTCCAAGGAGACCAGCGTCGACCTCATGCGCCGCATGCTCAGAGACCACGGCGACAGTTTGCAGGCACTCGGCAGAATGAGTCTGCAAGAGCTCCTCTCCTATAAAGGCATCGGCGAGGCAAAGGCCATCACCATCATGGCAGCCTGCGAGCTGGGCAAGCGCCGCATGTCAGAGCAAGCAGAAGAGAAGACCCACGTCACCAGTTCGCGCGACCTCTACGACTATTTTCGTCCGCGCATGATGGACCTCAACGTAGAGCAGTGCCACATGCTGTTGCTCGACACGAAGAATCAGGTTATGGGCTACGAGGTGGTGTCGACGGGCGGCATCTCAAGCTCCGTCGTCGACCCACGTGTTGTGTTGCGACAAGCCCTTCTCGCCTCAGCCCCCTCGCTTGCCATCTGCCACAACCACCCAAGCGGCAATGTCAAGCCAAGCCACGAAGACGACAACCTCACCCACCGCATGAGCGAGGCGTGCCAAGCCATAGGCCTACGCTTTGTGGACCACATCGTCTTGGGCGATGGCGACTACTACTCCTATTTCGACAATGGTAAAATTTAACACAGCCCCATGAATACAGAACTCACCGAGCGCGTCATCGAGATGCTTCGCACCGTCTACGACCCAGAGATCCCCGTCAACATCTACGACCTTGGTCTCATCTACAATATCGACATCAACGAAGAGGCCGATTGGCTCCAACTCGACATGACGCTCACAGCCCCCAACTGTCCGGCAGCAGACTTCATCGTGGAGGATGTGCGCCAGAAACTGGAGTCCATCGACTCCTTCAAGCGTGTCGACGTCAACCTCGTCTTTGAGCCCGAATGGACCAAGGACATGATGTCGGAGGAAGCGAAGGTAGAACTCGGATTCGCATAGTCGTCCTCTATGAAGAACATCTACTTCCTCTCAGATGCCCATCTGGGCAGCCTTGCTGTTCCTCATGCCCGACAGCAAGAGCGCCGGCTCGTGCGTTTTCTCGACGAGGTGAAGGACAAGGCGAGCGCCATCTATCTCTTGGGCGACATCTTCGACTTTTGGTTCGAATACAAGCACACCGTCCCCAAGGGCCACACTCGTCTGCTTGGCAAGATCAGCGAACTGACCGACTTAGGCGTGGAGGTGCACTTCTTCATTGGCAACCACGACATTTGGTGCAAGGACTATTTCGAGAAAGAGTGCGGCATGACCATCCACCGCAAACCCCTGACCCTCGAACTCGGCGACCAACTCTTTCTCTTGGGGCACGGCGACGGTTTGGGCGATCCCAGCAAGACGTTCCGTCTCCTGCGC
Organism: Candidatus Physcousia equi; assembly: GCA_018065005.1. Classification (GTDB taxonomy): domain Bacteria; phylum Bacteroidota; class Bacteroidia; order Bacteroidales; family Bacteroidaceae; genus Physcousia; species Physcousia equi. Next base: position 34,944 of record JAGHUD010000010.1, read on the forward strand.
GCCTTCTTCCACAACCGTTTCTGCCAGTTCTGTTTCGGAGCCCTTCACCCGCGTTGGGGCATGGCATTCGGGCTCAACTGGGCGAAGCGTTCTCGGCAGAAGCACGAGCGCCAGGGGGGCGACCCACCCTATATGGGCGAGGCCAAGGAGTATCTCGTCTGCTATGCCCGGTCGTATCTCGACACCCACCCAGACGTCAACTACTTCGTCTTTGGTCATCGCCACATACAGCTCGACCTTCGGCTTGCTCCCTCCTCGCGCATCATCATCCTTGGCGACTGGATCTGCAAGTTCACCTATGGCGTCTTCGATGGCGAACATTTCTTCCTGGAGAACTACGTCGAGGGTGAGAGCTGAACCGCACGCCCCCTCCCACCCTTCCCAAAGTCAAAAACCAACAAACAAAAAACCCAAATGAACAAAATCTTAAGAACCATTCTTGCAGCCCTGCTTGTGGCAACGAGTGCAACGGCCC
>JAGHUD010000024.1 GCA_018065005.1 Candidatus Physcousia equi
AAGTTTCTTTAGCAGAAACCAAAAGTTTCTTTAGCAGAAACCGAAAGAGTGTCAGCTGTGGCATCTCGTTCGCATACGATTTTTGGTTCACGAGCATAAAAAAAATAGCCGCCCAAACGTTCGGACGGCTATTTTTTTTGCTTATTTAGATGGGTGTGTTGTGTGGACTCTCTTGGCAGGACCTCACCTTCACTCCGGACGTGCTACCATGCCGAGCGCTTCAGCTGTTTTGGGGTCAGAGGGGCGCGTCATATCGGGGTTGATGATACGTCCGTCGGGTCCGAGGAGGATGAAGCGGGGAATGCTCTGTATGCGATATTTGCCCATGAACTGGCTGTCGGCATCGCCCCAAAGCTGTATGCCGGAGAGCTGTTGCTCTTCTACGAACTTCAGCCACTTAGCCTTGTCGCTATCGCAGGAGATGCTCACGAAGGCGATGTTCATGCCCTTGAACGTCTCTTCAAGTTTTTTCAGATGGGGCAGTTCGCCTCGGCAGGGCACGCACCAAGTAGCCCAACAGTCGATGTAGACGTACTTGCCGCGCAGGTCTGCCAGTGTGACTTGTTTGCCGTTGGCATCGGGGAAGGAGAAGTCAGGGGAGGGGCGTCCTTCCCTCAGGACGTCGCCGTTCTTCCATGCAACATCGAAGGCATGTTTGATTTCTGGTTCGCTGACATGTTGCTCTACAATCTGCTTGATGCGTTCGGCACCTTCATAGCCGTTGTTGGCCACATGTGCCACGGCATTCGTGCCAATGATGTATTGCTTGAGGTCCTCGTTTTGGATGTTGTTTACGGCATACTCCAAGACTTGGGTGACGGCTTTCGTCTGAAACTCCGGACTGTCCTCTACCTCCACGTTGCGCAGTGCAAGTGCTGTGGTGGCGCTGTATTGGAAGTTGGTGTATTCTGGCATCTGCATGAGCCATGCGTCCTGTCGTGCTGCCAATTCCTGCAGTTGCTCGTAGACGTCGTCAGCGCATGCTTTTTGTTGGGCATACTGGGCGAGGAACCCGTAGATCCAATAGGTGATGCGGAGTTTTTCTTTTTCGACGAATCTCTTGTCGAGTTTTTTTGAATCTAACTTGCGGAAACAGTTTTCTTGGTATTCTTCAAGGATGTCGAGAATCTCCTCAGGCTTCTTGCCGAAGTCTCCCATCACGGGGCCTTTCAGTTCGCCGGATGACAGATATGGGTTTATTTGCGATTTCTTGCTCTTGACGTTGAGGGTGAGTGCTGCGGGTGTGAGGTCCCACTCCATCTCGAAGTCTTTTCCTGGTTCGAGATAGACGGTGGATTTCTTCCAGCGATAGGTGACGACACCATAGGTGGGTTCTTTCACCTTGAGGGAGACACTGCCATTCAGTGTTTTGCTTGTGGCTGTTGTGTCGCCCGTGAGGGGCACGATGGTGTCGGTGTTTGCAAACTGTATCTGCACGGGATTGATGCGTGTGTCGTGGGCGGTGAACTGGATGTTCACAGCTTTCTGCGCCATGGCTGGTAGGGCAAGGGCGCAGAGGAGGGGAAGCATGATGTGTTTCATATTGATTATTTAGGTTCGAATGGTTTGTGTTGTTCGATGCAGGATGCAGAACTCAAAGTTTAGCGCTTCAGAGCATCTGCTCGATGAGTTTTATTTTTGTTTCTTTGTCACCGTTCACGGCATTGTGGCGCACGATGCCCTCTTTGTCGATGATGACGACGTGGGGGATGGCCAATGCTCCATAGTCTGTGTTCATGACGTCCTCCTGACTGATGGCGATGGTCCAGTTGATGCCCATCCCCTTCATGAAGTCGGGAAAGAGCGAGCGTTCTTTTTCAGGGTCACCCTGACACTGAATGGTGCGCTGGTGGGGGGTGTCGACGAAGTAGCCCTGCAGGGAGGTGACGCCAATCACGACCACCTCCTTCCCTTCAAAGTGCCGTTGTATCTCTGCCAGCTCGGGGAACGCTTTAAGGCAGGGCACGCACTTGGTGGCCCAGAAGTCGAGGAGCACCACCTTGCCCTTGAAGGCATCGAGCGTGGGGGCATCTATGGACTGCACTTCTCCGTTTTCGAGGCATTTCATCACGCTGAGGAAATGCAGTTCGGGCGCTTTGCTGCCCACTAATGTGCCACGTGCGAAGGGACCGTCGAGGTATCTCATCTGCGCCTCGCAGGCTTTCTGCTTGCGGCTGCTGGTGGTGGGTTTCTTTTTGAGTTGTTCATATTGGTCGCGGCAGAGCGTGCGAATTTGTTCGCGGAGCTTGGACTCGATGGTGTCCACCCGAGCTATGGAGTTGAACACCTTGACGCATTCCATCGTAGCAGGGTCGGGCAGGGAGCATGTCAAGAGGCGAGCAACGGCTTCGGGGAAGCCCTTGACGTGCCAGTTGGTGTCCTTCATGGTTGAGAGGGCAGCCATGAGCTCGTCCACGGTGCCGGGGTGTTCGTCTATCGTCTGTTGCAGGTTTTTGCCCGAAAGGAATTTGAGGAGCGCTTGCGTTTCTTTCTCGCCGTGAATGAACCCATCGTTCTCGGGCATGTAGCGCCAGCGAAGGTAGGCAAAGATGGGGGCTTTGGACGAGCGCGCAACCAATATGGGCTCAATCCAGCGGCGCAACGACGCATCGAGCACCACGCCTCCGCTCTCAAAGAGTATGGTCACTTGCTCTGGACTAATGGCACTGATGTCGGCTTGCTGTGCCAGCTTTTCGGCTTCCTTCATGAAAGCTTCTTGTTTGGCTTCCTCGCTCGCGGCATTCATCATGGCTGCGCATGCCTCGCGGCAGAAGTTCTTGAGCTGCTCGTCGGTGGGTGGTTTTGCAGCAAAGAGAACTGCGGGGAGGGCAAACAGAAGAAGGAGAAATGAAATACGTCTCATAGTGCTTGTCGTTTTTTAGTTCTTTAGGATGATACGATAGGACCAGAGATGGTTATTTCGGCTACAGGTGGTGCCGTTGAAGGGGTTGTTGGGGTCGCTGCGGTCGATGGCCCATCCGGTGTTCCAAAGTGTGGTGCCGTTGGCGCTGCTGAGTGTGTGGAAGAGATACTTGCCGTAGAGGAAATGCAAGGGCACTCCTGCTACCTCGCCAGGCACGACGGCAGGCAGACCGGCGATGTGGAAGGGGTTGGGCTCTTCCGTTCCTTGGTGTGTGAAGTAGGCACCGCTCAGGTTCTTTTCGAGCAGATCGACGCGGGTTGTGCCGTCAAGTGGGGAATATCGAGGGCTGTAGGTGCGTGTGCCTGTCTCGTCGGTGAACTTGTAGTTGAGCAGTATGCCATTTGCCGACGTGACATCGCTGACGATGGTCTGCTTGGATGCCCCATCCTTCTTTGTAAGTTGGCAGAACACTCCTTCCTCGTCGTAGTCGAACAGATAGGTGTGGCGGAGCACGTTGCTCGAGCTGAAGCTAACATAGTCGACAAGCTCTTCATATTCCTCAATCCAATCGACACGTTCTGCGTCGAAGTGTATACGCCAGAAGCGTTTCTCTCCGTCGTACTCCTCGAAGGTCTGGGTGTTGAACTTAGGCTTGTGGAGGAAGGTGACGGTGATGATGTTCTTTTCCGAACGGTTGTCCACGATGCCATCGTTGTAGTCTATCGTCATGCGGTAGCTCTCGCAGGTGTAGATGTCGGGGTTGTCGTCGACAAAGGTGAGGCAGACAACATTGTCGGAGGTGTAGTAGTTGATGGTGGCGTGCACCTTGGCTGACGGGCGCACCTTGCCTTGCTCATAGACCCATACAGAAAAATCATTGCCATGCGGCTTGAGGGGCTTGAGAAGCACCGTGAGGGGGATGGCAGGCGCGCTGCCTTCTTCCGTGAGGTCGAAGCTCTGCACGAGTTGGTCGCCCAGATAGACTTCAGCCTTTTGGAGTTTGTTCTCGCCGCGCAGGAGTGTGAAAGCAACGGTTTCTTCCTCTGTGAAGGCTGCTGGGATACTCGTGAACTTCACGTCCGGGTTGATGCCAGAAATGTTCACTTCGAGGAAGTCGAGTGCCCATGGGTTGAGCTTCGACACGTCTACGCCTATTGCGTTGAGTCCGTGCGCCACGCGTGCCATCTTCTTCATCATGTCGGTGTTCTCTCCCTCCATGATGCGGTCGTGCATCTCTTGGGTCATGCCAATGAGCGAGTCTACATACTGCGCGAGGTCGAGCCGAGAAGAGGAAAAATAGGTGGACTCTTCGTTGGTGGGGTTGAAGAAGCCGTTCTCATGGAAGAACTCCGGGTCCTTCTCCAGCAGATGACGTGCCTGAAGGCGGTTTTCATCCATGAGTGTGGAGTAGGCGTTTGCCGAAATCTCAAAAAAAGCCTTGTCGACCGGCGTCACGCCACGGGCGTTCACGAGATAGTCGGAGAGGATGGCGCGGTCGATGGCTTGTGGGTCGACGTATTGCCCCACAGTGATGCTGTTGAGGTTGGCCACGACAGCGTGTTTGCCGTTATGGGGTTCGGAGCGTCCCAGCATATCATTGCTTGTGATCGATTTAGCCAAAAGGAACTTTCGGGGCAGAAACTTTGCTTTGAATGAGTCGCTATAGTGTGAGAAGACTTGCTCCTGAAGCCATGCTACAGCAGCTTCGGCTTCGCTGCGACTGAGGCGTTCGATGCTTGCTTTTTCCCATGCTGTTGCTTGACCAAACTGATAGGCAAAGTCGAGGCGAAGGTCGAAGTTGTAGAGCAGATAGGTGCCGTAGGTGTCGCAAAAATCAGCCACAGCAGGTATGCTGCGGTCGAGCAGCGCTTCGAGACGATTGGTGTCGGCGTTGCTCGGTGTGGTGTCTTCCTTGTCGGAGCATGCCGTTGCCAAAAGCCATGCTGAGAGCAGCAGAATGCCGCGTAGGGTGTGTTTGAGTGTTTTCATTTCTGTGTTGTCCTTTCTGATGAGGGTAGAGTCTCTTCGGGACCTCATTTTTCGTTCATGATTTCCACACGCTTGCCGTAGGGGGCAATCGTGGTGTTGATTTGTGTTTCCGTTTCGGGCAACTCGAAGACGTAGTTGGGCGAGTTGGGCTGAAGGGTGTAGTGCTCTGTTCCCTGCACGGTGACGGTGGTTGATCCGGTGGCGGCAGCAGCTAAAGTGAAGGTGTGGCTGATGGTGTGTGGATACCAGCTGTTGATGCGGCGCAGGTCGAACCATCGCATGTTTTCGAAGCAGAATTCGAGTCGGCGCTGATCGATGATGAAGCGGCGCCAGAGCAAAGGATCGGAAGTAGAGGGCATATACTTCGTGCGTTGTGCGCTGAAGTTTGCGATGCGCGCATTGAGATATTTTGTCATCAAGGTCTGGGCTTCACCCACCTTGCCCAGGGCTGCCAATGCTTCGGCACGACTCAGATAAGCCTCCGACAATCGATAGTTGTAGGCTCCCAACTGGGTGAACTGAGCGTGCCACTTAGCTGGAATGGTCAGACCGCTTGTGCCATGCGTATTGATGACCCACGTGTACTTGCGGCAATCGCCTTCGGCACGTGAGAACAGCTCCATAAGTCCCTCCGAGGCGCCGTAGGTGGCTGTGCTGAGGTTTGTCTGATAGATGCTGGGGATGTCCATCACGCCCAGACTCTCGTCTGTTCCGGGATAGAGCATTGTGGGCGAACCGAAACTGTGTAGAATCTCCGGATTTCCATCGGTCACCATTGGGGCATTGGGGCGGCGCGTGAGGTCGTAGAGGGGGCGCTTCACTAATTGTTCTGTTGCCTGCACGACCTGTTCCCATTCGCCCATATATAATAATGTACGCGCAAGCAGAAGCTGAGCTGCGTCGGCATTGGGATGCCAAAGTGACTTCACCAGGGTGGATGTTTCAAAGAGACGAATGCTCTCCTTGAGGTCTGACAGTATCTGAGCATAGACATCAGCCAGGTTGGCGCGTGTGTAGTCGTTGGCAACACCCGTGCCTAAGCGTAAAGGAACGCCAGGTGTCGTTTGGGCTGTGTTTGCCTCATAGATGGGGGCATAGATGTTGACCAATTCGAGATAGGCACGCCCCCGGAGGAAATAGGCTTCGGCGACGAGATAGTTGCGCTCGTTGTCCGTTCCCTTGGCTTTCGGACCGTTTTCGATGATATAGTTTGCCACCAGGACATCGTTGTAGAGATATTGCCACATGTTGTTGGTGGCAGAGGTGTGCTGTCCTTCGCCGTTGCGCTCCACATCGCGCTTCCAGGTGTAGAGGCTCTTGTATTCGTTCTTGGCAGATGTGGCGGCTTGTGGGTTCTCCGTGATGTCATCGGTCATGAAGTCGGAGCGATAGAACCAACTTACGTCGAGGAAAGCCTCTTTGTGCATCATCGCTTCGTACTGCTTGACGGTTTCTGGGATGACAAGGTCCTTGTCCTCCTCGTCGAGAAAGTTGCTGCATGAGGCAAGTGTGAGCAACGCGATTGCCGTTGAGAGTATTCTGTTCATAACTAAAATCCTACTTGTATTCCAAAGTTAAATGTGGGGAGTACGGGCATTCCGATGGAAGCAACCTGGTCGGGGTCTTGCCCCTTGAGCTTCTTGTCGAACGTCCAGACGCAAAGGTTTTGTGCTTGAAAATCGATGCGGCAATTGGTCAGCTTCAACTTGCTGATCCATGCCTTGGGTAAGTCGTATCCAAGGGTGAGAGAGCGGAATCTGATGTGGCTGGCATTCACCACGCGTTCGTCGGAGTTGTTATACATATACCATCCTGTATAGCTTGCAGGACCGCTATAGGTGGCATATTGGGAATCGATGTCGATGTAGTGGTCGTCGTAGCTCGTGAGCGTGGAGTTGGAGCGATAGTTGAGCGAAGCATTGGTGAGCGCTGGAATGCTGGTGTGCTGTTCGTCGCCAGGCGTGCGCCAGCGGTGTACGAAATCTCCCCTCATGTTGTCTTCTGGTTGCGGAAGTGCTGAAACGCCATCCTCATAGAGTGCCAATAGACGTTGTTTGTAGCCAAACTTGTAGCTGAACTGGGCGCGGAGCGACACTCCCCTCCATGAGAACTCTGTGGAGAAACTGCCGTAGCTGCGTGGAGTGCGCGTGCCGCTGTAGGTGAGAAGGCGTTGCAGGAATGCGTCGCGAGAAAGCCCCGACTCATTTCCGATCAACCCTTTGAAGGTGGGCAGTCCGTACCGGTCGAGCCCATCGAACCGATAGGAATAGAAACCATCCACGCTCATGCCGTCGAGGATGACCGTTCCGTTGATGTAGTCGGCATAGGTGTTGGTGGAGATGATGCCGCGCTTCACATGGTTTTTGTTGTAGGAATAGATCAGCGACGTGCGCCAGCGGAAGTCCTTCGTCTTTATGTTGAGCGTGTTCAGAGTGAGCTCCACTCCCGTGTTCGTCGCTTCTCCATCGTTGAAGAAGAGAGACGTTGTGCCGTTGACGAGCGAGACGCTTCGGTTGCTGATGAGGTCGGTTGAGCGGCTATGGTAGAAGTCTACACCCAGGTTGATGCGATCCTTCAGCATGGAGGCTTCAAGACCGAGGTTCCATGTCGAGGTTTTCTCCCACTCCAGATTCGCATTGGGGTAGTCGTGAATGCTGGCAGAGAATTCACCGCTCACGCTGCTTTTGCGTGGTGTGGTCATGATTAGGTATGGCGTGGCACTGGGCACGCTGCCACGATAGCCGTAGCTTCCGCGCAGGGCGAGCGAGTTGAGCCACTCCACATCTTTAAGGGCAGCGAGTTCGTGCAGGTTCACTCTGCCTGAAGCCGACCACACGGGGTTGAACTTGGCGCGCTCGTATTGTCCGAATTGGTTGCTGCCGTCGTTGCGTGCATTGAAGTTGAGCGAGAAGTAGTTGCGGAAGGTGTAGGTGGCTGTGAGGTAGAAGGAGAGCTTGTTGTTCTTCTTGGCAGTAATGGTGGGGAAAGCTGTGGGATTCGTGTCTGCTCCCATAAACCATTGGCGCAGATACCAGTAGTATTGCTGCGCGTCCACCGCACTGCCAGCCCAAACGGGAATGAACGACTCTCCTTGTTCGGGCGAGTAGCCTGGCACCTGACCGGTGTTGTGTCCGCGGTACTGTGTTGAGGTCACTTCGTGTCCGAGGTCGAAGTTGAACTGGTGGATGTTGTGGATGTCGAAGTGATAGTTGAACTGGTTGCGCCAAAGATAAGACTTCTGGTCGATGGCTGAGCCAGACCAAATGCCACCATCCTGCAAGACGCTTTGCATGAAGGCATCAGCACGTGGCATCTCGTCGGCATATCCGCGCAGTTGTGCGCAATAGAAAGTGTTGTCGCCCATCCAGTTCTCGGTGTTGTTGCTCGTCGATGTGTAGCCCAGCGTTGTTGTGTAGCGCAGTCCTTCTATGATTTCCCAGTTGAGTGTTCCTGTGAGGTTGAGCGACTTGTTCTTGATGTCTTGTCCGCTGTTGGCATATTCGTGCAGGACGTTGTAGTTGCCATAGACATTCTGCCCTGTCGACTGATCCTCCTTGATGCGCTTGCTGATGTAGGCAAAACTGCCGTCGGCATTATAGGCGGGGAAGATGCGGTTGGTGTAGTAGGCTTCGTCGAAAGCGCTGTAGTAGGGGGAGTTGTAGTGGGCATCCTGTTGCGAACCAGAGAGACGAAGATCCATCGTGACATTTTCGCCGATGTGGGTCGTCAGGTTCATGCGTGCGGTGAAGCGCTGCAGGTCAGTGCCACGTTCAGCTCCCTTGTCGCTGTCGTAACCAACAGATGCGTAGTAGCGTGTGCCGCTTCCGCCACCGCTGATGCTCACATTGTGAGCCTGCGAGAAAGCATTGCGGTAGAGCGCGCCGAACCAGTCGGTGTTGTTGCTCTCCAGTTGTCCGACCGTCTGCTGAAACTGCTCGTAGGTGATGTTCTTGTCCCAATAGTCCATCATGGCACCTTCGTAGCCATAGCGCTCCGGCACCCGCTCAAAGAAGAGCCCCTTTTCCATGATTTCACGGCTCACGTCTATGCGCTCTTTTGAGGTCATGAGGTTGAAGTCGGAGTAGTGGGGGCGCTGTGTCACCTGTGCGTTGAAAGCATAGTTGATGCTGGGCTTGCCTTCCTGTCCGCTCTTTGTGGTGACCACAATGACACCATTGGCGGCACGAGTGCCGTAGATGGCGGTGGCGGAAGCATCTTTGAGAACGTCGATGCGCTCGATGTCCTGCGGGTTGAGTCCAGAAATGGCGTTGCCGATGAGGTTGATGTTGTCGAGCGAATTGATGTCGTCGGCGCTCACCGGAACGGGATTCTCGTAGACCACTCCGTCTATAACCCACAAGGGCTCGCGCGAACCTGTGAACGTGGTCGAACCACGCAAGCGCATCTTGGGCGCAGCTCCGGGCGTTGTGCTTTGTGTCATGGTGAGCAGACCTGCCACTTTGCCCTCAAGCATTTGGTCCACGGTGAGCGCACCTTTGAAGTCGAGGTCTTCCTTCGTCACGCTGGAGATGGCGCTTGTCAGTCTTCGCTTGTCGATGATGTTGTAGCCCGTGATTGCTACTTCATTCATCATGGCTTCGTTGGGTTGTAAACTGAAGTCATATTTCCGCTTGCCTGCTTTGACCACTTGCCTGGCATCTTTGTAGCCAACAAACGAGACAATGATGGCAAGCTCCTTGTCATTGGTTGCCAAATGAAAATGACCATGCTGGTCTGTCACCGTCACATTCTTCTCGTCATCTTTCATCAAAACCGTCACCTTTGCACCCGGCAAGGGTTCGCCCAGCTCGTCGCACACCGTGCCTTCAAGATAGTGCATGGCAATGGTTGCCTTTGTTGACGTTTGTGCCACAACTGTTTGCTTCGTCCCTCCCAAAAGAATGAAGGTGAGCGCTGCGGCTAAAACATATCTGCGTCGCATTTTCGTTTACTTAAATTCTCTTTCTATAATAAAGTTTTCAATGCGCAAATTTACATAATATTTCAAACATTTCGTAAAATTAACACTCTTTTTTGTATCAAAACCAACAAACTTGACTTTCACCTACTGCATTATACGTGGTTTTTCGTAATTTTGCAGATGAGTCCGACGTAGTTTTCTTCAACGCGCCATATTCTTATTATAATAATCAATACTGACACATGAAAAGACATATCCTCACCGCTGTCCTCCTCGGAATGCTTTGCCTTCCGGTCAAGCCACAATCGCTTTCCATCTACACCATCATGCACACAATCGAAACGAACGCTGTCAGCCGCCTTGCCGGTCACGAAGAGTGGGGGGTGGAGTCGGTGCGCCAACGTGTGTGGCGCGACATGCCCAGCAACATCGACCTCCAGCTGGTTCAGCCTTCACAGGAGGTGCTCACAGCCAATCAACTCTACGAGCGAAGGAGCAACAGTGCCCTCATCTTTGGCAAGACATACGTCTGCGACAAATGTCCAGAACTCCACGTCTCGCTCATTGCCACCGCCACTCCTGTCACAATCGATGGCATCTGTCTTGTCAACTTCCACATGATAAAACCCATAGTCCAGCGCGATGCCTTTGTGCCAGGCGACAGCGTCTACTTCATGGCAGACCGCGCGGGGCAAGTCTTTCCCATTACCGACATTCTTGCTGTTTCGCCAGAAGAAGACGCGGCTGTGGTCAAGGTGGACACGCAAGGTGAAAAGCTGGATGCCATTCCGCTCGGCGAACCTGCCCTCGTGGGGCAGCACATCAACCTCATCTCGCATCCCAAACAAATGGTCTACACCTACACGCAGGGCTACGTCACGCGCAACTCCACCTACGACTATCCCGGCTATCCCACACTCGACCACATGGAGATATCTGCCGACTTTGCAGAGGGGTCAAGTGGCGGACCGGTGATGGACGACCGGGGCAACCTTGTTGCGATGGTGAAAGGCACCACCTCCATCTTCTACGATAAAGAGCGGCGCAATCCACAGATGGTCCTTCGCGTCACCATCCCCATCACGACGCTTCGTCGACTGATCGGCTTGAAGTGACTTTTTAGGTACTCGACAGATGCTATTTCGGTTTCTGCTACAGAACTTTTCAGTTTCTGCTGCAGAAACTTTCGGTTTCTGCTACAGAACTTTTCGGTTTCTGCTGCAGAAACTTTTGATTTCTGCTGCAGAAACTTTTTTCTTGCTGAAGAATCCTATTTCGATTGTAGCTAAAGAGCGCGCGCGCAGATGGCAACGCAGGAGAAAAAGACAAGCGCATTGTGAGCTGCCGCCACGACAAGGAAGCACTGCTGTCTGTCGTTAGGACGAGCTGTCAGATGTGCAAGCCCCATCTTCTTACCTCGTGAGCGAGAACTTCAGAGAGAAACCGAAGTCTTGCGTGATGGTGGGGAAAGAGTTGTTGGAGAGGAGCGGCATGTTGCGCTGACGATCGTAGAAGAGCGCGAAGGTGACGAGTCGTGACATGGCATAGTCTGCCTGGAAGGAAGTCTTGATGGCACGATTTCCGGTGGTGGCTTCAGAGAGTCCCGTGCGGATGTCGCGCGTGATGGCAGCCTGGTTGCGCAGCGAGAAGTCGAAGCGCAGGTTGAGGTCGTGGGCGAAGTTTGACTTTGTGGTTTTGTTGGTTGCCGAGTTGCGTTTGTTTTTGTTGTCTTCTTCGTCGTTGGCTCCGTTCTTCTTCGAACGTGCCTTTCCTTTCGCCTTTTCGCTTGCCTTTTTGCCACCAAAGAGGGAGGCAATCTTGAAGTCGGCAATCTTGTAGCCCCAACCAAAGACGATGTCCTTGGACGATGTCTCGTTGACCTGCGCTGAAGTCATGGAAAGAGTGAGCACGCGCGTTGTCTTGTATTCGAGCTTTGCCGTCATGTTGTTCTGGAACGTCACATTCACTCCAATGAGTGGCGTGAAGGACTCGTTGATGGAACATGTGGAGATGTCGTAGGGTGAAGAAGGCTTGAGCTCGCCCGTGGTGGAGTTTTGGATGAAGCCCATGTCTTGCCCTCCAATGGTTTCGAGCCATGAGGTGTATGTGTTGTAGGCACCGATGGCAAAGACTGACTTGTAGCCGTGCGTGATGGTGACCGACTTGAAGTTGTCGCGCAACCAAGGCAAGTTGGAGAGACCCTTGTAAGAGATGGACCAGTTGGGCAGCATACTCTTCATGGCGGGGAAGAGGTTGAGCGAAGCACCGTGGGCAGATCTGCCCGAGTAGGCAGCCAGGAAGGCGGGTATCATCACATCGGGTGAGTAGGGCGAGACGGTTCCGTTGTCGGGGTTGAAGAGACCCGTTTGACCGCTTCCGGCGGGGTAGGTGGTGCCAGCGTAGCGCTGTTCGACGCGCTGCTGGATGGTGGTGAGGTTGTTGCGGAACTGGTCGAAGGCTGCCGAATGGTAGCCGTTGTCTGCATTGCCAGCACTTTGGAAGGCGGTGGCGATGGTGATGGTCGTCATGTTGAAGGAACCGGTGCGTGTGGTGGGGTTACCCTGATACATATACTGCACAGACTTGTTCTGGTTGCGGGTCCATGACGCATTAAGGTCAATCTTCAGGTCGGTGAAGGGCTCAAGCGAAGCCTTCACCTGGAGGTCTTCGGTGGTTGCAGAGGTTGCAGGCGTTGCCACACTGTCGGCGCAGAGCAGCCACCCGTTGTTCTTAGCACGTTCGAGATAGCTGTCGCCCACCATGCCGAAACCGAAGTCGATGCCAGGTCTGAAGAGTCCGTCTGTGCCCCTATACTGTCCGAGCATGTCGCCCACTTCGGGCAGGAATCCAGGGAGTGCAAGGTTGTAGGTGTTGCGATAGGAAACGCTGACGTTGCGCACCATCATCAGGAAGCGCGTGGTGGCTTGCAGCATCGAATACCACTTCTCGTCTTCGAGCTTTGGCTTGGCAGTCACGTTGACGCGCACCTTGACGGTGTCGAGGTTTGAGATGACGATTTTGTTGTCGTCGAGCGTCTTGTATTTGAGGTTGTAGGGATGACCATCGGCATCACGGGCGGTGATGATGAGTCGTTTTGAACGCTGGTTGTGGGCAAGCACGACTGTCGTGTCTGCCTTCAGCTGCACTTCTCCGGCAAAGCCTTTCGTCTTCTTCGTGTCCACCTTTTGCGGCGACTTTCCGCGGGCGTTGGTTTGGATGGCATTCTGTCGCGCCAGAATCGTGTCTACGGGCACACCCGTTTTGGCAGACTCCTCCTCAGCTTTCTGTCGAGCTTCCTTCTCTGCTTCTTTCTGCTTGCGCTTGGCCTCGTCCTCACGTTTCTTCTCTTCCACCTTTTTTCGCGCGGCAGATCGTGCATTGGAGGCAGAGAAGCGTTTGTTGGTTTCCTTGAGGAAGGTGGAGTGGTTGTAGAGCGTTTCGAGGTTGAATTTCAAGTTGCCGTTGACGGTGCGTTGGGTGTTGAGGGGGTGGCCCAGCGTTGCACCGTCTTCGCGCTCCACGCCGCGCTTCCAGTAGGAGGGGGCGTTGTAGGTGGCATCGGCATTGATCCAATCAAAACACGGGATTCGATGGATGGGAATCTTATAGGAAAGTTGTGCCGACTGGTTATAGTCCAGCGGACGTCCAAAGTTCCGAAGAGAGTAGGAGACAGAGTCCTTCCATGCCTGATAGGAGTCAGGATAGAGGTCTTTGTTGATGGGCGTGTAGGGCTCTTCGACCTCGGCATGTGTAGCGCTTTGGAAGGTGAAGTGGAGTGCCTTGAAGATGTCCCATCGGAGTTGGAAATCTCGATTCCAGAGGAAGGAAGAGGAGAAGTTGACGGGGAGCGAGGTGGGGTGCTCGAGGTTGTCGATGTCGCGCTCCTGAAGTTCGTAGTAGTTTCTGGTTAGGTCTGTGTTGAAGGTGAGGCTTTGCGGAGCGAACGCAATGTTCTGGTCCTTGATGATGTCGAGCCATTTTGATTTCCCCTTCAGTTTCTTGAAGGGCTCCCAAGGTTTCCAGTTCGGTGTCCATGAATAGGAGATGCCTCCCTTCCAATTTTTCTCGCGCTCGTAGACGGTGGTCACGCCCTCCTTGCTGGTGGAGGAGTGAGAATAGTTGAAGGTGAAGTTTGCTGGATCGTAAGGCATGGGATGCTTGCGCGAAGCGATGTTGATTTTCACACCGCTCAGCGAAAGGTTCTTCTGCACCGACGAGGTGGTGGTGAGCGAGAGCAGACTATCTTTCTGCTGCTGAGTGGCAAGTGCGTCGAAGGCTTCGGAGAGGAGCATGTCGGTGTCGAGTGGATTGTATTTTGGCTTGACCACCTCTTTTTGGTAGCTATAGTAAAGAGGCAGATTCACCTTTGCTGCGTCTGGCAACACTTTACCGAGGTCGAACGATGTGGTCACGGAATAGTTGTAGCGATTCTCGTCGCTGCGGTCGGCAACGCTTTGTTCGATACCGCCGAACCCAGCCGTTTCGATGTGTCCGGCAGCATTCACCGAGCCCAAGTCGGAGAGCTGGATGTTCAGTGTTCCCTGTGCAGCCCATCCTCCTTCGTTGCTGAATTCCTGCAGTCGGAGTTCGTTGACCCATACTTCTACGCTCTTGGCGGTCTGACCGTTGTTGCGCACACCAATCATGATGGTCTTCACTTCGCCCAGAGAGGGGTTGCCCATGACGTAGACGTGGCGGTTGGGGTTGTCGTGCGACTTGTCTTCGTAGAGCTCGTTGTTGGAGGCAAGATTGTGGGCTCGGTCGCGATTGCGGTTCTTCTTGGCGTTGGTGAGCACGTCGAGGTCGAGGTCGATCATGTTCTCTTGGGGCCAGACGGCGTTGCAACCCTGAGCCGAGTAGGTGTCGTAGTGGCCTGCGGGTGTGAGGTGCAGGGGCACTTCATATTCGTAGAAATTGCTCTTGTAGTCGCTGCCCAAGCGCAGGAAAACGCTTGTCTCTCCGTCGTTCAGGTTTGTGATGTTCGGTTCCAGGGCATTGGCATGCACAAAGAGTTGGAGGTGCTTGTAGCGGCGCATGTCGAACTTACAGTTTTTATATACGGCACAAGCGTCGCCATGGTCGAGGTTTGTGACAGTCAACGAGAGCGCTTGCTCGTTCTCCTCGACCAACTGGCTTTGGCTGGGATCGGTGACACGGCTGATGCCAGGAGGAAGGACATAGTTGACCGGTGTCTTGTCGTTGTTCTCCTCGATGTTTACCGTAGCGACGGTCATCTTTCCGTTTGTCACAGGTGTAGCGTTGGCATAGAGGGCTTGCTCGTAGGGGCGCCAGTCGCCATGCACCAAATCGAGTGTGGCAAAGCGAAGCACGACGGGCTGTTCGAATCCCGTCAGATAAACGCGCATGAAGCGAATGGAGGTGAAATCGTTGATGCTGCCCATGCGACTTGTGGGCTGCTTGATGGGTACTCGGTAGAGATACCAGGTGCAGTTTTCCGTTTCTCCGTTGCGCAGTTTCACGCTTGTGATGCGGCGGTCGACAAGGTATGGCGAAACGCCCACGATGGTGTCGTGGGGAGTGATGGGGATTTCATAGTCGAAGTATTTCTCGTATTCGTTCAGTGTGTAGTCCTGATTGATGTCCTCCACGTCGGGCGTTGTCTTGTATGCCGTCTCGTAGCTTTCAGGTGAGTTTTGCGAGTCAGGTGAGTTGCCTTCAGGCATGTTGATGCGCTTGTAGCGGTCGAGGATGGACACCTGGGCGCGGTCGTAGTCGGAACCGCGATAGTAATGGTAGTTGTCGTTGGCAGGGTCTTTCTCCATCTTGGCGAGCACATCGGCATTGTTCACGATTTGCTTTACCTTGTCCAAATAGTCTGCATAGGTAGGGAAGGAGATTTCCTCTTCGCTGCTCAGACCATTCAGACCGATGTCTTGCATCTTGCGCGCGTTGCCATCGTTGTTAAAGGCATAGGTGACCGACGTTGAGTTGTTGGGAACGCGGCCCCAAATGGTTTCGCTGTAGTATTGCGGATTACCGTCAACGGGCATTCCGCTCTCGAAGTATTTCTTTCCGTCCTTGAGAATGTCCTCTGAGACTTCGCCGAGGTTGATGTGCATGGTGCCGGAAAGTCCGTTCATGTTGTTGTCCCGCCTGTTGTAGATGAAGGGGTCCATCATCCAGAATTCGATGTACTCCACGTTCATTGTCTCGAAGTCGGGATTGTCCATCTTGCGCATCATACCGCCCCAGTTCCCAGCGGGGTTCTTGAGTGTGCCGTTTGGATTCAGATCGGTTGAAAGATTGTAGGCACCACGCTCGTTGGGATAGTATGCGAGGTTGAGCACAGGCAGCGAGTTGGCATTTGAATAGCTGTTCTGCGCTTTCTGAGGATATAGTTCGCGCTCGTACACTTCGCGCACATAGTGGTTGGAGAGTTGCGTCATGTCGCTTTTGATGTGGGCGGGTGTGAGGGTGGACGAGCGACGCGTGAAGATGGGATCTACTTCGTACCAAGCCAGCAGGGCACGCTTCTTGCCGTAATCGAGCGAGATCTCGTTGGAGGGATAGATGGATCGAGGCGTGCTCGACATCATCCATTCATTGGCCTTGGTGAGGCTCTCCTTCATGGTGCTGCTCTCAAAGTCGTCGAGGTAGGAGGCGCCACCTTGGATGCTGCGGTTTTGCCCTGCAACGAGTTGGGCGAACTCTCCGTTGAATGAGATGCTCGAAGGCTGTGTGCAATGGATGAGTGGGAGTTTGGCAAGCATGTTTGTGAGCCATTGACTCTCTGTCTTCCATGAGATATGCGCGCCCCAGAGTGTGTTCTTGAGCGGTTCGGTTCCCATGTTCACCTTTGTGGTGAGCGGCTGCTCGTTGAGATACATTAGCGAAGCGCCGAGTGTCAGGTTCTTGGAAAATTCGTAATCGGCGTTGACGCCCAACATCGTCTTTCGCTGCATACCATAGTTGTCGTTGCTCTCCACTGAGGCATTGACATTTGTTCCGGCATCGATGATGGACTGGTTGATGATGGTGACCGTTCCCATGTTGTAGTCCACGGTGTAGTCGGTATTCTCATTAAGCGTCACACCGCCTGCCGTGACAAGCACGCTGCCTTGTGCAATGTTGGTGGCGCCAAGGTCAATGACGCTGCCGTTCTGACCTTTATATTGTCCGGTGAGCAGGAACTTATCGTGCTCGGCAATCTGCTTGGCTTGTGTCTTAGTGCTGTCGTAGAGTTCAGGGAAGCAGTACTTCTCGGCTAATTTAGGGTCGCCAATCCAAGAGGCGAGGGCTTCTCCAAAGGGCTCTGCAACGGGAAAGATGATACGCCCCTTGCGGATGGTGAAGTTTTCCACATAGTCAAACTGGCCATTCGAGTTCGGATGGTTCTTTGCGTCCAATCGGTCTAAGCCGAGCGCCTTGAGCAACGTTGTGTTCTTCAGTCTTTGCTCGGGCAAATAGGTGAGGTAGACGCCTGCCGAGTCGCTCTGATATTTGATGTCCAAGCGGAATTTCTCTTGCGTTGTTGAGGTGGCGCCCAATGAGTAGACATTTTTCATCATCAAGCGCCAGTTGGGCAGTGTGGGACTTGCGGTCGTTCCCTTCAGCAGCTTCACGTAGAGCGCCTTGCTGTTGTCGCTTAGTTCGTTGGAAAATTCTCCCACTTGATAGGCGCGACCGTTGTATGTGAATTCGTAGGCAACAGCCAACACCTCGTCCGTTTGGAGGGTAGAGTTGAGCGAGATGTAGCCAAGCGACGGGTTGAGATAATATTCGCTTGAAGAGAGCAAACGTGCGCTTTGAAGTTTTTCGTAGTCTACGCTACCTTCAAATCCTGGGATTTGGTCGAGCACGGTGGTTGCTTGCGATATGTCGCGCGCATCAGCATAGGTGGTGATCATCTGCTGATACTCGTTGTTAGACTGGTTGGAGGGCACGCGGTCCGTTCCGGGCACCCAAGGCGCGTTCTTTCCGATGATGCTGCTCTCGGCAAGGTCGGTGAGGGCAATGACATTGCGGTTGTTGGTGGTGGATGCCGTCTTGTTGGTCACCCACACTTCAATACGCGTGATGTTGATGCCGCTCGATATGGTGGGCAAGGTGCGCATGTTCTTGTCATACTGCTGACGAAAGAAGTGGCTGAGGAAGAAGTGTCTGTTCTCTTCATATTCCGTAGCACTGAACTCAAAGGGGTTGGTGGATGACCCGCCTTTGCTGGAAACACTTTTCGTTGCCGACTTCTTTTGGCTCACCACGGTTTGCAACTTGAGTCGTCCGAATTGCATGTCTGTGCGCAGACCGAACAAACTCGATGCACCGCGCATCAAGCTGTTGTTGGAGGGAAAAGTGACGTTTCCCGCTTCGATGAGTTTGATTATCTCGTCTTCCTTACCGTCGTATTTCAGTTTGAGGTTTTGCGAGTCGAAGTCGAAGGTGGCGTCGGTGTTATAGTTCAGGTTGAGGTTCACCTTGTCGCCAACGCTTCCCTTCAGTGAGAGGTTAATCTTCATGTCAAAGTCAAACCCCGTTGTCTTGCGACGGCTTACGGCGAGCGATGGGTTGTCTACGTTTTTCATGTTCATACCCATCTTCAATTCTGCCGTACCTTGTGTTTTGATTTGCACGCCGCCGGGCCCGAAGATCTTTTCTGCCGGACCGAGGTCGAAGTGCATGTCGGTAAAGTCAAATTTGTTCTTGCCCTGACTCTCATACGCTTCCGTGTTTTTGGAGCGGAAGTAGCGTGCCATCGATTGTTTCAAACTCCAATTGCGATACTCTTCCTGAGTCATCAAGATGGGCACCGTGAGATAGCTTGAAACGCGATGGAGCGGAGAGAGGGAGGAAATGGGCAGGAGTGAACCGCTAGAGTTGCTGCCTGTGCCCGTTGTCGTTTGTGATGAACTTGTGGTGTTGGTCTTAGCGTTCTTGTTTGTTGTTGAAGCATTGCTGCTGCCCTGTTGCTGGGTGCCGGCTGCGTTTAGTGTCGTGCCGATGCTGTAGGTGTTATCCTTTTCGTTGTAGCTAACTTCGGTGGTCACGTTGGCAGGATCGCGCAGGTCTGAACTGCGTTGTTTGATGTCGTCAGTCGTTTCGGCACTCGTGCGGCGCACACTGTATTTAGGGCGCTGGCTTTTCACAGTGTCGGCAGGGGAAATCTTTGTTGACTGCCCGTGTGGAGCAGACACAGAAGATGCTACCAATGCATTCAGCACCAGCAGCATCACTATGGTGAATATCGTTCTTTTCGCCTTCAAGTGCTCCAAGGGTTTATAACATTTTCAAAGCCTTCTTAATGACGGTTTCTATCACCGCGTCTGGGTCGTCTGTCAGAATCTTAACCACCACTTTCTGGGTCGGTGCAGGCGAGAAACCAAGCATGGTGAGCGCAGCAATGGACTCGTCCTTCACCTTTGAGTTGATGTTGACTTCCTGTCCAGCATTGTTCGTTACGGTTGTTTGGGCATCGATGCCGAGCGTCACGACTTTGTCTTTCAGATCGACGATGATGCGTTGCGCAGCTTTCGGTCCGATGCCTTTCACCTGCTTGAGCATCTTGTCGTCGCCACTCGTAATCACGTGACATAGTTCGGCGGGGCTGAAGGCAGAGAGCGCCATACGCGCCATGCCAGGACCAATGCCGCTCACCGATGTGAGGAGCAGAAACAGTTCGCGTTCAAGTTTGGTGTGGAAACCCCAAAGCGTCCAAGCATCTTCGCGTATCTGCTCGGAGCAATAGAGGCGCACCGGCTCCGTGTGCTTCTCTTTGCCCTGCAGCACCGAAAAGGTGTTGAGCGAAATACCTAATTCGTATGCTACACCTCCCGTTGTTTCCAAAATGGCACTGGTTGGGGTCAGTTCCACCAGCTCCCCGCGTATGTAGTCGATCATTGCAGTTCTATTATAAGTTTATAATAAAAAACGCATTTCGTCTAATTTTATTGTGAGATTAGCAAGAAAAATATTACTTTTGCAAAAAATATAGACAAACTATGAGAAACGATTCTTTGGCAATCTCTGCCTGCTTGAAGGCGGGCAAGACTATTTTGGATATCTACAACGATCCTGCACAAGACTTCGGTGTGGAGCGTAAAAGTGACAATTCTCCCCTCACAAAGGCAGACAAAGCTGCGCACGCAATCATCTGTGAACACCTGGAGAAGTCGGGGTTGCCCATCCTCAGTGAAGAGGGTGTAGACACAGCGTATGAGCAGCGTTGCCATTGGGAACGTTTCTGGCTTGTTGACCCTCTTGATGGGACAAAGGAGTTCATCAACAAAAACGGGGAATTTACAGTAAACATAGCACTTATCGAAAATAGTGTTCCGACGCGTGGCTATGTCTATTTGCCCGTTCAAGACCGTCTCTACATGTCTGGGGCAGATCGAGTGCCAAAGCTCTCTCAGAAGGCCTCGCGCATACTCCTTGGAGTGGAGCATTTCCAAGAGCTTCCGCTGCCTGAAGCCCAACACTGCGATTTTGTCATCGTGGCGTCGCGTTCGCATCTTTCTCCCGAAACCTCCGACTTCATAGAACAGATGAAGCGAGAGCATGAAGTCGTACGCACCATCTCATCAGGCTCGAGTATCAAAATATGTCAGGTGGCAGAAGGAACAGCCGACGTCTATCCACGTTTTGCTCCAACCATGGAATGGGACACAGCTGCGGCAGATGCCATAGTGCGTGCTGCCGGTCGCTGCTGCTACGCATGGCACCCAGGCTGTGATGCTCCTTCTGCCGCAGGAGAGGAGCTCGTGCCTCTTTGCTACAACAAGCCTGATTTGCACAACCCTTGGTTTCTTGTTAAATGAAAAGAATAGGACTCCTGAGCGATACCCACGGTTATTGGGACGATCGCTATCTGAAGCATTTTGAGTCGTGCGACGAGATATGGCACGCAGGCGACATCGGTTCGCTCGAAGTGGCCATGCGCTTGCAGGAGTTTCGTCCCTTCCGTGCCGTGTTTGGAAATTGTGACGGTGGGGATGCCCGACGTCTTTTCACAGAAAAGCTAAGGTGGAACTGCGAAGGGGCAGACGTTTTGATGACCCACATTGGAGGCTATCCTGGCAGATACGATGCGCACATCCGTTCTCTACTCCGGGCACGTCCTCCCAAGCTTTTTATTTCTGGTCATTCCCACATTTTGAAGGTGCAGTACGACTCAAGCCTCGGTCTGCTTCACATAAATCCGGGGGCTGCTGGTTTGCAAGGGTGGCACCAAGTGCGCACACTCGTTCGTTTTACAGTGGATAAGGGCAGTTTCGCTGATCTGGAAGTGGTAGAGATACCCAGATAGTCCCATGCCGTCGAGTGGCGTCGCCGTGTCAGCTTGTGGGCGTCAGATGAAATTCTGGTGGCAGAAATACGACACAGCAGCAAGCTGAAGCAGGATGATGAACGGAACGCCATAGCGGAACTTCTTGTGCAGCGTTTTGTGGTGGAACACCCGCATTCCCATCCATGCACCGATGGAGCCACCAACGATTGCGAGCAGCAGAAGGGTGGATTCGGGAATGCGCCATCTCTTGTGGCGTGCTTTCCACTTGTCGATTCCGTAGGTGATGAAACTGACAAGATTCAGTGCGATTAAGAGCACCAAAAGACTTTGGCTCATGATGTTTTCCATTGGCTTATGTTCGGGTTAGTGAGTTCGAATGCCGTGTTCTTTCATCGCATCAAAATCTTGCTGCATGAAACAGCGGTCGAACGTCACGGGCTTGTTGTGGTCGGTCAGGTATTTGCGTTGAGTCTTTTCCTTGAATTGTGGTGATGCGATGGACAGTTCCGGCTTCGCATACTTCGTCTGAATGCCTCCCAATGTGAGGAGTGTGTGAAAGATGCAGTCGTTTTGCACAGCAAGACGTCTGTTCTTGTGTATGGCCTGCACTCTTTCGGGATACGCCGCCGTGTACTCTTTGCTGGTCCATGCGATGAGTGGCACGTGCAGTTGCCAATAGGAAGGCGAGGGGGAGGCATGAAGATAGATGTTGCGGTCGTCATCGAAGATGTCTTCTCCGTGGTCGCTGATGTAGAGCAGCGCGGCAGGACGTCCGGAAGCTTGCAGCTGTCGGATGAATGAAGCCAGGAGATGGTCGGTCAGTCGGATGGTGTTGTCGTAGGCATTCACGAGCACGTCCCTGTACTCCTTTGTCGCCTTCACGATGTCGTCTGGCTGGAAATAAGCCTGTGAGCGGTCGTAGCGCTCGTCGTAGGTGGAATGCGAACCGTAGGTGTGAACCACAATGAGTGTGCGTTTGGGGCTTTCTTTGAGGTGTCGTTCAAAGATGGGCAGAAGGAGCGTGTCTTTGGGGTCGCCCGAGAGGCTGTCTCTTAGGAATAGGATCTGTTTTGCTTCCTCGCCCAGGTGGTCGTTGAAGGAATGGTTGCGCGGTTCGTTGCTCAAGAAGACCGTGCTGAATCCAGCCTCATTGTAGGCTTGAATGATGCCTTTCGAGTAGAGCAATGTGTCAAAGTCTTCTGCCGAGGCTTGCGATAGGATGATGGGCACAGACTTGTGTGTAGTGTTGCTTTGTGACATGCAGTCGCGATAGACCACCACATCAGGCATCTTGGACAATTCGGGGTTTGTCGGTCTTTCGTAGCCACAGATCTGCCAATTGTGTGCGCGTGAGGTCTCACCGATCACCATCACTATGACCTCAGGCAATGTGTCGCTTGCCGTGATGTCAAACTTAAAGTCTTTGGAGGTCTCCGTGTAGCGCATGCTGGCAATTTCTCGTCCCACAGCCAGTTTGAAGTTGTAGCAGACATTCACGGGGAACATGTCGTCGAGAAAAGCATAGCGGTCGCTTTGCATCGCTATCATGAGTATGGGCAGGCTGATGCCCATGATCACGTAGGAGACGCGGCGTTGCAGCCTAAGGAAGATGGTTGAAAGGAACGGCTCCTTCTTGCGTCTCCAGATTGCATAGGTCAGGGTGGGTAGGTAGATGATGCATACGGCAATGACGGCAGGATAGATTTGTGTGAGCATTTCAGAAGCTTCTCCCACGCTTGTAGTAGCTAGGTTGAGCCACATGTCCACAGCCACAACACCCTTGCCAAACAGATACCCGATGACGATGTTGAAGGCACCCAAAAAGAGGATGGGAAACATCCATAAGTAGGTCTTGTTCACCTTGCGGCTGATGCTCATGATGCGCCAATAGATGCCCAGTGGGAGCATGACGAGCGCCACCTTACCCCATGGCGTGATGCTTTCGGTGTAGCAAAGCAAGATATTAGGAAGGATGAGGATGGCGAGGTATAGAAAAAAAAGTATTTTCTGTCGCATAAGAAAAAAGCGCCGCGCTGGTGATGCGATGAAACTCCGATTGACAAGATTTGAGTGCCCGCTAACCTTTGTAATCCACCGACCTCCCATCAGAGAGGCTACCTCATTGCTGAGGCGTGGCCCGCCATTGGATAGCGTAAGCTGTCTCGGTTTTCAGATTTAATTGATGAGTATCCCAGTCCAACCAGCGCGGCTTTATGTGATATTTTGTTCCAAGAAATTGTGCTGCAAAGGTAGTGTTTTTTTTTAGCGTCACCAAATTTTTTTAACGTTTTTTTGCCCAAGTGCTATTTTCTGTGTACCTTTGTCACGAAAAACCAAATACCACATGAAAATAGAATTATCAATCGATTATCGTACGAATTGGGGAGAAGTCGTGACGGCGGAGTTTGACATCCGTCGCGCCAAGGGTGCCAACCTCAAGCGCAGTTTTCTGCTCGAAACACAAGATGGTGTCCTGTGGTCGGGCGAGGTGAACTTGAATGTCAAGGACGCCATCGGCTTTACCTATTATTATAATATAAAAAAGAACGACATCGTCGTGCGACAAGGTTGGATGGGCGCACCACGAAGCTTTCACTACGACGAGCAGAAGACGC